>PMHK01000068.1:0-4217 GCA_003156635.1 Acidobacteriota bacterium | reverse complement strand
GTGACGCCGAGGGACTTGATGTATTCGACGGCTTTTTTCGAGCCGAGACCGGCATAGGTGCCGCGCAGCCTTTGCGGCACGCCGGGATGCAGTTTGGTGAAACCCTTCACGTGGGTTTCGTAAATGATGGTGTTGTCCCAGGGAACCTGGCGATGCAGGGGCTGGCCCTTCCAATCGAAGCCGGGGTCGACCACGATGCATTTGGGCATGAAGGGCGCGCTGTCGCGCTCGTCGAAGGTAGTGTCGTCGCCCGATTCCATTTTGTAGCCGTAGACCGCCGGATTCCATTTCAGTTCGCCGAGGTGCGCGCAGGCGTAGGGATCGAGCAGCAATTTGTTGGCATTAAAACGATGGCCAGCGTCCGGCGTATAGGGGCCGTGCACGCGGTAACCATAAACCGTGTTCGGGCGGATATCGGCGAGATAGCCGTGCCAAATCTGATCGGTATATTCGGGGAGTTCGATGCGATCGAGCTCTTGAGCTCCGGTCTTATCAAAGATGCAGACCTCGACTTTGGTGGCGTTCGCGGAAAAGACCGCGAAGTTGGTGCCCTTGCCGTCCCAGGTTCCGCCGCGCGGGTAGGGCAGCCCTTCTTGAATCTTGGTTTTCAGCGACGACGCCATCTAGCAGGTCCCTTTTTTAGTTCAGCTGAATGATGAACGCGCTCCGCACATCTCAAATGGCATGTCATGCGAATGACACTGGCAGGAGAGAAGGCGCAGAGTTTAACAAGCTCAATCTGTAAATAACTTAGCAAGGAAAACGCCGGAAGTAACCCCGGAAAATAAAATTTTTATGATGTGCGGAGTTTTTCCACGGCGAGAAAATCACCGAGGAACGATATTGTGCAGCTTCGCTCCAACCGGCGCGAGATTTGGCAGGCCGTGTCACGCAGGCTCGGACGGTATCGGCCGAGGTGCGACGAGCACGCTAGGTTTGCCGACGCTAGCCCAGGAAGCTAAGCGTCGGCGTGGTGAAGTTCGGCAAGTTGGGGAAAATTGTCGGCAGATCGCTCGGGGCGACGCCGAACCACTGAGCCAGCGTCGCGCCGTATTGATCCACCGAGGTGGAGGGAATCCAGCGGCCGTTGTTGCCGACGTCGTCGGGACCGCCCAAGGCGAGCGTGGGGAAAGTGCCGTAGAGATCGCCGCCTTGCACCGCGCCGCCGACTACCATGTGGTGGCTGCCCCAAGCGTGATCGGTGCCGCCGTTCGAGCCCGGCTGGAAGGTGCGGCTGAAATCGGAAAGCGTGAAAGAAGTAACCTGCGGACCCACGCCCAATTCGACCGTCGCATTGTAGAAAGCGGTGAGCGCCGGATCGAGTTGTGCGAATAAAGCCTGCTGGGTAGGCAATTGCGCGCTGTGGGTATCGAAACCGCCGAGCGAGCAGAAGAAAATCTGGCGCTGCAGGCCGAGAGCGGATCGCGCCTGAATGATCTGCGCGACTTGCTGCAGCTGGGCGCCGAGTCCGGTAGCCGGGAAAGCGGTCTGCAAGGCCGGCAGACCATTCAGCGCTGCGCCCAAGATCTGACTCTCGGCGATGGTCTGGCTCATTACGGCGCTGGTGTCTTGCACCAGCGAGATGCCGGAATCGAAAGTGAGCAATTGCTGGAAGGCGACAAGTCGGGCGCTATTCTGGGTCGAGCTGGAAAAGCCGCTCAAGCCCGGAGTGGAACCGGGAATCAAGGCGTACGGTTCGGTCTGTGCGCCGTTGCACAAGATGGCGCCGCCAGCAACGGAAGTGATCGGCGGGTATTGCGCACCCGCGTTCAGGGATTGCAGCGCATCCGCGGTACGGCCGGCCCATCCGGTAGGAGCATAGCCGTCAAACTGCGCCGTTTGCCACTGGCCTTGCTGGTCGGAGTGCGAGAACAAATTCACGGGAATGGTCGCGGAATTAGCCTGGTACTGCGCCTGGGTAAGCGGCTGGGCGAGTGTGCCGACGTTGGCGACCAGCGCCATCTGGCCGCTGTTGAATAAGCCTTGCAGACCCGGAGTGTTGGGATGCAGGCCGTACGGGACTTTCCCGGTTTTAGTGATGATGGGCAGCAGCGAACTTTGTGCCAGCGCGAGATTCGATCGAATCGTGGCGTAGTTGGCATAGCCCGCGGTGTCGTTGGGAATCAGCAGATTGTTGCTGTCGTTTCCGCCGAACAAGAAAATACATACCAACGCCTGGTAACCGCCGGTGGCGGGGGGCGCGGCCAAGGCGTGAATCATGTTCAAGCGCCCGAGGGCCGCGGTCATGCCGAATGAAGCTGCGGTGCAGCATCCCGCTCGCACGAAATCTCTTCGCGACATTCCTTTTTTTCGAGACACGCTCACACTCTCCGCGGCGACCGCCGAAAATCTGGAATTAGTGCCGAACCTGGTATTGCGATGACGACGCGACCAAATAAATCGCGGTCTGCGCCTGGTGTTGAGCCTGGGTCGTTCCGGCCGGAACTGCCTGGATCGCCGTGAGAATGGCGGTTTTCATATCCGCGGACATCGAACCGTGCAGCATCAGCGCGTTCAAAGCGTCGACCATGGTGCCGGGATTGGAGGCTTGCGCCGCCCAGCTGGAAAAATCCACGGTTTCACCACCGAAATTGCCGAAGGCGAAGGTGTTGACCCAGTTCGCGCGGTTCAGCGAAGTGGCGGTGGTTAGAATTTGAAATTCAGGACCGAGACTCGTCGTGCCAGGAACCACATAATAGGGCGCATAAAAATTGAACACGCTGGGAGAAAACAGCGGATTCTCGCCCATGTTGCTGGCGTAGTAAGAAAGGTTGGAGCCGTCGGTCGTGGCCCCGAAAGCGCGCATCACTCCCGAGATCAAAAGAATTGGATCCTGCAAGTGACCGTCGGTGCCGACGGCCGTGGCCGGATCATCGCCGCGCCGGGCCTCCGCATCCATCAGGATCGCGGTGATCACCGATTTCATGTCGCCGCGAACGCCCGAGCCATTGTTGGCGAAGACGGCGGCCACGCGTTGCACGTAAGCGGGACTCGGATTGCTGGTCACCAGATGCTGAATCAGTTGCTTACCTATGAACGGGCCGACGTTCGGATGATTGAATATGCTGTCGAGCGCATTGGCGAGATCCTGCGCCGGTGTCTGATTTGCCGGTACCGTATAGCCGTTCAGCAGCGCCTTTGTGCCCGGCTGGTGGTGCTCGGGGAACGCCACCATCGTGCCGTCGAAATTGGCTGGGTTGGTCCAGCGCGATGTCGCGCCCGGCAGCGGCGGATAGGTCCAACCGGTGAACACCGACGCGAAGCCATCGACGGTGGCTCCATCGAAAGTGGGAATCGGCGCACCGCTGGCGTCCAGCTGCACAGTGCCGTCCGGATTCAATTCGACGAGACCGATCGAGAACAGCTGCAACACTTCGCGCGCGTAATTCTGATTGGGGACTGTGCCATTTTTAGGATTGGTGGCGCCGCTGTTCACCATGTCGAGGTAGTTTCCCATAGCAGGACTCAAAGTCACGTCCTGCAGCAGGGTGCGATAATTACCGAGCGCATCCTTCAACAGCACGTTCTCATAGGCGGCGAGCCCATAGGCCTGGAAGATCTGGACGCTCGAAACCACCATGATCTGCGATAGCGCGAACGCAACCCGCTGGCGCAATTGATCGGGGTTATTGAGCGCATGCGTGAAAAAATCGCGCTGCACTTGAAACGGCGAGTACTGATCGCGCGCGCACAGGCTGGATGCGTCGGGGGGATTCGATCCATCGTTCATGCAGCCCGCCGGCGCGGTTGCCGGGGTGTAGCTGTATCCGGTGTACTGGGTCGGGGCATACGCCAATTGTTCATTGATGTATGCATCGATGCCGATGCTCTGAACATGGGCGACATCGCTGGCCGTGACTCCGAAGGTCGCCTGTTCGAGTAGTCGCGCCGCGTCGGCAGCCTCGACGGGCGCCGCAGCGGGCGTCGGCTTGGCGCCCGTCGGCGCAGGCGTGGATGTGGCGCGTGTGGGCGCGGGGGTGGGTTTCGCAGTGACGCCTGCGGGCGCGGGGGCGGGTGTCGGTGTGGTTGCCGGAGTTACGCTTGTGGCGGCGGCAGCTGTGCTGTCGGCGTCGTCAGCGCCGCAGGCGCAGAGCATGAGAGCCAAAATCGCGCAGAAGGCGAGCCGATGGAAATTGGAGGCAGAGACCGAGAGCTTATTGTCCATCTGTGACCCACCCTGAAAACAGCCGCAAACCGGGCTGCAGAGCGCGATCATT
>PMHK01000220.1 GCA_003156635.1 Acidobacteriota bacterium | reverse complement strand
AACATCGAAGAGAGGTCCTTCGCCGCTGCGCTCCTCTGGATGTGACGGCCAACTGCTGGTGAGTGGCGGGCCGGAGTTTGCAGCGACTTTTTACGGATGAGTGCATTTCTAAGGAGAGGATGAAAAGGGGATGATGGCGACGCAGAAGAGTGGACGGAAATTGTATTTGGTTACTGGGGCGAATGCGGGGATTGGGTATGAGATTGCGCGCGGGTTGGCGCGGGCGGAGGGGCAGCCTGGAGTGATATTGGCTTGCCGCGATGCGGCCAAGGGGGACGCGGCGCGGAAGAAGCTGGCGGCGGAAACGGGGAATCCACATCTGGAAGTTTTGGTGATGGATTTGGCGAGTGAAGCGTCGATTCGGAAGGCGGTGGAGGAGTTTTCGAAGAAACACTCCGTGCTCGATGTGCTGGTGAACAATGCGGGGACGAGTTCGCCGACGCGGCAGGAAAGTGTGCACGGAATCGAAGTGACCTGGGCGACGAACGTGATGGGATATTTTCTGCTGACAAATTTATTGCTGGGCGCTTTGCAGCGGGGGCCGGCGGGAAGAATTGTGAACGTGGCGTCGGAGATGGCTTACGGATTGGAACTGGAGGATGTGGAGTTCAAGAAGCGGACTTACAATCCGTCGACGGCGTATGCGCAGAGCAAGCAGGCGAACCGGATGTTGACGTGGGCGTATGCGCGACGGCTGGAAGGATCGGCGGTGACGGCGAACGCGATGAGTCCGGGGGCGGTGGATACTCCGTTGCTGCACGCGCTGGCGCCGGGGATGAAGGGGCGTTCGCGGGAGAAGGGTGCGGAGACGGTGATTTGGCTGGCGACGAGTCCGGAGGTGGAGGGGTTGACGAACCGGTTGTGGTTCGATAAGGCGGAGCGGGTTTGCAAGTTTCATAATTTGGAGCAGGAAGAGCGGCTGTGGAAGGTGTGCGAGGAATTGGCGGGGAAGGCGTAGATTCTTTGGCGAGCTCGGTTGCGAGGGTCGGCGGTCGGCGCACAGAACGCGCCTCGGTCGGGATGACAACTTGAACCGAAGCGGGGGCAAAAGCCAAGTCCAAGGCGCGAAGCGTAAGCGCGCGCGGATTTGGCTTGGCGCGAGTGTGGCGCGGCTTGGGGCGCGTTAAAGATTTAGGCGCTGGCGGACATGGCGCGTTCTTCGGGCTTGGTGAAGGCTTTGCTGGCCAGCTCGACGACCTGGCGCAGGTGCCACCATTCGCGTTCGGACATGGCGCGGCCGTCGCTGCTGGAAAAATAGATGGACGCGAAGCCGTCCGCGGAAAGCGGAACGCGGATGACCAGATTGCTTTTTTGTTCAGCTTGATTGTTATTGTTGTCGCTCACGGAAATCCTCCCCGAATTGAACCCGACTATGGTTGCTGGCACCCGTCTGCCCCCGCCATCGAGCGCTCATTCTCTCTCGTTCCCCGGGTTGCGGCAAGAGGGAGAAGCGAAATCGGCGGCAGCACGATCGAAGCTGCGCGATGGCGTAACTCGACGCGGCGCCCGAACACGGGTGGAGTTGCGACGGGCACAACTCAACGCCGCGGCGCTTCGGCGCGGGTCGAAGCTGGAGCTTCGGCGTGGTTCGCTGCGAGTCAAAATTTGCTTCTCGCGCTACAGCGATTTGCGGTAGTGGACGCAGCGATCGACCACTTCAAAACCCAGACGCTCGTGCACACGATGAGAAAGGTCATTGTCGATCCAGGCGTCGGAGGCCATTTCGGTGCAGCCCTGGGCGCGGGCCCAGTTTTCCGCAGCGGCGAGCAATTGTTTGCCGAGGCCACGGCCGCGATGGCTTGCGATAAGGTACCAGCCTTCGAGGTAGCCGACGGGATGGCGCACGTCGCAGCCGTCGGCATGGGAGCGCAGAGCGACCTCGAGAAATCCGACAAGGGTAGTATCGGCAGATTCGGCCACCAAGATTATGGTGGGAAGGGAGCTGACGGGCGTACCGGCGAGGGTAGGAGTGATTTCTTCGGCGTAATGCTCGGCGGGATTTTCGGGCCAGAGCGCGTGGAACAGGCGCGCGAGCGGTTCGCGGTCGGAGGGACGCGCGGGGCGGATGCAAATTTCGGGCATGGGAAGAGTTTAATCTTTATCTTAGGGCGAGGATACGGACTCTGATGGTTGGGCGATCGACGGATGAATCGCGGTAAGTTGCTTTTGGCGTTTTCTTTTTGGGTTTTCGGAAGTACCATCGCGGCGCGGTTGGGTTGACGGTTGCGGCAACGTGCGGCGAAAGGCCCCACCTTTCTGAAAAACGAAAGGATGGGCCACCCATAAAATCAACGGCGAGGTTCCCCGGTTCATGAAAAAAATTCTGGTGGCTTCTTTTATTGTGGTGATCGCGCTGGCTGCGTTTTTTGTTCCGCGTCGTACGGCGGCGAAACTATCGTCGCCGATTTCCGCAGCGCCTGCTCCGGCGCCGCCGCAGGGCGGGCCGGTGATTTCCTGCAACTCGAATGATAACCGGCGCAATTTTTGTCCGGCGGATACGCGCGGCGGAGTGCGGCTGGTGAACCAGCGCAGCAATACGGCGTGTGTGTTCAATCAAACCTGGGGATTCGATTCGCGCAATGTTTGGGTGGACCGCGGCTGCCGCGCGGATTTTCAGGCGGGCTATTACGGGCCAGGGATTCCGAGTTTTCCGGGATATCCTCCGGGCGGTGGCGGTGGTGGCGGCTACAGCATTTACTGCTCGTCGGACGATGGGCGTAGAAATTACTGCCCGACGGATACCAGCGGCGGCGTGTCGCTAGCGCGGCAGCGCAGCAATACTCCGTGCATCTTTGGTTCGACCTGGGGCTGGGATCGTCGTGGGGTCTGGGTGGATCGCGGGTGCCGCGCGGACTTCAGCATGGGCGGAAACAACTGGGCGCCGCCGAACCGGCCGGGCGTGACGGTGGTGAGCTGCTCGTCGAACGACGGACGCCGGAACAATTGCAACGTGAATGCAAGCCGGGGCGTGCGGCTGCTGCGGCAGCGCAGCGATTCGGACTGCATTTACAAACAGACCTGGGGCTACACCAATAATTTCATCTGGGTCGACCGCGGCTGCCGCGCCGATTTCGAAGTCGGCAACGGCCGCTAGATTTTTCACCCACGCGCTCGCTCGCGGCTTATGGACAAGGGTAGCCGCGGGCGGGCGCGTTTTTTTGTGCGCGCGCGATTTATTGCGCGGCGGGCAGGGTGTAGTCGAATTCGTAGGAATGTTTACCGTCGGCGATGATGACCGTGAGTTTGCCGGTGATGCCGGCGAGCTGGCCGGTGCCGGAATCGGGGACCACGATAATATTTTGCATCGGCGTGCCGCGGGATAGGGTGGCGTTGTGCTGCAGCACGAAGCTGCCGGTTTTTCCGTTGAGGGTGCCGGTGACGCGCTCGATGGCGACATAGCCCGCGGAACCTTTGACGTCGGTGCCGGCGGTGAGCATGGTGCCTTTCGCGCTGGCTTCGAGGTCGCCGTGATATTTTTTGTCGAGCGACATGCGCGCGAGCGTGGAACCTTCGGCTTTATCGGCTTCTCCCTGCGGGTCCACTTTCACATCGAATGTTCCTTTGGCTTGGATCACGTTTGCTCCTTTCTGGGTGGCGCCGGAATCGGATGACGGCGATTGCGAAGATTGAGGATGGCCGCCGGATTTACGCTGGGTGGCGGTGGTGGCGGCGCCAGCAGCGGCTGACGATTCGCTGGTGCGGAAACTCGAGATGGAGATTCCGCCGGAGGCGGCGACGGCGGAAGCGGCAAGGCCCAGCGCCAAGCCGAGGGCGGCGGAAGTGGAGAGTGCCTCCGCGAATTTGCTGCGGGCGGAGGCTGCGGCGGATTTGGATTTGGCGCGAAAATATTTCTTCATTTTTGGTTCTTGCTCCGATCTGTTTTTGATTTTTGTTTCGATTACCGCGATTGCTTGAAATTCAAGATTGCGTCGGCTTGGGAGTTTGCTCGGCCGGTAAAGCTGACGGCGCCGGGTTCGACGGGCCTGGTGCAGGCGAGGCTTCGACCCGCGATTTCAGCAGGGCCATGAGCAGCCAGATCCCGCCGAAAAGGCCATAGATGGCCGCGAAAACGTAGTGTTTCTGCAAGAAATTGGCTACGCCGGCCACCACACCCAGGACGCCCACGACGAAATAGAGCCCGAGCAAGCCTTTGGATTTCATGTTTGGATTTTAACTGGGTTGCTAACAATTCGGCAACGAGAGTCCGCAGGGGTGATTTGTTATTTTGCGATACGGCGGGTCAGAGTCACGGTTGCGAGGGCTTGGTCGAAAGCGGTGGCAAGGCACCGCACTCTAAAGGTTCTGGGCGGGTCGGTGGATGACGAAGTCGTTTTGGCGTAGAGTGCGTCTAAGTTTGCACAATTCTGGCCGGGTGATTCTGGTTTGGCGATTCGGCGAGGCGAGGGGTCATGGGGACTTTGCTGAACGATTTGCGATATGCGGCGCGGATGATGGAGAAGAATCCGGGCTTCACGCTGATCGCGGTGATCACATTGGCGCTGGGGATTGGCGCGAACACGGCGATTTTCACGGTGGTGAATGCAGTTTTGCTGCGGCCGCTGGGTTTTCACGATCCCTCCCGGCTGGTGATTGTCGCTGAAAAATCGCCGTACCCCACGATCACCACTTCCTATGAAAATTATGTGGACTGGCGTGCGCAGAGCCAGTCGTTTGAGTCGATGGAGGGGACACGCGGCGCGACGATCGCGTTGACCGGCGCGGGCGATCCGGAGCGGCTGAATTCGCGCTACGCGACGGCGGGATTATTTCCGCTGCTGGGCGTCGACGCGGTGGTGGGGCGAACATTTCGCGCGGAGGAAGACGCGGCCGGCGGGGCCCCGGTGGTGCTGCTGAGTTACGGCTTGTGGCAGCGCCGTTTCGGCGGCGCGGCGGATGCGGTGGGAAAATCGATCACGCTGGATTCGCGGCCGTACACGATTGTGGGCGTGCTGCCCAAGGGTTTCGAGTTGCTGCAACCCGCCGATGTTTTTCTGCCGTTTACGCCGTGGGCCAAAACTCTGCCGGACGATCGCAACTGGCATCCCGGAATTTACGCAGTGGCGCGGCTGAAGCCCGGGGTGACGCGCGAACAGGCGCGCACCGAAATGGTGGGCATCACCAAGCGGTTGGAAAATCAATATCCGGAACACAACACCGGCATCAGCGCGGACGTGGTGGGGTTACAGGACCGGCTGGTGCAAAATGTGCGGCCGGCGTTGCTGCTGCTGCTGGGCGCGGTGAGTTTTGTGCTGCTGATCGCCTGCGTGAACGTGGCGAATTTGCTGCTGGCCCGCGCGGCGTCGCGCGGCCGGGAAATCGCGATACGCACGTCGATGGGCGCGAGCCGGTGGCGAATTGTGCGTGGGCTGCTGACGGAAAGTGTGCTGATCGCGGTGACCGGCGGGGCGCTGGGATTGCTGGTGGCGTCGGCGGCGCTGGGGCCGTTGCTGCATATGGCGGAAGGAAGCGTCCCGCAAATTTTTTCGGTGGGCCTCGATCGTTCGGTGCTGCTGTTTACGTTGGTGGTGTCGGTGCTGACCGGTCTGGTGTTTGGAATTGTGCCGGCGCTGCGTACCGGGAAGATCGATCTGCGCGAAACTTTGAATGAAGGATCGCGCGGCTCGACGACGGGGCGCGGGCATCACCGGATTCTGGGCGCGCTGGTGGCGACGGAGATTGCGGTGGCGCTGTTATTGTTGATTGGTTCGGGGCTGCTGCTGCGCAGCTTTTCGCGGCTGCAGGAAGTGTCGCCGGGATTCCAGCCGGACCATTTGCTGGTGGCGGATTTGCCGCTTTCGCAAAACGCGTACGCGAAACCGGAATTGCGCTACGAATTTTTCGATCGCCTGGTGGAGCGCGCAAAAACTTTGCCGGGCGTGAAGTCGGCGGGCGCGGCGTCGTTCTTGCCGGTGAGCGGTGGCGGCAGCCTGATCCAATTTAATATCGAGGGGCGGCCGCCGAAAACGCCGCACGATTACGTCGCGGCGGGGTATCGCACGGTGACGCCGAAATATATGGAGACGATGGGCGTGCCGCTGCTGCAGGGGCGCAACATCGCGGCGGGCGACGTGGAAAAGGCGCCGGCGGTGGTAGTGATCAACGCCAGCATGGCGCGGACCTATTTCCCCGGTAAAAACCCTTTGGGCAAGCGGATGCAAATTGGCGCGACGCCGGATAAAGATGTGCCGTATATGGAAATCGTCGGGGTCGTGGGCGACGTGTTGCAAGGGCTGGACACCGACGCGAAGGCGGAAATGTATTTGCCGTACCGGCAGGCGGACACGGTGCTGCCGGTATTCCAACTTTCAGTGGTGCTGCGGACGTCGGGCGACCCTCGATTGCAGACCGCGGCGCTGCGCAGCGCGGTGCGCGAGATCGATCCGAACCAGCCGGTGGTAAAAATTCGCACGATGGAAGAAAACATGGCGACCAGCGTGACCGAGCCGCGTTTTCGAACCTGGCTGATCGGAATTTTCGCGGCGCTGGCGCTGGTGCTTGCGGCGGTGGGAATTTACGGGGTGATGTCGTACTCGGTGAACCAGCGCACCAACGAGATGGGGATTCGGGTGACGCTGGGCGCGCAGCCGAACGATGTGTTTCGCATCGTGGTCGGCGAAGGATTGCGGCTGGCGCTAATCGGAGTGGGCGTGGGGCTGATCGGCGCGCTGGCGGCGACGAGGGTGCTGCGGACTTTTCTGTATGGAGTCAGCGCGATCGATCCGGTGACGTTCGCGGTTACGGCGGCGCTGCTGATATTGGTCGCGGTTGCGGCGTGTTATTTCCCGGCGCGGCGGGCGACGCGCGTCGATCCGATGGTGGCGCTGCGCTACGAATAGCCGGGTACGCGCGGTTGGAGCGGGCGCGGAAGTTCGTAGCGCAGCTCGTTACATTTCAATGAAAATTTGAAGACGGTGGATGTGTCCGGAAACGCGACGGATGGTCCCACGACTGGACATGAGCTCCGCCGCTACTGCCTTTCGTTCTTCCTAAGCTGCTGCAAATACCATGTTTATTCGGGTTTGATGCTGGAGGGGGAAGTGCGTTTGTAATCGCGCAGTGTTTGCATTATGCAAAGGAGCGGGGCGGATGTAGCCTAGGGCCACGATGGCATACGAAATTAATAATTCGAACCGGCCCTGGAACACTACGCGAAGTGCGAACGTAAACAATAGTGTGAACGCGACGAACCAACCCAACCTGAGCGCGAACGCGGAAGGTGGCGTGGGCGACGCGCCGATTTTGCAGCCACGGATTCTGATCGCGGACGATCAACCGGATGTGCTGGAGGCTTTGCGCGCGCTGCTGAAAAACCATGGATACAAGTGCGAGTTGGCGTCGTCGCCGGCGGCGATTATTGAGGCGATCACGGCGCGGGAATTCGATTTGATTCTGATGGATTTGAATTACGCGCGAGACACGACTTCTGGGCGGGAAGGTTTGGACGTGCTGGCGCGGGTGCGCGAATCGGCGAATGAGGCGTCGATCGTGGTGATGACCGGATGGGCCACGGTGAATTTGGCGGTGGAGGTGATGCAGCGCGGCGTCGGGGATTTTGTGGAGAAGCCGTGGAGCAACGTGAAGCTGTTGGCGATTCTGCGCGAGCAGATTGAATTGGGACGCGTGCGGCGGAAAGCGCGGGAAGACGCGGCGGGGGAATCGCGCGAGCACCACAAAATCAAAGCGCAGTACGACCGCCAGGCGCGGGAAATGGAAGAAGCGCGGGCGATCCAGCAGGGATTTCTGCCCAAGACGATTCCGCAAATGGCTGGATACGAAATCGCGGCAACCTGGCAGCCGGCACGGATCGTGGGCGGAGACTATTTCGACGTAATCGCGTTTGGCGCGGACTCGATGGGGCTATGCATCGCCGACGTGGCGGGGAAAGGCATGCCGGCGGCGATGCTGATGTCGAACTTGCAGGCGGCGGTGCGCGGGCTGGCGTGCCGGGAGATCGCGCCGGACGATTTGTGCGCGCGGCTGAATGTGACGATCCACCAAAATATTCTGAGCGACCGGTTCGTTACGTTTTTTTATGCGCGGCTGGATGGCGCGTCGGGCGAGCTGCACTACGCGAACGCCGGGCACAATCCGCCGGTGGTGCTGCGCGGCGACGGCTCGCATGAGCGGCTGGATGCGGGCGGCGGAGTGCTGGGCGTGTTTCCGAACCAGGCGTATCTGATGGGCGCGATCACGCTGCAGGCTGGAGATCGAGTGGTGTTTTACACCGACGGGGTTACGGAAGCCAGCGTGCCGAACGGCGAAGAATTTGGCGATGGCCGGTTGTTGCGGCTCCTGGAAGAAAGTTGCGGGAAATCGGCGGCGGACTTGCAGAACCGCATTTTGAACGCGGCGGGAGAATTCAGCGAAGGAAATTGGCACGATGACGCGACGGTGATGGTGGTCGCGGTCGGCGGTAGAAATAACTAGAGGCGCGACGCAGATGCGGCCGCGCCTCCGGTTTCAACGAAATTCTGCTGCGCTGGTCATTATCTAGGAAACCGAAGTCTAGGAAACCGAAGGGTCTCCGGTCTCCGAGGTGCGCGATTCGGATTCGCGGATNNGGCGCGGGCATATCGCGTTGCTTGTCGTTTTTCTTTTCCATGGTGTCCGGTCGATTGCTAGCCATTTATTCCTCCGTATGAAAGCTTTTTGAATTGCGGACCCGGTGGCGAGGTCCGCTTACACCTCCACTGTAGAGAACGAATCGCGTACCGGCCATCCCTGGAATGCTGTAAGGAAAATCGGATGAGGGGCCGCGGGCGAAGAGCCGATTAGCCTTGGTAAATCGTAGGCATCAAGTAACTCCCAGGAAATTACGGCGCACAATGCTGTTTCAACTCTACAGGTCTCGCCGTATGATGCGGCGCAAGCTTGGGATTTCGGTCTATTCTTCGCCTTAGAAACATGGGCCATCGACGCGCGCGCGACCTTGACGTCGCGGTGCAAGGGACGCCATAGAATGGAATTGAAAATCGCCGCCGTGCCGCAGGGTTCGTTGCATAAATATTGGAAGGCGATGCAGGCGGGCGCCGAAAAAGCAGTACGGGATCTGCAGCCGCACGGCGTGGCAGTGAATTTCATGTGGAAGGCGCCGCTGCGCGAGGACGACCGCCAGGAACAGACCAAAATTCTGGAAACGGTTTTGCGGCAACGGGTGGATGGAATTATTCTGGCGCCGTTCGACAGCCGCACGTTCGTGCCGCTGGTGGAAAGTGCGGCGGCCGCGAAAATTCCCACGGTGATCGTGGATTCGGCGCTGGATTCGACGAAAATTCTGAGTTTCATCGCGACCGACAATCACAAGGCGGGAGCGCTGGCGGCGGACCGCATGGGCGAAGTGCTTGGCGGGCGCGGGAAAGTTTTGCTACTGCGCTATCAGGAAGGCTCGGCCAGCACTGCCGAACGCGAAGAAGGATTCCGCAAGCGGCTGGCGCACTACCCGGAAATCAAAGTGGTTTTGTCGGAGGAATATGCGGGAGCCACGCGGGCCACGGCGAAATCCGCGTCGGAAAAAATGCTGGGGCGCCATGCGAGCGATCTGGCGGGAGTGTTCACGCCGAACGAGTCGTCGACCGCGGGCATGGTGATGGCGCTTTCCGGGTTGGAACTTTCCAGCCGGGTGGCGCATGTGGGCTTCGATACTTCCGATTTGTATTTCGACATGCTGCGTTCGAACCGGCTCAAGGGTTTGGTGGCGCAGGATCCATTCCGCATGGGTGAGCTGGCGGTGAAAGCGCTGGCCGATCATGCGGGTGGGAAATCGGTGGCGCGAAGGATCGACACCGGCGCGAAGATGATTACCTCGACCAACATGGATTCGCCGGAAATTGCGCAGCTGCTGCGGCAGACTGGCGCGCTGAAATAGGCACGGATTATTGCGACGATGACTTGACGGGTTTCGGAATCTGGTGGTAACACTAAGTCAGGAGCGGGCCTTTTTGGTTGGCAGGGGCGAGGTGCGCCATGGTTGAAGATCATCTGTCGGGAATGAAAGCGCGGAACGGAACGTGCGTTTTTGTCTGTTCCACCTGCCGAGTGCCGCCGAATTTCACTTTTGGAGCCAAGCCGGGCGGCGAATTGTCGTATCTGATGTTGTGCCCGAAATGCGGCTGCGTGCTGGGCGAGTGGGATTCGATCGAAGCGCGCGGACGAGAATTGAGTGAGTTTGCGAAGGCGTTGAAAAGACCCCACGTTGGCGCCCTCTGAAGTTGACCCGCGAGTGACCCGCCGGTACATCCTGGAAATAAGTGTGGAAAGTGTGGAGGCTGCTTTAGCCGCGGAGCGCGGCGGAGCGGATCGTATTGAATTGTGCAGTAATTTGCGCGAGGGCGGGACTACGCCTGATGCTGAATTGTTGCGTGGCGTGCGCAAGCGCGCACGCGTGCCGGTCTTTGCGATGATCNNTGGACGGATTTGTTTTGGGTTTGCTGGATGCGGAGGGTCGGGTGGATGTTGGGCGCACTCGGGAACTGGTGGAGTGGGCCGCGCCCTGGCCGGTGACTTTTCATCGGGCGTTTGATGCGTGCGTGGATTTGCGGGCGGGGTTGGAGGATGTCATCCGTACCGGTGCGAATCGGTTGCTGACTTCGGGAGGGAAAGCGACGGCGCCGGAGGCGTTTCCGATTTTGGGCGAGTTGGTGCGAAGTGCCGGCGAGCGGATCGTGGTGATGCCGGGGAGTGGGTTGAATGCGGGGAATATTGGCGAGGCGGTGGAGCGGACCGGGGCGCGGGAGTTTCATGCGGGGTTGAGTTCGGTGGTGGCGCGCGGCGCGGGGGAGATGGAGGAATTTGAACGCGAGGTGAGGAAGATGAATTTAGCTTTGCGGCGATGAGAGGACACCGAGAAAAAGATCGAGGGCACGGAGAGTGCGTGGCGGGGGGGGGCGAATTGCGTTGGGTAGGACAGGTTATGGCGCGGTGGCATCGAAACCCGCACCCTTTGCCGAAACAAAAACGCAAAGAGTGCGGCACCCGGAAAAGCGGGTGACGATTCGGTGAGGCGGTGCATCCAATTCGCGGGCGGCTTGATTCGCAGCAGCGTGTCGCGAGAAATTTTAGCGGGGGGAACGGAATGAAGGCTGCGGTGTTTGTGCCGGGGCGTGCGGCGGGCGAGTACGTGGAGGTGCGGGAGGTGGCGCGGCCGGTGGCTGGGCCGGGGCAGCTGATGCTGCGCGTTTCGGCGTGCGGCGTTTGCCGGACGGATTTGCATATTGTGGAAGGCGATTTGCCGGCGCTGAAAACTGATTTGATTCCGGGGCACCAGATTGTGGGCGAAGTGATTGGAGGCGCGACGCCGGAGTTGGCGTTGGGGACCCGCGTCGGCGTTTCGTGGATGGGCGGGGTCGACGGACATTGCTGGTTCTGTACGCATGGCATGGAAAATCTGTGCGACCGGCCGACGTTTACGGGCTACACGGTGAACGGCGGGTACGCGGAATATGCGACGGTGCGAGCGGATTTTGCGGTGCCGTTGCCGCCGGGCTTGGACGACGTGCAGGTCGCGCCGCTGCTCTGCGCGGGGATTATCGGGTTTCGGAGCTTGCGGGTGGCGAATGTGGATGAAGGCGAGCGCGTGGGGCTTTTCGGTTTCGGCAGTTCGGCGAGTCTGGCGGTGCCGATTTTGCAGTCGTGGAAGTGCGAGGTCTATGTGGCTACGCGCGGCGAGGGGCATCGCAAATCGGCGGCGGCGTTGGGCGCGACCTGGGTGGGCAAAGAGGATGAGAAGCCGCCGGTGGAATTGGATCGCGCCATTACTTTTGCGCCCAGCGGAAAAGTGGTGGTGAGCGCGCTCGGGAGTTTGCGCAAAGGCGGAGTGGTGGCGATCAACGCGATTCATCTGGATCAAATGCCGGCGTTCGATTACGACAAATTATTGTGGGGCGAGCGGCAGATTCGCAGCGTGGCGAATATGACCCGGCAGGACGCGCGGGATTTCATCCGGATCGCGACAGATTTGAAGATTCAGCCGGAGATCAGCGGGTTTCCGTTGGAGGACGCGAATCAGGCGTTGTTGGCGGTGAAGAATGAGACGGGGATTGGGTCGACGGTGATTGTTTGTTCGTGATGGTCTTCGCGAGGGTCTTCGTGATGCTCAAGGCTTGAGCTTGAGCAGGGCCGATAGTTGTTCGGCAATTTTTCCGGCTTTGATCAGGGGGGCCAGTTGGGCATACACATCGGCGACGTCGCCCTGTTTTCGCGGGCCGACCGCGCAGATGACCACCAGCGACAAGTCGGAATAGATGCGGTAGATGACTCGATGCGTACGAAATTCATGTTTCGAGTAACCGGTCAGGGGAGCGTGGAGTTCGGTGCCATAGCCCTGCGGATCGACCGCTAGCTTTTTTTCGCACAGCTTCTGAAGCGGCTTTTTGATCGAACCATCCAGGGCTTTTGCTTGGGCCGCGGCGTGATCGATGAATTTAATCTCGTAGTGAGTTGACGATGGACTCACGACTTGCCGAAGACATCCTTCAAGCTGCGCAGCGGAATCTTACCGGAGCGCACGCCATGGTCGATCGTGGTGGACAGCTCGAGCAGATGACCGGTGAGTTCGCGGTCGGCAAGTATTTCGGCAGTGGCTTTAATGGACGCGAATTCCGCAAGCAGGGAATCAAGCCAGGCTTTGTCGACAAAATACTTGGGCGCCAAGCGGCGGTTTTCGACCAGTAAGACCGAGCGGCCCTTGGTTTTCTGGGCGCAGTCCTTGAATTTATCGCGGAAAATGGTGGCGGAGACTTTTTTCACCTTGATCGCGGTCGACATGCTGGCTCTCCAAACGTACGAATGAAATAGCGAACTGTACGTGTGATTATGATGCACTTTGGCTGGGCAGTCAACTGATTTGCCGGGCTGAGGCCTGCCGCCCGGAGGTACACGCGGGGACTGTGGTTCAAATTGACGCGGTCGCGTGCGGGGTAGAAAAAAAGGCGCGGGAGAGACGGATTAGGCGATACTGGAGTTGCTGGGCGACATTTTAACGAATGAATTCATCCATTGAGAAGTAAAAGCGAGAAGTGTAAGAATTTGGGGCCCGCGCCGCAGCGCGAACTTGAGAGCGAAAAGGATCACCGGCTTTGGAAACTTCTCAGATTATTCAGGCGTGGGGAAAAATACTGAAGGGCGAAGCGCCGACGCTGTCGATTGAGATTACGCGGGAGTGTCCCTTGCGCTGCCCCGGTTGCTATGCGTACGAAGATGCGCATCTGGGCGGCGGAAAAACTTTGCGGGAATTGAACGACCGCAAAGGGCAGGCGCTGGTCGATGGGGTGCTGGAAGTGGTGGACCGCTTCAAGCCCTTGCATCTGTCGATTGTGGGCGGCGATCCCCTGGTGCGTTACCGCGAACTGGAAAGTTTGATTCCGCAATTGATGGCGCGGGGAGTGCATGTGCAGCTGGTGACCAGCGCGTTCCGGCCGATGCACGAAAGCTGGGTGACGCTGGACCATTTGCNNGTGCGGCGGACGCCGGCGACGTATGAACGCATCCTGAAAAACATCGTGGGGCAGCGGGTCACGGTGCATTGCACCATCACGGGCCAGATGATGAAACGGGCGGGCTACCTCGAAGAGTTTTTGAAATTCTGGACGCCGCGGCCGGAGATCAAGAAAGTGTGGTTCAGCATGTTCACGCCGCAGGTGGGCGACCAAATGCCGGAAATTCTGACGCCGGCGNNTGCGCAAAAAATATCCGAAGCTGGATATGCCGGAGCGGGTGATCCGGGAATTCGCGCACCCGCCGAAGAGCCCGCAGGATTGTATTTTTGCGATGACCACGGAAACCATGTCGGCGGATTTGGAGACGATGATCACGCCGTGCCAATTTGGCGGGACGCCGGATTGCGCGTCGTGCGGGTGCGTGGCGTCGATGGGTTTGGCGGCGGTGGGGGCTTACAAATTGGGCGGGATCATTCCGGTGGGCGGAATTTTCAAGGCGTCGCATAAGATTGGGCAGCTGCGGGCGCGGGCGCGCCGGGGATCGGCGGGGAAGACGCCGCCGAAGAATCCTTTGCCGATATTGCAGGGAGATAAGGCGGCGGTGGCGCGAGCCGGAAGCGCGGGCGGGGTTTAGTGGCAAAGTGTAGCGACGGGTGACCAAGCGCGACCGGAATCTGCAGTAGCAGGACTTGGTAGTGGGACGCGCAGTAGACCTGCAATTGATGTGAGCACGATGCGAGTACAGCGTTCGGTGAAATATGCGAGCGCGGCGGCCGTCGCCCTGGCGGCTGTGGTGTGGTGGTCTCTGTGGCACGTTTCGGTCGGCGCGGCGCAACGAACCGCGTTTTTCACTTCTGACTCCCGCGATGTAACGAACCGTTTGTACGTTCTGCTGCACACCCGCGTCGCGCCCGACGGCCAGGAATATGGTTTCGATTCGCTCGATCCCTTGTTGTGGAGCGAAACGAATTATTTGCTAGAAGGAAAATCGCACCGGGAAGCGCTGGCGCTGGCCGACGAATTCCTGCGTACACACGCCGAAAGGCAAATGACGGATCCGCTGCGGCGCGCGATTCTGCAGCGCGACATTTGGGCGGTGTATGACTGGGCCGATCAGAGCTCAGGCCAGCCCGCGGACCAGCCCACAGATCAAGGCCTGCCGCATCAAGCCGAGCGCCGTGAGCTGATGGCCACGCTGGGACCGATCGTGCGGCGGCTGGCGCTGTCGCCCGAACAGTTGGCGGCGCTGCCGAATACGTATGCCGATGCGCTGCAGCGCCACGAATTTCCGGCGGCGTACGATCCGGCGTTTCCTAATCGCGCGTTTCTGCCTCCGGATTTGTTCGATCCGGCCGGGCCGTGGGTTTGCCTGGGCGCGCCGGAGCAGGAGCTGGCGGCCCCGACGCATGACACGTCGTTCGTGGCGCGTTCGGATTTTTTTGTTTTCGCGGGGCGGGAAGCAACGCTCGCGTATTACCGGCAGCTCGGGGAGATGAAGACTCCGCTTTTTGCACGGATGCAGATTCCCGGTATGAAGGACCCGGCGGATGTGTGGAATCCGGAGGTGCCGCAGTTTCCGGCAGGGACGGAGTTCGCGTTGGTGCGCCAAATGGTTTTGCCGGACCGCGACGGAATTTTACGGCCGACCAAGGTGACGGAGAGCGTGCAGATCCGGCACTACACGCGAATCCCCATCGTGGCGCCGGGCATGACCCGCGACGTGGATCTGGCCGCGCATTTTCAGGATCCGTCGGAGATTGAATTGAGCCGAGTGCTGCTTTTTTCCGGGCGACACAGCGGGTTGCGCGGCGTGACCGCGGCCGACGAACCGTTTTTGATATTTCCGGCCATGACGCAGGGCTTCGACCAGTTTCAGGAGCAGCGCATGCGAACGAGCAAGGTGTCGCCGTTCGTGATGTGCACCGGTTGCCATCTGGGGCCGGGGATTGAATCGATGATGAGTTTTTCGACGCGCGGGATTCCGGGCGAAGGGCCGGTATTGAGCCCCCGACTGGCGCCGACGACACCGGAGCTGGAGACGCGAAAGGTATTGGACTGGGCTGGGAAGCAGGAGCAGTGGAAAGCACTGCATGGAATGTGGGCGCGACAAGATTCGGATTGATGCGCGGGGCGGCGCCGCGTTATTTGGTGGGGGCGTTGTCGTGGAGCAGGACGGCGTCGGATTCGACGTGGCTGCGGATCATGCCCAGGGATTTGCCGTCGGGAGAGAAACTCCAGGATCCGATGAATTCTTCTTTGGTGAAGTTGGTGAGTTGGTGGCCGGGGCTGCTGCCGTCGATGGGTTGCTGCCAGAGATTGCTGACGCCGTTGACGCGAATGACGTAGACCACGGATTTTCCGTCGGGCGTGAAATGCGGGCCGGCGGCGATGTGGGAATTTGGATCGAGCTGGTGGACTTGCGGATTCAGGCCGGCGTCGAGCGCGACCAGCACGATTTTTTGCACGTTGGTGAGGCCTGCGCCGGGCAGTTCGACGGTGGAAAGAAACGCGATGGTTTTATTGTCCGGAGAAATTCCCAGAAAATTGGAAGCGACGATGCCGTGGGGGATGGTGGTACCGGGAATCGGCTGCGGATCGCCGCCGGCCAGCGACACGCGAAATAATTGTTCGCTGCCGGCGTTGCGGTAATACACCCATTTCGAATCGCGCGAGCAGGTCGCGGAATCCTGGCGGCCTTCGTTGGTCAGCCGAATCAGATTCGTGCCGTCCGGATTTACCCGCCACAGATTTACCCCGGCTTTTCCGCCGCCACCAATCCAGGAAAGGACCACCGTGTGGCCGTCGGGGCAAACGCTCATGTCGCTCAGCGCGCTGCTATCCAGCAATTGGGTTTGCTTGCCGTCCAGCGTGACGCGGTAGGTTTTGGCGTCGATCGGCATGTAGAAGCTATCATTGCTGGCCCAGGCAAAGCTGGCGCCGGTTTTGTCCGGGTCGAGCGCCGGAGCAGGCAAATTTTTGCCCGCGGGGCCAGTGCCGGACGCCGGGAAGACATACATGCTGGCGAAAAATTTCTGCTGCACGGTGGCGATGCTGCGGCTGTCGGCGGAGACGCTGAGCGTGGCGTAATTGCTGGTGTCCTTGGTGATTTCGCGAAAAGCTTCTCCACCCCCGCGGGCCGGAACGAAGCCAATTTGCTCGGTGATGAAATTGTTTCTAGGGCCGCGGTAGAGCGCCAGCAGGCCGCGCGCGTCCGGCAGCCACTGCACCTGAAACAATGGGATCTGCTTGAAGGTTGCCAACGGCGAAACCTTGCCGGAAGCGACGTTGATCTGATCCAGCACAGTGACGAAGCCGTCGGCCGAAAGAAATCCCTCGGTGATATTTTCGCCGTCGGGGTTCCAGGAAAGATATTGCGGGTCGCGGCTGGTCGCGCCGGTGAAGACGGATTTTTCGCCAGACCCGTCGGCGCTGGAAATTAGCACGTGATATTTGCCGACGTCCGGATCGTTTTCGCGGATGTAGGCGAGCTGCTTGCCGTCGGGAGAGAAGGTGGGGCCGCGGTCGATATCATGGCCCACCGGTTGCGGAGTGCCGCCGAGGACCGGCGCGCGGTACAGGGTGAAGACGTCCTGGACTTTGGTATCGGCTTTGCGGAAGTAAATATAATTTCCGTCGGGCGAAAAGCCGATGGTGGCGAAACCTTCGTCGGAAGGCGCGATGACCTGGGTGTCGCTCTTGGTGGCGACGTGATGGAGCCAGAGGCTGCTCTGGCCTTTGTCCAGGACCACGGTGAGGACGTATTTGCCGTCGGGCGAAATGGCGGCGGACTGGATTTTGCCGTTAGCCGTGAGCGCATCGATGGCGAAATCCTGAAACGGCGGGGTGGTGTTGCGATTGTAGAGGCGATACAGACTGTAGCCGACGCCGGCGAGAATGATCAGCGCGCTTAAGCCGCCGGCGAGGAGCGCGAGCCGGTTGTCCTTCGCGGTGGTGGCGACTGCTGTCGAGCTCCCGCTGCTGACGGACGAAACCGCGGCGATCGCCGCAGCAGACGACGAGCCGGCGCTGGACGTATTCGGCGTCGAGTTCACTGCCGAAGACTGGGTGGCGGATGTCGCGCTGGCATAGGCGCCGCTGGCTTGCTCGGCGGTGGTCAGATTAGCGGCGAGCGCGGCGCGGCCGGAGCGGCCGGAATCGGTGTCGCGCTTCAGGCGCTGCAGATCGGCGCGCATGTCCGCGACGTGCTGGTAGCGCATCTTCAGATCTTTTTCGAGCGCCTTGGAAATAATTTCCTCAAGTTTTACCGGCAGGTCGGGATTCAGGCGGGTCGGCGGTACCGGTTCACGTTCCAGAATCGCGGCGAAAATTACGCCGGAAGTGCTGCCGGTAAAAGCCTGGCGTCCCGTGGACATTTCGTAAAGGACCAGGCCGAAAGAAAAAAGATCGGTGCGGGCGTCGAGTTTTTCGCCGCGGACTTGTTCGGGCGACATGAAGGCCACGGTGCCGAGCGAAGTGCCGGGGCTGGTGAGGTTGGGGTCGGACTCGAGCATGCCGGGGCCCATGGTGACGGTTTCCCCTACGTTTTTCGTGGAGGCGACTTGTTTGGCCAGGCCGAAATCCAAAACTTTGGCTTGGCCGCGGTCGGTAATGAAAATATTGGCGGGCTTGATGTCGCGGTGGATGATGCCTTCGGCGTGGGCGGCGTCGAGCGCGTCGGCGACTTGGATGCCGGTATCGAGAATTAGTTCGAGCGGCAGCGGGCCGCCGGCGATGCGTTGTTTGAGGGTGGCGCCGCGCAGCAATTCCATGGCGATGAAGGGAACTTCGCCGGAGTCGTCGATATCGTAAATGGTGCAGATGTTGGGATGATTCAGCGCGGAGGCGGCCTGCGCCTCACGTTCGAAACGCTCGAGGGTGATGCGATCCTTGGCGACGGCTTCGGGCAGGAATTTCAGCGCGACCTGGCGCTTCAGCTTGGTGTCTTCCGCGCGGTAGACCACGCCCATGCCACCACCGCCCAATTTTTCGACGATCTTGTAATGCGAAATGGTGCGGCCAATCAGCGGTGCGGGGTCAGCCATGAGCGGCTTATGTTAAGTGGGGAAATGCGGGGAGTCAATGCGCGGCATGGGCCGCGTTGCGAGACACTGGCAGGCAGGGAACCGGCTTGCGCGCAAGGCGCATTGCTCGTAGGATGCGCGCTGTATAAAGGATGACGAAATTACTCCGGAGATGGAGAGGGCCATGGGAAACGACGGTTGGATACGGACTTCGCGGCGGAATTTTTTGGGAATTTCGGCGTTGGGTTTGGCGGCGGGAGTGGTGGCGAAGGAGGCGGGCGCGGCGGTGCTGGGGCCCGCGGCTTCGGTTGACGCTGACGCGGGTTCCGTCGCGGCGGTGACTCCCGTGCCGGACACCGACATTTCGGTTTGGGTCACGGCTGGCGATGAACGGTTGGCGGCGGCGCCGAAGGCGGCGTGGGTGGCCGCGCCGTCGTCATCGAGTGCGGCGGGTGCTGAGCAGATTCAGTTGAATCTGGCTACGAAATTTCAGGAGATCCAAGGATTCGGCGGCGCGTTCACCGACGCGGCGTGCTACATGTTCAACCAACTAGCGCCGGGAGTACGCGGGCAACTGCTGCACGAAATGTTCAACCCTTCGGAAATGGGATTGAATTTTTGCCGGGTGTGCATGGGCTCGAGCGATTACTCGACCAAGCTGTACAGCTACGACGACGGGGAAGCCGATCCCGAGTTGAAACGGTTTTCGATCGAGCACGACCGCGAATACATTTTGCCGGTGATTCGTGAGGCGCGAAAAGAAAATCCGGAAATATTTTTGCTGGCGACGCCGTGGTCGCCGCCGGGCTGGATGAAGCCCAACAATTCGATGCTGGGCGGTTCGATGCGGAAATTTTATCTGGCCAGCTACGCGCAGTATTTCCTGAAATTCCTGCAGGCGTATGCCGCAGAAGGCGTGCCGGTGCAGGCGGTAACGTCGCAGAACGAACTGGACACCGACCAGGACGGGCGCATGCCGGCGTGCATCTGGGGCCAGGAATACGAAATTCAATTCGTGCGCGATCATCTGGGCCCGCTGCTGGAGAGCACCAACACGCCGACGAAAATCTGGCTGCTGGATCACAATTACAATTTGTGGGGCCGGGTGCTGGACATGCTCGAAGAAGAAAAAGTGCGGAAATATACCAACGCGGTGGCCTGGCACGCCTACGTCGGCACGCCGGACATGGTCAGCCGGGTGCATGAAAAATATCCGGACGTGGAAATGCATTGGACCGAGGGCGGGCCGGACTACACCGACGCGGATTATTTGAATGGCTGGTGCAAGTGGGGCGGGATTTTTAACGGGGCACTGCGCAACTGGTGCCGGTCGATCACCGGATGGAATCTGGCGCTGGATGAAGTGGGCAAGCCGAACATCGGGCCGTTTCCCTGCGGCGGAATTGTATCGATAGATTCGAAGACGAAGGAAATTACGCGCAGCGGGCAGTACTGGGCGCTGGCGCATTACTCGCGCGCGATTCGAAGAGGCGCGCGGCGGTTCGAGTCGCAGTCGACGGCGGAGGGTTTGTCGCATGTGGCAGCGGAAAATCCGGATGGGCAGCGCGTTTTGCTGGTGACGAATACCGGCGCGGCGAGAACCATCGAATTGCGCGCGGGAAACATGTCGGCGACGGTGCCGCTGAAGGCGGCTTCGTTGACTACGCTGGCGTGGGTTTAGAACGCGGGGTGAGGTCGCGGTAGGCACCTTGCAGACTGCGGGAGCCAATGCCTCGTCTCGATTACGGAGAACGGCCGTAGGGCACGGAGAGTTTCTTAGTGCAGGCCGGTGGACTGGGCTTGCTGGCGGGGGCGCAGGTATTTGACCAGCAGGACTTCGCTGCCATTCTGGCTGTAAATTACCTCGTCGACCAATTTGCGCGCCATCAAGACGCCGTATCCGCCGGGGCGCAGGCCTTTTTCTTCGCGCACACCGATGTGTTGCACCGGATCGTCCGGGGGATTGGCCACGGCGGCGTGCGGAATCTTGTCGAAGTCAAAACCGGGGCCGTGGTCGGAGATGCGACAGGTGACCATAGAACTCGCGCGCACATATTCGATCTCGACTGACTTGGTGCGGTCCAGCAGGCCGCCGTGTTCGATGGCGTTGTAGAGCAGTTCGCGGCAGGCCACCGCTACTTCCATCCGCTCGGGTTCGGGCAACACCGCAATTTCCTGCAGAAATTGCAGCAATCGGTCGGCGGTTTCGAAATCGCAGCGCGCCTTCAGGCGCAGCCATTCGGGAGTGGCGGAGATCACCTCGATGCCGTCGTCCCAGCAGGCACCTTGCTGCAGGCGGCGAATCATTTCGGCGAGCGACACGGGCGAAAAAGGGGTGGAGAAATAGCTGAAGGCGTGTTCGCGCATGGCGTCGATGACGTCCTGCGGAGTGCCGTGCGAGGTGAGGATGATTAGGCAGCTGCGCGGGCGGATCCGGCGAATTTCGCGCAGCAGCAAGATGTCTTCATGCCCGGTGTTTCGTTCGCTGGTGACGATCAGCTGGTAGGCGCGGACGGCGACCAGTTCGAGCGCGGAGGCGTTGGTCGGGGTGCGCTCGACGGTCCAGGATTCGGCGGCGAAAACCTGGGCGAGCAGCGCGTCGATTTCGGGGTCGCCTTCGACGTGCAGCGCGGTTTTCTGCGCGGCGGGCGTGGCGTCGTTGGTGGCAGAGGCAGTCACGGTCATGGTCGGGGCCTCCCGGAAACCCGCATGGTACCCGATGCTTGGGCGTCAGCGTTACGGTTAGATGAAGGAAGGGGCGCAACGGGTTTTTCGTCGTCATTCTGCCTGCCCTGACGCAGGAAGGGAACGTAGCAAGGAATTTCATCCAGTAATGCGCTCCCAGCCTGAAGAATCAGAACGCGTTAGCTTCGTACGGCGTTTTGCGGCATTGACGCTGCTCTGGGTCTTCGCTAAGTTCTACTTGGACTATGACTACGGTGAAAAATTCTTCAACAGTTTCGGCGGTCAGCCCGGGTATTCCTCCGTCGGCGCCGATCACTGCGCCGACAGCGACGCCGCAGGATGTGCAGGCTGCGCTGTATGGCGAGCACAACGGGTTTCGCTGGTATCACGTGGCCGATCCCGCTGGGCCGGTGCTCGACGAGCTGGCGAAGATGGTCGATTTGCACGAGCTGGCGGTGGAGGATTGCCGCACGCCGGACACGCGGGCCAAGATCGACGAGTATGGCGACACTTTATTTTTGGTGGCGAATCTGGTGCGGTTCGATGCGCAGCAGGATGAGTGCTCGTTTTCGGAGATGGATTTTTTCCTGCGCGACAAATTGCTGATCAGCGTCTGCGACGGGCCAAACCCGTTTGTCGATCAGGTGCGGGCGATTTTCCCGACGCAGCCGAAACTGGCCAGCACGGGACGGCTGCTGCACCGGCTGGTGGACGCCATGGTGGACAATTATTTGCCGGTGTTAGATGCGATTGAAAGTCGCATCGAGATTCTGGAAGACAAGGCCATCGAACACACGTCCACCAAGCTGCTCACCGAGATTTTCGCGATCAAGCGCTCGCTGATCGAATTCCGGCGGGTAACGATTTCGATGCGCGACATGCTCTCGCAGGTTTTGCGGCGCAACGAACACTACCTGCAGCTCGAAGCAGTTTATTTCCGCGACGTGTACGACCATCTGATGCGCGCACTGGAATTCACCGAGACCTATCGCGACATTCTGACCGGCGTGCTGGAAGTGCATCTGACCGCGGCGGCGAACCGCACCAATGACATCGTGAAAGTGATGACGCTATTTGCGACCATTACGTTGCCGATATTGCTGATCACCGGCTACTACGGCATGAACTTCGAAAATTTACCACTGCTGCACAATCCCAACGGGGTTTGGATCGCGTCGGCGATCATGGCTGCGCTGGTCGCCGGGCTGCTCTACGCATTCAAGAGGACCGGCTGGTTTTAATTAGTTCCGTTCGGCAATGGGGAAGATGATGCGGACCGAGGTGCCCTGGTCCACCTGGGACTCGATCTCGACGTCGCCATTGAACGGACGAACCCGTTCACGGATGCCGCGCAGGCCGAGGCCGGCGCTGCGGGCGCGAAGTTTGGCCAGTTTGTCGGGATCCATGCCGCGACCCTCGTCGCTCACCTCCACGATCACCTTTCCGGATTCGCGCGCGATGCGGATCCGCGCACTGCTGCTGCCGGAATGGCGGTGAATGTTGCTCAAACATTCCTGGACCACGCGAAAAATGGCCAGTTCCATTTCGCGCGAAGGACGCTCGAGGTCGCGCTGAAGATTTAGAGTGACCTTAAGTCCGGCCCGCTGTTTCAGGCCGTCCACGTACCAATCCAGCGCCGCGCTCAGGCCAATTTCGTCGAGCAGCGGAGGATGCAGCAAATACGCCGTCGTGCGAACTTCTTTGTCCAGTTCCTGCGCATAGGCTTGGCCTTCGATCGCGAGGGCCAGCAGGCCGGGATCTTTCACCCTCAATTCGTCCACCAGCCTTCCCAGATTCATGGAAAGTGCGGCGATCACCTGGCCGGCGCTGTCGTGCAGTTCGCGGGCGATGCGGCGGCGCTCCTCATCCTGCAATTCCATCAGGCGGCCAGACAACGCCTGCAGGTGCGTGGATTGCGCCAGATTATCCGCGCTGCGTTCCTCCAGCTCGGCGGTCCGGGTGCGCACTTGCTGCTCCAGCGAATCGGCCAGGATGCGGTAGCGTTCCTCGCTCTGGCGCAGGTCTTCTTCCATTGTTTTCCGGCGGGTGATGTCCCGGGTGGAACCAGCTACCAATTCAACTTGACCGTCACGGCCGAAGACCGGGCGAAAAATATATTCGTAGTAGCCGCCGACACCGGTGGGACTGGTGTAGGGTGTTTCGTCGATCAGTCCCTCCGCGGTGTCAAAGACCTGCTGGATCTGTTTTTGCAGGCGCGCGGCGAGTTCTTCGGGATACTTCAATTCATAAAAGTTTTTGCCGATGGCCTCTTCCAGCTTCAGGCCCCACAAATCGAGCAGGGCTTGATTGATGAAGCTGAAGCGGCCCTCGCGATCGAAGGTGTAGGCGAAATCGGAAATGGAGGAGAGCGTCGAATCAAAAATGCGCGACTGGCGTTCGAGCTGGAAGCGCAATTCGGCCGCGCTCGGCGAGGCGGCGCCGGAGCGCTGTTTCCCGGCGGATCGGGACGGCCGAGCGGCGGGGGCGGGCAACTTGCGAGTTTTTCTGGGTGGTGGTTTTTTTTTGCCCATGGGCCTCGAAGACTGGGAGGCGAAGTATAGCAGCTTCGCGGTTTGGGCGACGCTGCCACAAAATGGCGATCGCTTTTGCCTTGATCGATTACGGTAGAGGGCAACTTGCAGCACGTAAACGCCCAAGGTATGGTTGCGGCGGCGTATGGTGCGAGCGACGAATGGCAAATAAAACACCGGCACAGCAAGCGTATCTGGTGATTTTGGCCGTGGTGGCCTGGCTGGCGGTGGTTTTGCAGATCTGGCTGGTAATGCAAACCTACGCCGCGAGGGGCGATTCGGCGTTCGGCGCGGTGGCGCACACGTTGAGCTTTTTCACAGTGTTGACCGTCTTGGTGGTAGCGCTGGTGACCACCGCTTCGGCGCTACGTGGCACGCTCGATTCGTTTTTGACGCGGCCCGGCACGATGACGGCGGTGGCGGTTTATATTTTTGTGGTGGGGCTGGTGTATTCGCTGTTTCTGCGCAGCGTTTGGGATCCGACCGGGCTGAATAAGGTGGCGGACGTGGCGTTGCACGACGCCGTCCCGGTTTTGTACGTGGTGTACTGGCTGATTTTTGTGCCGAAGAAGAATCTCAACTGGACGCAGCCGTTTTACTGGCTGATCTATCCGCTGGCGTATTTCGCATATGCGTTGGTGCGCGGAGAAATCACCGGGAAATATCCATACTGGTTCGCAGACCCGACGGTGCTGGGTTACCCGCGGACTTTTGCGAATTCGGCGCTGCTGCTCATTGGCTTTTTGGTGCTGGGCGAGGCAGCGGTATCCATTGGACGGCTGCGCGGTTCCCGGGAGGAACGGATCGCGTGAACTTTCCAGAACCGTTCCCATTCATCATTTTGACCGGCCTCATTTTGACCGATCGCTCAAATCCTGGCTGTTGAAATCGTAACGCTGGCTGCAAAAGTGCGCGAGAGAGGTCGCATCCCTCGGTCTGCGCCCCTCCCGCTCTCCGGGGTTGGAGATTTTTTGCGCCGCGCTCCCCATCCAAAAGAGGTGAGCGCGGCGCATCAACACCAGGTCATGACCAGCTCGATCAATCTACGGTGATGCGTGTTCCGGCCGTGGTGCCGGTCACGGTGACGATGGCCGGGCCGGTGCCATAGACGTCGGCCGGCGGAAACAGGCGGAAAGTGAACTTGCCGCTGTAGCTTTTACCGTCGTACGAAACCGTGTTGGTTTCATCGGTGGTGAAAACGGCTTTGACGCTGCCATCCGTGTTGAACATCAAACCGATGTGGTGCAGTTGGACGGAGCGTTCGCCGGTCTGCTTCCACACGCCGAAGCAGATGTTGCCGCCTTTGGGGTCGAGGAAGGCGTTTTCGAATTCGGTGCGGTCGCGATGCCAGGTTTTGTAGGATTCGAGAAACGCGAAGTTCGGCGGCGTGGGCGGGAAGATGCCCGGTGCGCCGGTAACGGAGTCAGCGGTGTAGATCAAGTGCCACAGGCCAACGATTGGGTGCGGATCGAAATCGTCCCAATCATCGTTCGTCTGCGCGGCTGGCTTGGGGGCGACGAAAGGCGGCTGGCCAGCCGGTGCGGCGGCGGGCAATTTGACAGTGGTCAGCGGGACGGCGCAGCCGGCCTTGGCTCCGGCGGCGGCGAAGGACAGGCTGACCAACGCGAGCAGCACGAAGGCCGCGACGATGCGGGCGGAATACATGGCCTTTAGAAATTTGCTCAGTGTGCGATCCATGTGTTTCTCCTTAACTTAATTTTCCGCGGCGACGAAGGCCGGGGCAGCGTTCGGTAGCGGGGCGGATTTCCGAATTTGCTTCCGAAGCGAGCGGACTGTGCGCCGCGCCAGCAGGGAAGGCAATGCCCCGGCAGGCGGTCGATTTGTTCCCTGCTAAGTCTCGCTGCACCAGTGCATTAACGTGACTTGTTCTCAGATTCCAGCGCCGAGCCGGGCGCAAACTGGGCGTGGTATACTCCGCCCGAATCAGGATTACCTTCATGTTAGATACCTCATCATCACGAGCGACGAACGGCAATCCGCGCTTCGGCGTCTTTGAAGTCGACCTGGGCGCGCGCGAGTTGCGCAAGAAAGGCTCGCGGGTCAAGCTGCAGCAACAGCCGTTCGAGCTACTGATGATTTTGCTGGAGCATCCCGGGCAGGTGGTCACCCGGGAGGATTTGCGCCAGCGGCTGTGGCCGGCGGATGTGTATGTGGATTTCGACCGTGGGCTGAACAAGGCCATGGTCAAGCTGCGCGAGGCCCTCGGCGATTCTTCCGAATCGCCGATTTACGTGGAGACTCTCCCACGTGTGGGCTATCGGTTCATCGGGCCGATTCAGACAGTCGCGGAGCCGGCACCGGCGTTGCCTCTGGAAGTCGCAAGGAATGGGAACGCAGCGGCCGTGGCGGACGCGCCGGCGGCGCAAGCCGCGGCGGTTTCGAGTGCGGTTCCCACCACGCAGCGCAAAATTCAGTGGCGGCTGGCGCTGGGATTCGTGGCGGTGCTCCTCGCGGTTCTAGCGCTGGGCCTGAACTGGGCGCGGCGGCATCGGGCGGCATTGGTCGCGCCGATCCGCTCGATCGCGGTGATTCCGCTCGACAATCTTTCCGGCGATCCGGGGCAGGATTACCTGGCCGCGGGCATGACCGACGAGCTGACCACCATGCTCGCCAAAAATTCGAACCTGCGAGTGGTGTCGCGCACTTCGGTGATGCAGTACAAAGGCGCGCACCAGCCGCTGCCGCAGATCGCCAGTGCGTTGGGCGTGGACGGAATCCTGGAAGGCTCGATCGAACGCACCGGCGACAAAGTGCACATGACCATTCAGCTGATTCAGGCGCGCAGCGATTCGCACGTGTGGGCCGAAAGCTACGACCGCAACGTGAATGACCTGGTCACGCTACCGGCGGATGCGGCGAAAACCATCGCGAAAAAATTGAACGCCGCCGTGGTGGTCCAACCCGCCCCAGCGCGTTATGTGAATCCCGAAGCGCACGACGCCGTGCTGCGCGGAATGTATTTCTGGTACGCGAGCAAGTACGACGAAGCCGGAAAGTACTTCCAGAGCGCCACGCAGATCCAGCCGGATTACGCCCTGGCTTGGGCCGGAGTATCGATGTATTACGGCGCGAGCGCCGTCTCCGGGAGTAAAGACCCGCGGGAGGCGTTTGGTCCGGAGGAAGAAGCGGCAAAAAAGGCGGTCGAGCTGGACGATACGTTGGCCGAAGCGCACAACGCGATGGGCGCGTCTTACCTCTTCCACGATTGGAACTGGGACGCCGCGCTGCGGGAATTCGATCGAGCGATTGCGCTCGACCCAAAATTTGCGGAGCCCCGCTACCTTCGCGCGGTGGCATTCGCGACGCAGAACCGATTCGACGAAGCGGTCGCGGCGCAAAAAGAGGCCGACGAAGCGGATCCTTTCGCGCGACCCTGGGCCCTGAGTTACGTGTACCTAATGGCCCGGCGGTACGATGAAGCCGCGGTCGAAGCACGCCAGAAGCTTTTGGCGAATCCCAATGACGCCGGAAGCCAGGGAGCTCTGGTGCTGGCTCTGCAATCCTCGCGGCAAGGCGTGGAGTGGGCTCCGGCCCTGGCCAGAATGTACGAGATGAACGGTGACCCGCAATCGGCGGCGGCCGTGCGCGGCGCGTTTCAGCGGGGTGGCTTCGACGCGGTGTTCACCTGGCAGTTGCATGTTCTGGAGCAGAAGGCGCGAACTTCGTACGTGTCGCCAGTGGAAATAGCGCTGCTTCACATGCAATTGGGTCATCGCGAAGAAGCACTGGCGCTGCTGGAGGAAGGATTGCAGCAACGGGCGCCGGGGCTGCTGTGGTTGCAAACCTACCCGCAATTCGATGTGGTGCACGGCGACGAACGCTATCGAGCGATTGTGAAAAAAATAGGGATGCCTCCGGCGTATTGAGGCGGGTTCGCGGCGCCGGCCGCGCCAGCCGTGGGATTTCCTTCAATGCGTTTGTTTTTCGATTTTCGTTCGCTCCTCGAAATTTATTTCTTGCCCGGTCATTTTATTTTTTCGGAAATACCACGCGTGGTATGCTCGGCACCATTTCATTTCTGGGGGCGTGTCATGAAATATTTCACCCGCATCACCCGCATTAGAATTCTTGCAGTTCTTGCTTTGCTGGCCATCGGCGGCGCGTTTGCGTTCGCGCCGGTAAGCTTGGCGCAGGCCATACAACCGGGGTCGCAGCCGGTGGTGGGTTCTTCGCTGGTAGCTACGGCCGATCCCGCGGTGCTGCGGCCGAACACGCGGCACTGCGAAGTGACTCTGCTGACCAATCAGGCGTTCGACGATTTTAACAACAAGGATTTTACGTTCACGCCGCCGGCGGCCTGCCGCGGCCCGTGGTCCAAGGTAATCTTCACCGGCGATTTTTCGATTCAGCCGGGCGTGCAGTTTGACCGCACCGGGCAGCTGTTCTTTGGCGGCGTGAACATTTATTTCGGGACCACGGCCGAGCCGCTGGCCACCGAGACCGATACCTGGCACGTGGAGCGCGACCTGACCGATTACGGCACGCTGTTCACCACGGCGCAGACCGGTTACGCCAGCCTGGGCAATATTGTCGGCGAGGATGGATTGAATTCGATCATCTTCGGCACGTTTAAGCTGGAATTTTACGAGGCGGACTTTTTGAATCCGGCGCCGCGCACCGCGGATGAAGTGCTGCCGGTGCAGCAGGGCGGGAACAGTTCGTTCCAGATCACTTCGTCGAACACGCAGGTGGTGCAGAGTTTCACGCTGCCGAAAAATGTGGAGTCGGCGTACCTCGACGTAGTGGCCCAGAGCCAGAACGCCGAAGAGCAGTGGTTTTTCTGCGTGCCGACGGATATCGCCGCGCAACTGGACGACTGCCAAAACACCGCGTTCCGCGAAGTGGAAATCAGCGTGGATGGAAAACCGGCCGGCGCCGCTCCGGTGTATCCGTGGATTTACACCGGCGGACTGGATCCGGGTTTGTGGGTGCCGATTCCGGGCGTGCAGACGTTGAACCTGCTGCCGTATCGCGTGGACCTGACGCCGTTTGCCGGAACATTAAACGATGGCCAGCCGCACACCGTGGGCGTGAGCGTGTTCAACGCCTACAGCTATTTCACGGTGACGGCGCAGTTGCTGGTTTTTGAGGATCACGGCTCGCGCGCAGTAACCGGAGAAGTCACCGAAAATACTTTGACCGCGCCGAATCCGACGGTGACCAACACGGTGACGCTCGACGCGAATGATCTGGGCAGCGGCGTGGTCACCGTGATCAATACGGAAAATTTCACGATCAGTGGGTACGTGAATACTTCGCATGGCCGGGTGACGACCAAGGTCGAGCAGCAGTCGAATTTTAAGAGCGTGGCGAATATCACCAGCTCGGCGACGGCTTATATTCAGGACAACGTGAACACTTCGACGACCCACGCGAAGACCACCACTTCCGAAGGGCCGCTGTTCACCACCAAGGAAACGGATTTTTCGTATCCGATCACGGTGAACCTGGACGAAGAGGTGCTGGCCAACGGCAACATCACGCAGCAAACCTCGGTCGACCAGAAATTCGAGCGGGACGAAACCGATACGCTGCTGGGTTTTCCGATTTTCAAAAGCAGCGTGACGAATGAAGTGACGCCGACCGATTTGGCGCTGTTTGTGCTGACCCCGAATGGCTACGAGCTGGGACAAAATTCGGACCAGAGCAGCAAGCAGACCTACGTTTACACCGACTCGTTCGGGCGGTGCTACGACCGCACTTTGACGGCGGCGGCGAATGTGCTGACCGGCATCGAAGACAAGAAGAACTGCCACTAGACGATCGTTTAGGCGGCGGTAAGGCAATGCGGCGAAAGGCCCGGGTTTCAGCCCGGGCCTTTTGTTTTTGCGTGGGCGCGGCTGGCGAATATTATTCGCGAACCGGGGGCTAACGGAATCGAGGGTAGCGCGTCTACCTAAGTGAGGGTAGAATCTCTACTGTCATGACGCTTCGAACCCCCGCGAATCGCGCCGAATTGCTGCAAGGCACCCTGGACATGTTGATTCTGCGCACGCTGCTGTTTGGTGCCGCGCATGGCCATCAGATCGCCAAACATATCCAGCGCACTACCCAGGATGTGCTGCAGGTGGAGCACGGCTCGCTGTATCCGGCGCTGCATCGCATGGAGCGCAAAGGCTGGATCAGCGCGAAATGGGAAGCGGCGCAGGAAGGGAATCGCGAATTTAAATTCTACCGGCTGACGAAAGCAGGCCGCGCGCAGCTGGCGACTCAAGAATCCAGGTGGAAGCAACTGGCTCGGGCGATTGCGCTGGTGATGAATCCGGCGTCGAGCGAGGAGTAATCGCGCGTGTGGCGGTGGATCAATTCGCGATGGCCGGCGATTTTCCGGCGGCGCCGGATGGAAGATGATTTGCAGCGCGAGCTGCAAATGCATCTGGAGCTGGAGGCGGAGGAACAGTGCGCGGACGGCGTCGCGGTCGAGGACGCGCCGCATACGGCGCGCCGGGCGCTGGGCAACGCTACGCTGGTCAGCGAAGACGTGCGCGAATCGTGGGGCCTCGCGTGGCTCGAGCATTTTTTGCGCGATCTGCGCTACGGCGCGCGTTCCCTTCGGAAGAGTCCCGGCTTCACGGTGGTCGCGGTGCTGACGCTCGCGCTGGGCATCGGCGCGAACACGGCGATTTTCAGCGCGATTGATGCGCTGGTGCTGCGCCCGCTGCCTTTTTCTGATCCCGACCAGCTGGTCCGCGTTTATTCCATCAAAAACGGCGCGACGAATACATTTGCAAATCCCGACGGCCCCTCGGCGCTGGACGTGCGCGATTTTGCGCAGCGCAGCCACAGTTTTCAAAACATGGTGGCGTACGACACCTGGCGCAAGAATGTCAGCTTCGGCGATTTTGGCTCGGAGCCGGAGCAGATGCGCGTGGGCCTAGTGCCCGCCGCGTATTTCGAAGTGCTGCAAGTAAAACTGGTCATGGGCCGGCTCTTCACCACCGAAGAAAGTCAGGAAGGCCAGAATTTCGTGGCGGCGATCAGCGCGCAGCTGTGGAGAAACCGTTTCGGCGCGGACCCTTCGATACTGGGGCGGCAACTTCGCATCAACGGCGAGCCTTACACCATCGTAGCGGTGATGCCGGACGTGGCGCCGGAATGGGTGGAGGCGGGGCGGCTGGACTCGATGGAGATTTGGACGCCGTTCGGGTTTTCGGAAGTGTGGGCGGAAAGCGCGCGGGGAGATCGCGGGTACCTGGCGCTGGGGCGCATGAAACCGGGCGTCACGGTGGCACAGGCGCAGGCCGATCTGACGGTGGTGGCGGATGCGTTGGCCGCTGCGCATCCGGTGGACCAGGGCGTCAGCGTGGTGCTGAAAAAATTGGATGACACGCGCGCGGGATCGCTGCGGCCCATGCTGTTTCTGCTAATGGGCGCGGTGGGTTTGATTTTGCTGATCGCCTGCGTGAACCTGGCGAATTTGTTGCTGGTGCGGAATTCGGCGCGGCAGCGCGAGCTGGCGTTGCGCGCGGCGCTGGGTTCGGCGCGCGGCGGATTGATCCGCCAGCTGCTGGCGGAAACTTTGCTGCTGTCGTTGCTTGGCTCGGCAGCAGGATTGCTGCTGGCCAAGGCCGCGCTGGTGAGCGTTACAAAAATGCAGGTGGACGCGATGCCGCAGCTGGCGTCGGTGGCCATCGACTGGCGGGTGCTGGCGTTTACGCTTGCCGTTTCGCTCGCGACGGCTTTGCTGTTTGGCTTGGCGCCGGCGCTCACCGGCACGCGGGTGAATCTGGTCGAGGCGTTGAAGCAGGGCGGGCGTTCGGCGATGGCCGGAAAAACCGCGACGCGGATGCGGAATATTTTGGTGGCCGCGCAAATGGCCATGTCCTTGATGCTGCTGGTGGGGGCGAGCTTGCTGGTGCAGAGCATGCTGCGGCTGGAACATCAGAATCTGGGAATTCGCCAGGATCATTTGTTGAAGGGCCATCTCTACATTCCGCCGATTCGCTATCCGAATTCCGGGGCGATCACCCGTTTTTGCGATCAGTTCGCGGATCGCGTTCGTGCGCTGCCGGGAGTGGTCAGCGCGACGGTGACGACGATTTATCCGCCGAGTAATGGATGGGTGCAGATGCTGGGCATTCCGGGGCGGGCGGTTACCCGCATTCAGGATATTCCGATGGCGCAGTTTGGCGTGGCCGATGCGCATTTCCGGGAAACTCTGGGCATTCCGCTAATGCGGGGGCGCGATTTTTCGGAAGCGGACATAGCCACGAGCGCGCCGGTGGCGTTGATCAGCCAAGAATTTCAGAGGCAGTTTTTCTTGGTGCAGGATCCGGTGGGCCAGCAGATTCATATCGGGCCGCCGGCGTTTTTGCAGGTCACGCCTGGTACGAACGTGAGTGACGCGTCCGACGTGACGATTGTTGGCGTCATCGGCGATTTCCGGAACGTGGGGCTGGCTTTGCCGCCCGAACCGCAGATTGTCGTTTTATATGCGCAGCATCCATTTGTAAATTACGGCTTCAAGGAAATTGTGATTCGTACCGCGGTGGCGCCACCGCAGTTGGCTCCGGCGATTGGCCGCCAGCTGCATGAACTGGACTCGGAGATTCCGTTCGCCGAGGTGCAAACCATCGAGGATCTGGTGGCGCGGGAAACCAGCAGCGAACGATTCACCACGGTTTTGCTTTCGTCTTTTGCGTTCGCCGGGCTGGCGCTGGCGGTGATCGGAATTTACAGTGTGGTTTCGTTTCTGGTGGCGCAGCGCCGGCAGGAATTGGCGGTGCGCGTGGCGCTGGGCGCCAGCGGGCCGAATGTGTTTTGGCTGGTGGTGAAGCAGGGCCTGGGCATGGCCGCGATTGGCGCAGCGGTGGGCCTGTGCGGGGCTTGGGCTACGCAAAAATTAACGAGCAAACTTCTTTTTGGAATTTCGGCGGTCGATCCGGCGACTTTTGCGGCGGGCACTCTTTTGCTGCTGGCGGTCGCGGCGATCGCCAGCGCGATTCCGGGCGCGCGCGTGTTGCAGATCGATCCGGCCAGTACGCTTCGTCAGGACTAGCCAGCGCAAGTTCTATTCTGCACTGGCTTCCGAGCAATGAACTCAGTCGATTTCGGGGACGTAACAGGGGTATTCGCGTTGGGCTGCTGCTGAGATTTGTGGATCAAGTTCGAAAATCTGCAGCGGCGCTGCGGCGCTGGTCACCGCCAGTAAGCGGCCTTCGGGCGCGTAAGCGTAACCTCCGCCACCAAAATGCGTGCCGCCGGCGGAATTGCCGACGCGATTTGAACTCGCGACGTAGGTGCCGGAAACGAGCGACGCCATGGCACCCGCGATGTTCCACGATTCCAGGTTCATCCCGGAGGCGCGCGGGATGACGATGAGCGCGACGTTATGTTTTTTGTAGGCGCGGGCGCGTTCGTTGAACATGGCTTCAGTGCAAAGCAGCACGCCCACGCTGATTCCGGCGATTTTTGCCGGATGAAAACCGGAGGAATCGCCGGCGTACCAATTACTTTCAAACCACCCCGGCTCGTTGGGAAAGTATTGTTTGCGATGCAAGGCGCGGACGGTTCCGTTCTCGATGGCGATCGCCTCATTTGCCAGCTTTTTCCCATTCCAGACGGGCCGCGAGGAAATGACCGCCGGGAGGCCGAGGGCGGTCAGTGCGGCGAGACCTCGTTCGTGGGCCTCGATGCTGCGCTGGGCAGCGTCGCGCGAAAAGTTTTCGGCATCGGCGAGCCACGGGCCGAAAGGAAGTTCGTTGGTCAGCAGAATATCGGGACGCGCGGTGGCGACGGAGTTTCTCAGCTGGTCCCACGGCGTGCCAGTGGTCAGAAGTGCTTCCGGCCATTCCACGAACGCGATGCGCACCGGGCTCACCAGATCCTGGCGCGCGCGTCAGGCTCCAAATACAGTTTGTCGGGCGGCCCCACGCCATAGGCTCGATACCAGTCCTCGAGATTGCGGACCGTGTCGCTGCGATATTCTCCGGGCGCATGTGTGTCGGTTTTGATCTGGTGCAGCAGCGCGTCGGTGCTCTGCACTTTGCGCCAGCGCTGGGCGAAGGCCAGAAAAAAACGCTGCTCGCCGGTGAGGCCGTGGATGGTCGCGTCGGGCTTTCCTTTCAGCGAGAGAATGTAGGCGTCGTGGGCGACGAGCAATCCGGCCAGGTCGGCGCTGTTTTCGTTCGAGACTTGCTGGCCGTTGACGCAAACCGCGATGAACGGGCAATACTCGTCAAACTGCGCGGCGAGTTTCGCGGTGGCGGCGCGATAGTTGGCCAGATCCTGCGGAGTCCACCACATGCCGATGCGGCCCTGGTCGTCGTAAATATTTCCGAGTTCGTCGAAGCTGTGGGCGATTTCGTGAGCCATGCCGGCGCCGGCCGAGCCGTAATTGGAAGCGGCGTCGCCCTGCGGATCGAAGTAGGGCGGCTGCAAAATTCCGGCGGCGAACAATTCGGTGTTCGGAGTGAAGAGGATCACCGCGCCGACGGTTTGGGCGTCGATGCGCCATTCGGCCGGATCGGCGGGTTCTTTCAGCTGGGCAATATTGGTCGCGCGATTGAAGGCTTCGGCGCGGCGCAGGTTGCCGTGAGCGTCGCCACTCACGACGTCGAGCGTTGAATAATCGATCCAGGTGTCCGGATAGCCGAGGCCGAGGGTAAATGTGGCCAATTTGATCTGCGCTTTTTCGCGGGTCGCGGGGGACATCCAGGTCCAATTCGCAATGCGCGCGCGATAGGCGGTGAGCAGGTCGCGGCCCATCTCCTGCGCTTTGGCTTTCGCTTCGGGCGGAAAATAAAGTTTCGTATACATTTGCCCGACGGCCTGGCCCAGGGCGGCATTGGTCGCGGCGATCGCGGCCTTCTCGCGCTCCGGCGGCTGCTTCGCGCCCGACAGAATCGCCCCGTAGAAATTGAAATCTTCGGCGCCAATCGTTTTCGGCAAAACGCTGGAGTAGTGTTCGACCAGATGAAATTGTAAGTATTGCCTCCAGGTGTCGAGGCTCTCGCTCGCGACCAGCGCGGATGTGCCGGTCACGGCGGTGGGCTGCCAGACGATGAAATCCGCCTGATCGCTCATCCCCGCGCCGGCGAAATACGTGTTCCAGTCGATGCCGGGAGCCTTCACCGGAAAATCCGCGCGCTTCCAGGGATTATTCTGCTTGAAGACGTCGGCGGCGTCGGCGTCGGGAGCCCAAGCTTGGGCCAGCGCGGTTTCAAGCGCGAGGATGTGCGCGGCGCTGGCGTCGGGATCGGCGACGCCGGCGATTTTCAGAATCGCCGCGATGTGTTTCTGGTATTGGGCCCGCAATTCGGCCATCTTCGGGGACGGGTCGAGATAATTGTCGCGTTCAAGCATTCCGAGGCCGCCCTGCGACAGATGCGGATAATTGCGTTTCGCGTCGTCGAAACTCTGATTCACGAACAAACCGAAAATGTGGTCGGCGCTGGTGGTGAGGCCGTCGACTTCGGTGTTTAGTGTGCCGCCGAGATACGCGGCCAGGGCCGTTTTGTCAGCCAGCGCTGCAATCGCGGCCATTTCATCGGCGATGGGCGCGAGGCCTTTGGCCTCGATGCCGTCGACATCCATGAAGCTGGCGTAGTAGTCGCCAACTTTTTGGGTGTTGCTGCCTTTCGGAACCGGGTTCGCGGCGGCGTCCTGAATCAGGTCGCGCACGCGCTTGCTGGTTTTTTCGGTCAGGATCGCGCGATTGTCGTAGCTGCCTCGGCCGGCGGTCTTCGCCGCGGCTTTCAGCCAGCCGCCGTTGGCGTAGCGGTAGAAATCGTCGCCCGGCCGAATCGTGCGATCCATGCCGTCATCCGCGGGAGCGTCGTGGGTAGCCTGTTGCGCCGCCGCGTTCCAAGAAAGGGCCGAAGCGCAAACAACGACGAGCAGGACAGCGCGAAAGAGAGTCATGGAAGCGTCCTTGAAAGTGATCTGTACCAAACGCGGGTTGCGAGTGCAAATGGAGATGCGATGGGTCAGGGATTCGTTGCACGCGGTGAAAGCCGCGAGCGTTAGACGGACTGGTCATCCATTCGGCGATGCTATCGCGCCAGGAAGAAAGTTGGAATAAGATGGCCGCGGACGCCGCGATGAAAACTCAACGGACACTCGTGATTCTCGGGGTGATTCTTACGCTGCTGGGCATAGCCGTGATGCGCCGGGGGAGTGTGCGCGCGACGCTAGGAATGCCGGCGGCGATGCGGGCGGGGACGATTTCCGGAACGTTGGAATTTGGCGGGCTAACGCGCGGCTATCTGGTGCATCCGCCACTCGGCTACCATCCGGGAACGCCGCTACCGTTGGTTTTTGTGCTGCATGGCGCGACGGAAAGCAACTATGGGGTAGAAGAGCTTTCGCGGATGAGTCCGAAGGCGGACGCCGAACATTTCGTCGCGGTGTATCCGGCCGGGACCGGGCGGGTGGTTACCTGGAATGCGGGGGGCTGCTGCGGTGCCGCGATGAAAGAAAATGTCGACGACATTGGATTTTTGCGGGCGCTGCTGGAAAAAATCGAGCGCGATTACACGATCGATTCGAAGCGCGTTTACTTCACCGGGATTTCGAATGGCGGGATGATGTCCTATCGCGTGGCCTGCGAGATGGCGGAGCAGGTGGCGGCGATCGCGCCAGTGGAAGGCGCGCTGAATGTGGAGTGCCATCCGACGGCGCCGGTGGCGGTGCTGATTTTTCATGGCACGGCGGACCGGCTGGTGCCGTTTGACGGCGGCACCCCGGAGTTTCAGGAGGGCCGCAACAATTCGGTGGCGGCCGCGGTGAATTTTTGGGTGAAGCGGGACGGCTGCGCGGCTTCCCCGACGCGGGAAGTTACGCCCGAAGTACACATCGACAAATTTTCCAGCTGCCAGCAGGGAACCGCCGTCGAACTGTACGCAATTCAAGGCGGGCACCACATGTGGCCCGGGCGAGTGCTGAGTGGCAACTCCGTGCCGGCCACGGATTTAATTTGGCAGTTCTTCGTCGCACATCCCAAGCCGTAAGCCGCTTCGCTCCATGCAAAACGCGGGTACGGTGTGGTGGCTGCGCGTCAATTGCAGAGTAAACTCCCTCGCCAGCGCGTTAGCCGTTTTCGTCGAAACCGGTTTCGATTTCGGGGAGCTTGTCGCTTTCGCGGGCAAACCAGACGTACAGCGTCGGCAGCAGGAAAATACTGAGCAGCAGCGCGGCGACCAGGCCGCCGACGATGACGATGGCGAAGGGGCGTTGAGAATCGGAGCCGATGCCGCGGGAAATGGCGGCGGGCAGCAGGCCCAGGGTCGCGACCAGCATGGTCATCATGATCGGGCGCAGGCGCAGCACTGCGCCTTCGATGGCCGCATCCTCGACGGTGTGGCCGCGCACCCGCAGTTGGTTGATGTATTCGAGCATGATGATTCCGGTTTGCACGGAAACGCCGAAGAGCGCCAAGAATCCCACGCCCGACGAAACGCTGAAGTGCGTGCCGGTGAGCAGCAAGGCCAACAAGCCGCCGACCGGAGCCATGGCCACGTTGGCCAGAATCAGCAGGGCCCATTTCGCGGAGCTGAACATGGTGTACAGAATCACGAAAATGCCCATGATGGTCAGCGGTAGCACGATCATCAGCCGGCGCTCGGAGCGTTTTTCGCTTTCGTATTCGCCGGCCCAGTCGAGGTGATAGCCCACCGGCAGTTTGACCTGCGCATTCACTTTGCGGATGGCTTCTTCCACCGCGCCACCCAGGTCGCGGCCGCGGACGCTGTATTTGATGGCCACATAGCGAGAATTTTCTTCACGGTAAATTTCGGACGCGCCGTCGCGGACTTCGATTTTGCAAACGTCGGCCAAGGAAACGCGCGCGCCGGTGGGCGAGAGCAGCAGGATTTTCTCGATGGCGTCCTGGGTGTCGCGGTAGGGCGCCTGATAGCGCATGACCAGGTCGTAACGCTCCTCGCCGCGCAGCACCTGGCTGATGGCGTTGCCGCCCACCGCGGTCTGGATCGCGTCCTGAATGTCGGCGACGTTAATCTGGTAACGCGCGGCTTTTTTGCGATCGATGACGAAATTCAGGTTGGGCTGGCCGATGACCCGAAAGACGCCGAGGTCTTCGATCCCCGGAATATTGCGCATGATGCCGACGATCTGGTCGGCTTTTTGCTCCAGCAGCCGCAAATCATCGCCATAGATTTTCACGGCCAGCTCGCCTTTCACGCCGCTGACCGCTTCTTCCATATTGTCGGAAATGGGCTGCGAAAAATTCCAGAGAACACCGGGAATTTTACTGAGTTCGCGATCCATGGCGCCGATGAGTTCGTTTTTGTCGCGGCCGAACACGGGACGCCACTGTTCTTTGGGTTTTAAGTCCACGAAGTATTCGGTGTTGAAGAAACCGGTGGTATCGGTGCCGTCGTCGGGGCGGCCGACCTGCGAAACGACCTGAGTGACTTCGGGGAAGGAGGCGAAAACGATGCGCGCCTGGTTCATCACGCGCGCGCCTTCATCGGGGCCGGTGCTGGGCGCGAGAGTGCCACGGGCCCAGATGGCGCCTTCGTCCAGATGGGGCAGGAATTCCGAACCGATCACGCCGCCGAAAGTGAGAAAAGCTGCCAGGCACACAGCGAGCCCGGCGACGCCCACGGTGACCGCCCGATGTTCGATGGCCCAGCGCGCCGCTACCCGGTAGGAATTTTTCAGGCGATCCATCACCGGGTTGTGCCACTCGCGGACTCCATTTTTGAAAAGAATGCTGCACAGGACGGGCGCGACCAGCATGGAAAAAATCAGCGCGCCGAGCAGAGCGAAGGCGACGGTCCAGGCCATGGGCTTGAACAAGCGCCCCTCGACACGCTGCAGGGTGAAAATCGGCAGATAGGCGGTGATGATGATGGCGATCGCGTAGAAAACGGGGCGCTGCACTTCGAACGCGGCGGAGCGGATGCGTTCCAGCGTGCTGGGGCCGTTGCCATTGCCGTGGGTCAAATGGCGCACGATATTTTCGACCATGACCACCGCGCCATCGACCACCATGCCGAAATCAAGCGCGCCCAGCGACAGCAGATTGGCCGGAATATTTTTCAGGCTCAGGCAGATCGAAGCGAAGAGCAGCGCGAAGGGAATGGTCAGCGCGACGATGAACGAGCCGCGCAGATTGCCGAGGAACAAAAACAAAATCACGGAAACGAGAATTATTCCGGCGGTGAGGTTGTGCAGCACGGTGTGAGTGGTGAAGCGCACCAGGTCGCTGCGATCCAGGAACGGAATTATTTTTACGCCGGGCGGGAGGAGGTGGTCGTTCAGTTCTTTTACCTTGGCGTGAATTCCGGCCAGCGTTTCGTCGGAATTGGCGCCTTTGCGCAGCAGCACGATGCCTTCCACCACATCGGGATCGTCAACAATCACGCCGTCGGCGCGGTGAATGGATTTGCCGATCTGGCCCAGGCGGATTTTGGGGCCCTGGACCACCGTTGCAATATCCCGGATGGTCAGCGGCGTGCCGTTTTTGGCGGTGAGCACGGTCTGCTCGATGTCCTCGACGTTGTTGAACAGGCCCACCGAGCGCACGTTGATCTGCTGCAGGCCGGCCTGGATGAAGCTGCCGCCGGCGTTGGTGTTGTTGGCGGCGAGTTGCTGCTCGACCTGAGCGAGGCTGAGGCCGTAAGAGACGAGCTTCTCGGGATCGACCTGCACCTGATATTCGCGGGTGGTGCCGCCAAAGCTGGAAACATCGACCACGTTGGGGACGGATTTAAATTGTTTTTCGAGCTGCCAATCTTCGATGGATTTCAATTCCATCAAGTCGTACTTGGGGTTGGTGCTGCGCAGGCTGTACCAGAAAATCTGGCCGACCGGGCTCCAGTCGGTGCCCATCTGCGGTTGCAGATTGTTGGGCAGCGTGACCTGCGACAAACGTTCCAGGACTTTTGCGCGGTTCCAGTCGTTGGCGGACTCATCGTCGAAAATGAGCATCACGCTGGAGAGGCCAAAGAGCGAATCGGAACGGAGATGCTCCAGGTGCGGAAGCCCGTTCATCTGGATTTCGATGGGAATGGTGACTTGCTGTTCCACTTCTTCGGCGGCGCGGCCAGGCCATTGGGTGATGACCTGGACGTAATTGTTGGCGACGTCCGGGTAGGCTTCGACCGGAAGATTATGAAAAGAAATCGCGCCCCAGATGAGCAGCAGCACGGCGAAAGCCAGAACCAGGAAACGGTTATTGAGTGCGTAGTCCACGAACGCGCGAATCATTGTGGGTCGAACTCCTTATTTGCGCGGATGGCGGCGAGCCGTCGCCACCCGTCCCAAGTGAAATAAGCCGGCGCGCAGCGCGCGAAACTGTTGGCCTTAAGAAAAAAAACAACAGTCCTGCGTCCTCGCGAAAAAAGTTGCGGTGGTAGGGAGCCGTACCGGGGCTGCTGCCTGCGCAGCGTGGTCAGCGGGTTATCGAGCTGAGTTTTTCTGGTTTAGAGCTAAGGCAGGGAACAAGGCGGAGCGCGGCCGAGTTGCGAGGTTAAGAATTGGTTGAGGCCAAAACGACGATTGGCCTGCGCGATTCTATCGATCGGCGAATCAACGAGGAGCGCGCTGGATTCGGCCAGGAGTGCTCCGGTGGGCGGCGCTGGAGGAACTCCGGCCCAGTCGTGGCCGACGATGCGGCGCGAGGACAGGCTGGTGGTCGCGTCGCGAAAAGCGTTAGGAAACGCGCCAGGATCTACGCGCGTGAAAGTGCCGTGGCCGTCATTCAATAAGATCGCCACGGGCTGGCTCAGCCAGGTGGTGGTAAGAACCAGGTCGAGGCTTCGATCGCCGTTGACGTCGAGGGCCGAGATTCGAATGCCGCCGGAGCGCGCAAAAACCGGAATGGATTGCCGACCGGCGGCGCTGAGCTGCAGTTCGATCCAGTATTGCGTGCCGGAAAATCCGGCGGTTCCGGTTTGCACGCCGACCAGGTCGGGGCGCAAGTCACCGTCGAAATCGGCGACGGTGTATTGCAGCGCCGGACCGACGCCATCGGCGGAGGCGCGTTGAATTTCGCTATCCGCGGACGCAGCGCCGGAAAAAAGCGCGACGAAAAGCAGCGGGAGCAGCCAGCGCAGGCAGCCGGCGAGCGCGAAATTGCCGCGGCGGCGGGGGAAGCGTTCGGGCTGGGAATACGTCTTCGGCATAATCTGGTCGGGCCCGGTAAACGCTAGCAACGAAGTGATTACCAGAAAATTATAATAACATTACTGGTATCTTCGTCCAGCCTTCGTCCCGCCTGCGTTCCACCTGCTGGACGGAGGCCTTGCTCCGGGGCGCGGCCTGCTGCACGAATCCGCGCGCCGGTACCCTGCGGTTGGTAACGAGAATCTTGATCAGTTCATTGGACAAGCCATACATCCTTCTGGAACAATTCGGGCGTCGAATGGGGCAGAGCAGGGATGAACCAGTCGAGGGGTGGAGTCCGTTATGCCTAATCTTGCCAAGCGATTCATACCGCATTTTTTCATCATACTTTGCGGGTTGTTCCTGTTGGCCTCTGCGCCGCAGGGGCAGGCCCAGATTACCCTGGGACCTGCCACGCTGCCCGCCGGAGCGGTCGGCGCGACTTACGCCCAAGTGATTAACGCGACCGGTGCGGTTGCGCCGGTGCACTTCACGGTCTCCTCCGGCACGCTTCCCGTTGGACTGAAGCTGGGAGCTCCGGCCGACAGCCTTTTCGCCACGATCGGCGGTGTGCCCACCGGGACCGCGGGCCCCTCTACTTTTACGGTGCAGGCCACGGATTCTTCGACGCCTCCGCAAACCACTTCGATTACCTACACGCTCACCATCGCCGCCGCCGATAGCAGCAACGACGCCGAGTTGAAGGGGACCTACTGCTTTCTGTTCCAGGGATTTAGTGACGCCGACAGCAGCATGGAAGTAGTGGCAGCGAGTTTCACCACCGACGGGCAGGGCAACGTCATGGTCGGATTTGAAGATGCCCTGGGATCTGGCGGCGCGCAGCCCACCGAGGAAGTCACCGGGCAATACTGGCTGGGCGCGAACAATCGCGGAACTATGGAGCTGATGACCGCGGGCGGCGGCACGGTGCTGATCGCGTTCACCGCCGGAAATATTGTGGACGGTGTGGTGACCAAGGCGCGGCTGATTCGCTTCGACGACGTGGACGGCACCAGCGGGCACACCGGATCGGGCGTGATGTTCAAGCAGAATCCGGCGACGTTTATGCTGAGCGCGCTAAACGGGTCCTACGCCTTCAGCGAAGTCGGATCGCTGGTGCTCGCCGGGGTGCCGGAGAACGGGAATCCGCAGTCCGCCGTGGGTCTGGCGATTTTTGACGGCGTCGGAAATTTTGTGAACGGCAGCATGGTGGATATCAATAACGCCGGAAACTTGCAGACCAGTGAGGCCCTTTCCGGAACCTACGCGCTGAGCAATGAAACCGTTTCGAACGGGCGGTTGACCCTCAGCCCGGTCATCGCGGGCAATAATGGCACGGTCTCCGACGTCGCCTACATTATCGACGACACCCAATTTATCTTCATCAGCATCGACGCGACCAGCGATGTGATTTACGGCGGCATTGCCGAATTGCAGACGACGCCGGGGAACTTCGGTCTGGGGTCGCTCAACGGATTTAGCGTGATGGCCCTTCAGGGCAAACAGACCAACGGAGTGGCTACCGTGGCCATCGGCTCGCTTTCCACCACCGGAGATACAAATTTTTCGTTCGATTACGTCCAGCAAACTACCACCGGCGACACGCCGCAAACCACCGGCATCGCCAATGGAACCGTGGCCGTGATGCCGAATGGCCGGGCCGTGCTGACTTTTCCTCAGGAGCAATTTTCGCCGATCATTCTTTATCTCTCCGGACCGAATCAGGGATTCGCCGCCGAAACCGACACCGCCTCTTCCACTGGCCCGCTGGATCCCGGCGGTAATAATTTCAACAATGCCACGCTGGCGACGTCCGCGAATTTTTTCGGTGGTTCGGTCAATCCTCCTACTCCGCAGACTTCGGATGAAGTTACGGTGCTGACTTTTGGCGCCACCACCTATACCGCCATCACCGATGGCTCGACCATGGGAACCCTGGCCGCCGATCTGATGCCAGCACCCAACGGTTACACCGTGGCGGCCGACGGGCAGCTTACGGTCCCGAACAGCGGCGGCGTGATCGGGTACGTGGCTTCGGCCTGTAAGACGGAAGTGCTTTTACAGTCAGCGGCGGGCCCGGGGCTCGGCACCACGGAGTGCCAGGGAGCGTCGACGCCAGCCAACGAGACGCTCACGGTGACCAAGGCGGGCACCGGCACTGGAACGGTGACCAGCGCGCCGGCGGGAATTAATTGCGGTGCGACGTGTGCGGCTCCGTTTGCGAGTGGGACGCAGGTTACGTTGACGGCGGCGCCGGCGACGGG
>PMHK01000144.1:7062-8283 GCA_003156635.1 Acidobacteriota bacterium | reverse complement strand
ACGACCAAGGCGCCAAGTACGATAGCACCGGCGAATTGAAAGAGTGGTGGACGCCCGCGGACTACAAAGAATTTCAGGGCCGCGGAAAATGTGTGGTCGATCAGTTTTCTGAGTACACCGTGGAAGGCGGAATGCACATCAACGGCAAACTGGTCCTGGGCGAGAGTATCGGCGATCTTGGTGGAGTGAAGCTGGCGTATCTCGCGTTTGAAAAGTCAATGAAGGGCAAGCCGCGGCCGCCGGATCAGGATGGATTCACGCCGGAGCAGCAGTTTTTCATCTCCTGGGGACNNCGCAACGCCAGTTCGTGCTGACCAATCCGCACCCAGTCAGCAAATACCGGGTCATCGGGCCGCTGTGCAACTTGCCGGAGTTTCACGATGCTTTTGACTGCAAGGCCGGCGACGCGATGGTGCGGCCGACCGAACAACGCTGCACCATTTGGTAGAGCCCAGATCGCGCTTTCGGGGGCTAATTCGCCGCCGATTTGCATAAANNNNGTATCGCGCCGAGCCGGGTAAGACCATCCGGGTGGAGAAATTGGAAGGCAAAGTCGGCGGCAAAGTGACGTTTGACGAAGTTCTGGCGGTCCGCAATGACGACAAGAAATTCGCGTCGAGCGATTCGCTGGCCAAGACCAAAGTCGTGGGCAAGATCATCAATCAGGATCGCGGCCCCAAGCTGAAGGTTTTGAAGTTTAAGACCGGCGGGCAGTACAAGATTCAGCGCGGCCACCGGCAGANNAAAAGGGCGGCGGATCATCTACCAACGGACGCGATTCGCACGGACAGCGGCTGGGCATCAAGCGTTTTGGCGGCCAACTGGTCACCAGCGGAAGCATTCTGATTCGTCAGCGCGGCTCGCGTTATAAGGCCGGTAAGAATGTCAGCCAGGCGAAAGACGATAGCTTGTTCGCGACGATCACCGGCGTGGTGCGCTTCGAAGATAAGGGCGGCCACGGCAAATTTATCAGCGTGCTGCCCGCGGAAGAATCGGAAATCGGCGGCGCGGATCGTTCGAAGGCTCGCCTCGCGGCGGCCGCGAATAATTAGCTCGTTCTAGATTTCAGATACGCGCCTGCTGGTTGGTTCTTCCGGGGCGCGTATTTTTGTTTTTACCCCCAGCCCTGGCGTATGATTTCTCTTCGATAGACTTTGGATGTTTTCCGGTACGACTCGCGGGTGAATAGGTGTTTGCCGACGAAGCAAAAATATCGATAAA
>PMHK01000144.1:6278-7026 GCA_003156635.1 Acidobacteriota bacterium | reverse complement strand
CGCTATCGCTACAATCGCGAATTCGAGGCCAAGCGCGGCGGACATGGCGAAGGTTCGAATTGCAGCGGCGCTTCGGCGGACGATCTGATTCTGAAAGTGCCGGTGGGTACAGTAATTTTCGACGCCGACACCAATGAAGTGCTTTTCGATCTGACCGAGGCCGGCCAACGCTACTTGGCGGCCCGCGGCGGACATGGCGGACGCGGCAACGGCAATCCGAAATTCGCCAAGCCCTGGCATCAGGCTCCGCGGGAACACGAAGACGGCAAACCGGGCGAGGAAAAGAAATTACGGCTCGAATTGAAGCTGNNGCGGCGCGCCCGAAAATCGCCGCTTATCCGTTTACCACGCTCGAACCGAATCTTGGCGTCGTCTCAGCGGATCCCGGCGCGGTGCCGGGTCAGGGACGAACATTCGTCGTGGCCGATGTGCCCGGATTGATCGAAGGCGCTCACGAAGGCGCCGGTCTCGGAACAAGATTCTTGAAACACGTCGAGCGAACCCGGCTGATCGCACATTTGGTGGACGTCAGCGACTTCAACGATCGCGNNAAGCCGATGATCGTGGTGGCGACGAAGCTGGATGCGACGACCGACACGGCGCACTTGGACGAATTGCGCCGGTTCGCGATCGAGCGCGGGCTCCCATTTCACGCCATTTCATCAGCGACTGGCGAAGGTATTAAAGATTTGGTGAGCGCCATCGCGGATGCACTGGATCGCATTCCGAAGCCGGTGGTTCCGGCTTC
>PMHK01000144.1:185-6268 GCA_003156635.1 Acidobacteriota bacterium | reverse complement strand
CGCTTTTTGGCGGCACGTTCGACCCGATTCACGCTGGGCACATCGCGGTGGCCGAAGCGGCGCAGAAACGCTTTCACCTCGACACAATTCACTTCGTGCCCTCGGCCCGGCCCCCGCATAAGACGAAGCCAGCGCTAACTCCTTTTGTCCACCGCTACGCCATGGTGGCGCTGGCCTGCTCGGATCATGCGGACTTTCGCCCATCACTCGCGGAAGCGCCCGCGGAAGGCGCGCCACCGCACGCCTTCTATACGATCGATACGGTGCGGCGCTACCGGCGGGAACATCCCGACGATCATTTATTTTTTATCGTTGGCGCCGACCAGTTTCTGGAAATCCCGACCTGGAAGAATTACGAAGCGCTGCTCGATTCCTGCGACTTCATTATCGCCAGCCGGCCCGGCTTTCGTTTGGATGCGCTGCGGCTGGTGTTGCCGCCGGAAAAACTCGGACGCACGCCGTCGAGCGATCCGAATAAAATCGTTTTGCGCAAATCTGTCGTACATTTGTTGACTACGGTATCGAGTCACATTTCATCGACCGAAGTTCGCAACCGGCTGACGCACCGGCAGAATATCCACCGGCTTGTGCCGGCACCGGTGGAAGATTACATTCGAGGACAGGCTTTATACCGATGACCATGAATTCACTCGATAAAGACGTACGACTCGCGGTAGAAGCGGCTCAGGACAAACAGGCTCTGGATATTTGCGTGTTGAATCTTCGCGGTTCGGCGGCATTCGCCGATTATTTCCTTTTGTGCTCGGCCAGCAGCGCGCCACAAATGCAGGCGATCAGCGACGCGGTGGAAGAGCGCTTGCACCAGAACGGGCGCCGGGTCGCACATCGAGAGGGCCGCGGCGGCGCGGAATGGATGCTGCTGGATTACGGTTTTCTGATTGTTCACATTTTCAGCGAGCGCGCTCGAATGTACTACGACTTGGAGCGCCTTTGGCGCAACGCAGAACGTATCGAAGTGAATACGAACGAAGCCCATGACGCCGGGCACGGCGGCGCTACACGATCGACCTCGCCATCGCGGGGCAGCTCGCACACCGAACCGGAAGGCAACGCCGCTCGATAGCGAGCCCTAAAACATGACCAGCGCGAAAATCCAGTGGATCGCCGTGGATCCCGCTTCGCGCCGCGTTTTGGAACTCGCCGAAAAAGTTGCGGACGCGTCGACGACCGTCTTGCTCACGGGTGAAAGCGGCACCGGCAAAGATCAACTGGCACGCTGGATTCATGAACGCGGCGCCCGCCACGATGCACCCCTGCTGAAAATCGATTGCGCCAGTCTCCCCTCCGAACTCGTCGAATCCGAACTATTTGGCCATGAACGCGGCGCCTTTACCGGCGCGGTCGCCCGCAAACCGGGGCGATTGGAGATGGCCCAGACCGGGACCATAGTGCTGGACGAAATTGCAGCGTTATCGATGGGCATGCAGGCGAAACTGTTGCGCGTGCTGGAAGAAAGAAAATTCGAGCGGCTGGGCGGGAACGAAACGCTCGATATGAATGCGCGTTTGATGGCGTTGACGAATACCGATCTGTCGAAAGCGGTAGCGGCGGGCCGCTTTCGCGAAGATCTTTTTTTCCGGCTCAACGTCCTGCCGATCACGGTGCCGCCTTTGCGCGAACGTCAGGCTGATATTCCTGAACTTGCCAGGTATTTTCTGGCGAGACTTGGTCCGGTGCACGGCCATGCCGATATTACCTTCGACGACCAGACGTTGAAATCTCTCGAATCATACGGTTGGCCGGGAAACGTGCGGGAATTGAAGAACGCGGTCGAGCATGCGCTAGTATTTTCTAAGGAAACCCAGCTCGAACCAGCGGACTTTCCGGAAATTGTGCGTGCCGGGAAAGCGGCTCGTGGCGATGCTGGCCGCCTCCGGTCGCTGGAAGACATTGAGCGCGAGGCGATCAGAGAAACCCTGGAAGCGACCCACTACAAAATTGGCAAGGCCGCGGAAATTTTGGGAATCAGCCGCAAGACGCTGCTCGAGAAACGCAAAAAGTATGGACTGCTCGAATAGCGGCGCAGGAATGCCCCGGCTTTCGCCATGAAAATCCGCCTGATCATGCTGGGCAGGACAAGACGCGAGGAAGCGCGGGCGCTGGTGGAAGATTATGCGGGCCGAATCCAGCGCTACGCGGAATTTGAAATCCTGGAGCTGCGCGACGGGAGCCCCGCTGCGCTGCGTAAGTTGAAGATCGATTCGGCTGCCACCGTGGTGTTGCTGGACGCGGCCGGTAAGCAATTCACTTCCCAGCAATTCGCCAAGTGGCTCGGAGATTTGCGAGATCGCTCTGTGCGTGAAGTGGTTTTTCTCTGCGGCGATGCTGACGGATTCCCAGACGAACTGCGCGACAGTGCCAAGCAGAAGATTTCATTGTCGACTCTGACTATGCCGCATGAATTTGCGCGGGTACTCCTGACCGAGCAGATATATCGCGCTTTCGCCATCCTCGCGGGACACCCCTACCCGAAATGACGTCCTCGCTTCATGACCGGAACGAAAAAACGCCATAACCGATGGTGTGGAGACGAGACAAATGGTGCCGGTTGTGGGACTCGAACCCACGGCCTAGGGATTATGAGACCCTCGCTCTACCTCTGAGCTAAACCGGCTCGCAGACAGCCTTTGATGCTAAGGGTTCGCGCCGTGGAGTGTCAAGACGCGTGGGTGCTGCGAAACTCCTGCGTCTACAACGCGAAAAAGCCCGTCCTCGCTGGATTTCTACAAACGGAAACGGCGAACAACGTTAGTACTTTCGGCCCATTGACCGGATTCAATTCGGAACGCTACGCTCACCTCGACAATTCGGAAAGGCACTGGCCGCAGCCAGGAGGGAGGGGTGTGTACCGTTTAGACACACGACCCTAAGATTTCCCTCTTGACGGCATCAGACCGCTTATAGACTCCGCCCGTTGTTTCCCTTGGGAGGGTCTATGTCAAAGTGGTCAGCAGTGGGTGCTTTGGCGCTTTTGGTAGTCACCAGCGCGGTTGGACTGCGAGTCAGCACTTCGGCTCCGGTTCCGCCTCAACCGTGGCGCATGAGCACCTCGGCTCCGGTTCCGCCTCAGCCCTGGAGATAATTGCTAAAATCCCCTTGGCATAAGGGGAGACGGGGCCAGGCTTTCGCAGATTGTCGGTGAGAGATGCTAGGCCCCTTAGATTACGTGTTGTGGTGTTTAGGTGTCCTCGCGGAGATCGCTGTAGTAGTGTGTGTAGTCCGCACAAAATCCTTCCTTCGATATTACTCTCTTGTTTTCTACATCTTGTGCGACGCGATTGTCACGTCTGGTTTGTTTTATTGCGTTCATCAGTATGGATATAGCTCCGCTCGGTACGCATACTTCTATTACTACTCGGATTCGTTGCTAACCCTTCTTCTGTTTTGGGCGGTCATCCAGTTCTACTTGCAGACGTTCGAAGAAATGGGCGCCAGCAAATATATTGGGTGGGCAGCCGCCATCATGATCGTGACCACCGCGATTTTTTCTTATGCGGTGGTCCATCAAAACCGCGGCAACCTGACTGGCCGGTTCGTGGTCGAATTGGGCCAGAATCTCTATTTCGTGGGAGTTGTGCTGACCTATTTGTTGTGGGGCGCGATCCTGCGGCTGCGCGAAACGCGCATGCGCTTGATTCAGCTGGTGCTCGCGCTTGGAATTTATTTCAGCGCTGACGCCATGACGTATGCACTGCGCAATCTGTTTCCTAGCCCTAGCCTGGAGTACGCAGTCCTGCGCTGGATCCCTCCGATCATGGGGGTGTGGCTGCCGCTGGCTTGGGCTTACACCATGGCCAAGGTTCCCGAAGACTCTCGGCTGACTCCGGCCCGGCTGATGGTGAAAGCTCAATGATCGCCGCGATTATTTGCGCGATGTCCCTCGCGGTCTTTGCGCAGTTCTTCGTCTGGTATTGCCGGTCAATCCTGGCGCCCAGCCGCAACGTGAGCTTGTCGGACCGGGTCCGCGAAGTTACCGGAATCACCAACCAGGACGTGGCGCCGGACGATTTCAACCGCCTGTTGCAACTGGTTCGGCTGTGCCCGGAGCGCGGCGATGACCGGTCCGAGATCCGAGCGGTGGGACTGTACTATCGAATTCTGGCTATTCTGAAGGGCGTTTCGATCATGGCCGGCCCGCGCGTGGCGGAATGGGCCGATCATGAGCGACGCGACTGTTCGTACTTTGCTGCCGTAGCTCTGGACCGCCGCATATCTTACAGCCGTGATTTATTCACGCAGCAGATTAGCGACCGAATTTAGGTCTGCCCGGAAAGTTCGCCCATCCTCAACCTGAGTACACCAGCACAATGGCCCACGTGCGCCTGCTGGTCTCGACCCTTTTGCACCGAGCTGTTACGATTAGCTCATTCTCGATCAAACGAAGCAGTTCGTTCTTATGCGAACACCATTCGAGCAACAGACATTGGAATCCATTCGGCGCGAAGCCGTGATTCGTCCGGGCGCCCGCGTTGGTGTCGCCGTATCGGGCGGGGCCGATTCGGTGGCCTTGCTGCGGATCCTGGAAGCGCTGGCGAACGAACTAGGAATCACGCTGCTGGTGGCCCATTTCAATCACTCGCTGCGCGCCTCCGAGTCCGACGCCGATGCTACTTTCGTGGAGGATTTGGCGAAGGAGTTTGGATTGCGATTCTTGCAGCGCACCGAAAATGTTACCGCGATCGCGCAGCGCGAAGGGTGGAATCTCGAAGATGCGGGCCGCAAACTGCGCAGGCGGTTTTTCGAAAAAATTGTGAATGACGGCACGGCTGACCAGATTGCGGTGGCGCACACCGCTGACGATCAGGCCGAAACTCTGCTCGCTCACCTGATGAGGGGCACCGGAATGACGGGTCTTGGCGGCATTTATCCGGTCGCTGTTCCGGTGGTGCGTCCGCTGCTGGAAACGCGGCGGGCGGATTTGCGCGAATATTTGCGCTCGCTGAAGCAAGACTGGCGCGAAGATTCCACGAATAGCGACACCCGCAGGATGCGCGCGCGTGTCCGTGAAAAATTGCTTCCGATCATTGAGCGCGATTTTTCGCCAAAGGTCGTGGAGCACCTGAATGACCTGGCGCGGTTAGCGCGGGAGGAAGACGCGTTCTGGAACGTCTTCGTGGAAGACTTGTTTCTGAAATTCGCCCAAAAGACAAACGCCACGGTGCGGATCGCGGCGGACGACCTCCTCACGCCGGTCAATATTCGGAATGCGGTCCACGACCTGAGCCGAACGCCAGGAAGCGCATCCACTTCGCCGCTCCGGGCCGTTGCGGAGCGCTTAATCAGGCGACTCTACGAAGGCGTGCGCGGGGACTGCCGCGAACTCAGCGCGAAGCACGTGGAGGAAATCATCCATCTCGCGAGCGCATCGAAAAGTGGCCGCGCCGTGGAATTGCCCGGTGGAATTATCGCGCGCCGCGAATTCGGTGAATTAGTGTTTGCCCACGCAGCGCGGCACGAAAACGTGGCCAAGCCCAACGAAACTACCGCGGACGACAATACGTATCACTTTGTAGTGAAGCTGCCACTAGGCGAAAGCACCACGGTCGCGGTTGCTAAATTGGGCAAGCGGTTCAGCCTAAATTTGATTGACTGGCCAACCAGCGAGCGCGACACTATAAGGGACAGCCAAGCCCTCGATGCTGACCTCCTGCGTTCGCCTTTAATTCTGCGGAATTGGCGGCCCGGCGATTCCTATCGGCCTCGTGGCCGTCGGGAAGAACGTAAGCTGAAGCAAATGCTGCTGGCCGAGCGAGTTCCGGAGTCGCAACGGGGAACGTGGCCAGTGTTGGAAAGTGCCGGGCGGGTAGTTTGGGCGCTGGGGATGGCGCCAGCCGATGAATGTTCGGCGAAAGCCGCGACCCGTAAGGGCCTGTTGATCGTGGAAGAGAAGGCTTGAGGCGATTTCGAAAGCGGATTTGCTGTTTCCGGCATCTAACATATATAGGCGGTACGTGTTCCGCTGGGATTCTTTGTAATTATTCGCAGTGGCGAAGCGGGCATTCAGCGTTTCGCGTCTGAAACGGGCGAGGTTATAAGGTGAACTCAACAGTTCGAACAATTCT
>PMHK01000144.1:0-140 GCA_003156635.1 Acidobacteriota bacterium | reverse complement strand
GGCGTGAAGGACGTCACGATTTACCTGGCTCCGAACAGCGCCGAATTGCAGGGCGAATACCGCGACGCGACGAAGTTCAAGGGCGTCACCATCGCCAACACGGCAATCCCGGACGTAACCAAGTCGCTGCAGGATCACAA
>PMHK01000175.1 GCA_003156635.1 Acidobacteriota bacterium | reverse complement strand
CGCGACCTTCGATGGCGAAGCAATAGGCCATGGTGCCGTGTGGAGCGATGAGTTGCGCGAGCGCACGCATGTTCATTTGAATTTTTGCCAGAACCGCGCGGCGCGTGACCGGCACCATCAAATTGGGAATGCCCGTGGAAACGAATTCGATGGGCAGCGAAGGCACCAGGTCGCTGGGCTTGAGGCCGAGAGTGGCGGCGANNGGGGTTTTTGGGTCATGGTGACGCGCACGGGGCGGCCGTTGTGGAAAGTGAATTCGACCGGAAGAATTCCGGCGCCGGTTTGCTGCAGGATGTGCACCGCGCCTTCGGACGCCGGAACCACGCCGAGTTCGGCGAGCAGAAACCAGGTGCCGATGACCGGATGTCCGGCGAGCGGAAGCTCCTGCGTCGTGGTGAAAATGCGCAGGCGGGCGAGCGCGCGATTATTGGTGGGACGCTGGATGAAAACCGTCTCCGACAAATTCATTTCGCGGGCGATGGCCTGCATTCTCTTGGTGGTGAGGCCGTCGCCGTCGGTGACGACGGCGAGCGGATTGCCGGCAAACTGCTTGGTGGTGAAAACGTCGAGAGTGTAAAGACGGCGCTTCATGAAGTGACTCCGCTGGACGAAATTATTTCGGGCCTAGATGCGTTCGAGTTGATGGAGCGTGCGTTCGTTCTCGACGTTTCCGGTGTTTAGAGTTGTTTTGGGTTCGAACAGGGCGACGTGGACTTCCCCCTCGGCGACCGGCAGGTGTTCGACGCCTTTGGGCACGATAATAAATTCGCCGGGTTTGACGATCTGGTCGCGGTCCCGAAAACGCATGCGCATATTGCCCTGCAGGACCAAAAACATTTCGTCTTCGTGGTCGTGATGGTGCCAGACGAATTCGCCCTGGAATTTCACGACTTTGACGTAGGAGTCGTTTATTTCGCCGACGATTTTGGGACTCCAATATTCGTTCACGTGGCTTAGCTTTTCTTTGAAGTTTACGACTTCCATCGATGTGCTCCTTCCTTGCGGCAATTGTGCGGCACCGAAATGGCCGGCGCGAAGCGTTTAGAGTTTTTGGACGACCGAGACGACGGCGTCGAGCGCGCGACGGGTGGTTTCTGGGCGCGACGTCTCGGAATAAATGCGCAACATCTTTTCGGTGCCGGAGGCGCGCACCAGGATCCAGCCGAGGTCTCCGATGAAGACCTTGACGCCGTCGAGGTCTTCGCGCCGAGTGACCGGCCAATCGAGAATGGTTTTCAGGTTGGGGTCGGCGAAATAGCGCAGCGCTTTTTCCTTCTGGCCGTCTTTGGTGTGGAGGTCGACGCGGCCGTAATGATATTCGCCGAATTCCTGGTGCAGCCTGGCGACGAGCTCGCCGAGACGCTTGCCGTGCCAGGCCATGACTTCGGCGAGAAGCAGCGAATTCACGGAGGCGTCGCGTTCGGGCAAATACAATTTGGTGCCGATGCCGCCGCTTTCTTCGCCGCCGAGGAGGATATCGGTTTCAAGCATGCGGTCGCAGATGTATTTGAAACCGATCTGGGTTTCCCAGACTTTGCGGCCAAATTTGGCGGCGATCTGGTCGATCATTTTGGTGGTGGAAAAAGTTTTGGCGACGTCGCCGGAGAGTTTTCTGGTTCCGGCGAGATGCCAGAGCAGGATGGAGAAAATCTGGTGCGGGGTGACGAAGGAGCCGTCGCGATCGATGGCGCCGATGCGGTCGGCGTCGCCATCGAGGCAGAAACCGGCGTCGTATTTGCCATCGACGACGGCGCGGCGCAGGGCGGCGATGTGAGGTTCGATGGGTTCGGGATTCACGCCGCCGAAGAGCGGGTCGCGGGCGGCGCGAATTTCTTCGCAGGGCACGTCGTGGCGGCGGAAAAGTTCGGACAGCAGGCCGCTGCCGGCGCCGTGCATGGGATCGACGACGAAACGAAATTTGGAATCGCGAATGCGGGGCCAGTCGACGAGGCCGGCTAGAGTTTCGAGATAGGGAGTGCGCACGTCGAACGACTTGATCAGTTTCGGTTGGGGAGGAAGCGCGGGAACGCCGTCGCGTTCGAGGCGGGCGAGTTCCTGTTCGATTTGGGCGACGATGGAGGGCGAGGCGGAACTACCGTAGCTCGCTTTGTATTTCATGCCATTCCATTGAAATGGATTGTGGCTGGCGGTGATTTGAATTCCGCCGGCGGCTTTACGCAAGGTGACGAGGAGCGAGAGGGCCGGAGTGGGAGCGGCGGCGGACGAAAGTGCGACGGGAATTCCGGCGGCGGAGAGGGCTTCGGCGGCGGCGCGGGCGAAACGGTCGGAGCCGAATCGGGTGTCGTAGCCGACGAGAACTTCGTCGCCGGGTTTTTCGGCGCGGACGACGTAGCGGGCGATGGCGTGGGCGACCGTACGGACATTGGCGAAGGTGAAATCTTCGGCGATGATCGCGCGCCAGCCGTCGGTGCCGAATATGAGTTTGCTCACGGAAGAAAAGTATAAGCGATGGGGTAGGCGGCGGGAAGCGGGGAAGTCGGGGCGATGAGCGCCAAATTGGTGGTTGGGGCGCGGGACGACGAAAGAGAGCGGGTCGAGGAATACGGAATTTGGCGACGGTCTGATGGCGGGCCGGGTTTTGACGCGAGACGGATGCGTCGCGCTTCGACTTTACGAAGGCTCGCGGAAATGCGCCGCGAGAGGTAGGCGCTTCGCGCCGTCGGTTTTATGTCGTAGCTAAAGCTACGAGCCACAAAGATCGGAGCTTATATGGTTGGCGCGCCGGAGTTAGGGCACGTTCGAATGCGTCAGAGGAGGGAATTGCGTTTTTGCTGTTCGAGCCATTTTACGATTTTGGCTACGTCCTGGGAGCGGGTGCGGGGGCAGAGGAGGAGGGCGTCGTCGGTTTCGACCAGGACCATATCGTGGACGCCTAGGGCGGCCACGAATTTTTTTGGGCACCAGAAAAAATTTCCGGCGGCGTCTTCGGTGAAGGTGGGGCCGGCGGAAAAGTTGGCACCGGGTTGGGCGAGCATTTGGTAGACGGCGTCCCAGGAGCCGATGTCGCTCCAGCCGACGTCGGCGGGGATGACGGAGACGGCGATGGGGGCGCCGCTGTTTGGGGCGCTGGTTTTGCTGGCGGGTTCGACGATGGCGTAATCGACTGAGATATTTTCGAGTTGGGGATAAATTTTCTTTAGCGCGGCGGGGTAGCGGCGCGTGCCGATCGTTTTTGCGAGCGTGGTGAGCGCGGCGTGCGTGGCCGGTAAGAAACGGTGGAGCAAATCGAGGAAGGTGGAGACGCGCCAGAAGAACATTCCGGCGTTCCAGAAATACTTTCCGGAGGCGAGATATTCGCGGGCGACGTCGAGCGCGGGCTTTTCGGTGAAGCGATGGACCGCGAAAATATTTTCGGCGCCGGCGAGCGGCTCGCCGCGTTCGATGTAGCCGTAGCCAGTTTCGGGGCGGGTGGGCGGAACGCCCAGCACGACCAGGTGGCCGGGCGCCGAGGCGTGTTGCAGCGCGACGCGCAGCAGCCGGCGATAGGTATGCACATCAGTGATGTGCGAGTCGGAAGAAAGGACGGCCATGAGCGCATCGCCGTGTGCGTGGGCGAGGTGAATCGCGGCGAGAGCAATGGCGGCGGCAGTGTTGCGACCGACGGGTTCGGCGAGAACGTGAGCAGCGGGAACGCGCGGGAGCTCGCGGCGAACTGCTGAAGCTTGTTCGGTATTGGTGACGACCCAGCAATTGCGTTCGGAGAAAGCGGGGACCAGGCGCTTGACGGTTTCGCGCAGCATGGTTTCGCCGCCGGTGATATTCAGCAATTGTTTGGGCGTGCGGACGCGGCTGCGCGGCCAGAAGCGGGTGCCGCGGCCTCCGGCAAGGAGCACGGCGCAAGCGGGGAGTTTGTTTTGTTTTTTCGTTTTGGTCACGGAAACACCACGCGTTTCAAGTCAGTCTCGGCTACGCCTTCGCGGGTCCAGTTGGCGGCGACAGTGGCGAGATCGGCCGGGACGTAGGTGCGCAAAACTGTGGTTTTGGATTCCGGCGCGATTTCAAATTGGTTCAGGCCAGCGGGGACGAGCCAAACTTGGGCAGGCGCGTACTGCGCCGAGTCGTTCGACGAGCGAAAGGATCCGCCGCCCTGGATGACAATCCACAGCTCGAAATGTTCGTGTGAGATCTGGGCGGAGACGGGCTTGGCGAACTGCCAGCGTTCGGTGGCGAAGTAGCGGCAGGCGGCGAGGAAAGTTTTCTGCAGGCCGCCGCGATCGACGGTGACGGGATCAAGCTTGCCGCCGAGTTGCGGGCCGAAGCGCGTGACGTCGAGGGCTTTGTCGAGATGCAGCTCGCGGGCTTTTCCGTTGGCGTCGCGGCGGTTGTAATCGTAAATGCGGTAGGTGAGGTCGGAGCTCTGCTGGATTTCGCAGAGGACAAAACCGGCGCCGAGGGTGTGCACGGTTCCGGCCGGAACAAAAATCGCTTCGCCGCTGCGCAGCGGAATATGTTGAATTGAATCTTCGACCGAGGCGTCGCCGGTGGCGCGCCGGAAACTTTCTTTGGTGACATCGGGATTCAGGCCGACCAGAACTTCGGCGCCTTGCTCCGCATCGACCACGTACCACATTTCGGTTTTGCCGCGGCCGCCAGCGGCTTTTTCATGCGCTTGGGCGTAGGCATCGTCGGGATGAACCTGGACGGAAAGTTTTTCGCGGGAGAAAAGAAATTTAACAAGGAGTGGAAAGGTTACGGCTTGAGAATTGAGGCGGCTCCCGGTCCATTCGGCGGACATTGCTGGCCACGCTTCACCCAATTTTTTTCCGGCGAAAGGGCCGGAGGCGAAGCGACATTCGTCGCCGGTGAGCCAGGCTTCGCCGAGTGGCTCGGCGAGATTGGATTTTTCCGGAAACAGCGGCGCGAGATTGCGCGCGCCCCAAGGACGCGGGCTGAAAACCGGCTCAAGCCGAGCGGGACAGAGCGGCGCCCGGCTGGACATTAGGCAGCGTTACCGAAAAAGTGCGTAAGGCGGCGCAGGCCTTCGTCGATGCGATCGATGGAAGTGGCGTAGGAAAGGCGCAAATATCCGGGAGCGCCGAAGGCTTCGCCGGGAGTGACGGCGACGTGCTCGCGTTCGAGCAACTGTTTGGCGACGGCGGTGGTGTCCGGCATTTTTGGATTGAAGTGCGCGGAGACATTGGGAAATACGTAAAACGCGCCCATCGGAGCAACGCAGGTGATGCCGGGAATGGCGCGGAGGCCATTGAGAATATGTTCGCGACGGCGGGCGTATTCGGTGAGCATTTCGTGGACGGAATCCATGGAGCCGCGCATGGCTTCGAGGCCCGCGTATTGAATGATCGAAGTGGGATTCGAAGTGGACTGACTTTGCAGTTTGGCGATAGCGTCCACGATCGGTTTGGGCGCGAGTATGTAGCCGAGTCGCAGGCCGGTCATAGCGAAAGTCTTGGAGAACGAGCCGGCGATGATCAGGCGATCTTTTGAGCCGGGGATGCTGGCCACGGAAAACGGCTTGGCGTCTTTGTAGACGAAGTGCGAATAACACTCGTCGGAGAGCAGCCAGACGCCGCGGCGCTTGCAGAGATCTTCGATGCGGGCAAATTCGTTGGGCGGAATTACGGCGCCAGTGGGATTGCTCGGGGAATTGGCGATGACCATTTTTGTTTTCGGGGTCATCACTTTTTCGATTTCCGAGGCGCGCAGCATGAAGGCGTCGTTTTCACGAGTTTCGGCGAAGACGGGCACGCCGCCGGCATATTTCACCATGTCCGGATAGCTGACCCAGTAGGGCGCGCCGATAATGACTTCATCGCCGGGATTGATGAGCGCGCAGACGGCGTTGAAGATGGCGTGCTTGCCGCCGACGTTGACGACGCACTCCGTGGGAGCGTAGGAAGATTCGAGTTGTGCCTTGTGCCAGTCGCAAATGGCCTGGCGCAACGGCAAGATTCCGGCGACCGGCGTGTATTTGGTTTTGTTGTCGTCGAGCGCTTTGATGACGGCGCGCTTGATGTGTTCCGGCGTGGGAAAATCGGGCTCGCCGGGACCAAAGTCCGCGACGTCGATGCCCTGGGCTTTTAGCTTTTCGGCTTCCTGCAAGACCGCCATGGTCGGCGAGACGTTGATGCGATTGACGGCGTCGGCGAGCTGGATCGCTTCCGCTGATTTTTGAGCTGTGGCCTGTTCCATGTGGCTCCTTCAAATTTTAGACCGCAAATGTTTGCGGCTGCTGCCGGGGCAGCGCTACTTGAACTTGGTGCTCATGCGTTCGTGAACATTGGGTGGAACAAAATCCTTGGTCGGGCCGCCGAAGCGCGCCAGTTCTTTGACCAGGCGCGAACTGAGATAGCTGTACTGCTCGGCGGGCAGCATAAAAACGGTTTCGATGTCCGGCTCGATTTTGCGATTCATCATGGCCATCTGCAATTCGTATTCGTAATCGGAGACGGCGCGGATGCCGCGAACGATGACCGAGGCGCCTTTGGCGCGGGCGTAGTCCATCAACAGGCCATCGAAGACGTCGATCTGCACGTTGTCCCATTTAAATGTCGCGGTTTCGAGCATCTCGACGCGTTCCTTTTCAGTGAAAAGCGGATCTTTTTCGAGGTTGTGGGCGACGGCGACAATCAGCTTCCCAAAAATATTGGACGCGCGAGTGATGAGATCCAGGTGGCCATTGGTGACCGGATCGAAGGAGCCGGGATAAATGGCGGTAACAGGCTTGGAGGTCGCGTTACCGGCGTCGAATGGCATTCGTGAGGGCATTCTAAATCATCGCGAAGAAAAACTACAGGATTGAGGTGGTGGGCGGCGGCATCGAGTTGGCTAGGAGACGGGAAACTCGGCAGCCGGTTAATCCCTTCTACTGCCGTTCAGCGCGGTTCTGGTGCCTCTCGCTGTCGTTGGGTTGACCAGTCGGACTATACTGGTCGTAGTTTAAGGTGCTGTCAGGATTGGAGTTGCAGCAGGAATGTTCGTTGACTTCGGCCTGCAAGTGGATTTAGAATCTAAATGCGACCGAATCAGTCGCACATAATCTTATGATGAAGCTGTCGAAGAAAGCGGATTACGGGTTGATCGCGTTGAAGCATCTGGCCATGCACCGGCGCGAGGAATCATGTAGCGCGGGGGACATTGCGGACATCTATAAGATGTCCACGCCGCTGATGGCTAAAGTGCTGCAGAAATTGGCGAAGGGCGGGTTGGTTGCGGCGCGGCACGGATCGAGCGGTGGATACACCTTGGCGCGGGACGCGTCGATGATTACGGCGCTGGATGTGATACGAGCGATCGAGGGGCCCTTGTTCATTACGTCGTGCGTGACTTCGCGCGGGGCTTGCGATGTGACCACGACTTGTTCGATTCGCGAGCCGTTGAAACGGGTGAACGACAGTATTTTGGAAGTTTTGGGGAAAGTTACGATTTCGCAGATGACGGACGAGTTTCGGGCGTCGGAGATGGTGGAGTTAAGGGTCTGAAGAGAATTGCGAGGAACTGGGCTTGGGCAGGGCGATTTGATTTGGGGTGAGGAGACTGAGAATGGCGATTAAGCTTCCGATTTATTTTGATAATCATGCGACCACGCCGGTGGATCCGCGCGTGCTTGAGGCCATGACGCCTTATTTTACGGAGAAATTCGGGAATGCGGCGAGCCGCAATCATGAATTCGGCTGGGTGGCGGAAGAAGCGGTGGAGAATGCGCGGGCGCAGATCGCGAAATTGATTGGCGCGACGCCGAAAGAAATCGTGTTCACCAGCGGCGCGACCGAATCGACGAACCTGGCGATCAAGGGCGTGGCGGAAATGTACCGCGAAAAGGGTAATCACATTATTACCCAAGTGACGGAACATAAGGCGACGCTCGATACCTGTAAGCGCCTCGAGAAGTATGGCTACGAAGTGACGTATTTGCCGGTGGAGAAGGACGGGCGCATCAATCTTGATCAGCTGCGCAAGGCGATTACGCCGAAAACGATTCTGATTTCGATCATGTACGCGAACAACGAAATCGGTACGGTGCAGCCGGTGGCGGAAATCGGCAAGATCGCGAAAGAGAAGGGCGTTTTCTTTCACGTGGATGGAGTGCAGGCCGTCGGGAAGATTCCGGTGGACGTGCAGAAAGACGGCATCGACCTGATGTCGATTTCGGCGCACAAGATTTATGGACCGAAGGGCGTGGGCGCATTGTATGTGCGGCGCAAGAATCCGCGGGTACAGCTTTCGGCGCAGATCGACGGCGGCGGGCACGAGCGTGGCATGCGTTCGGGGACGCTGAACGTGACCGGGATTATCGGGTTGGGCAAGGCTTGCGAAATCGCCGGTCAGGAAATGGTGGCGGAGAGCGCGAAGCTTTTCAAGATGCGCGAACGGCTGCGGGAGTCGATCATGTCGCGACTGGATGAGACGTTCATCAACGGCTCGATGGAGCATCGCTTGCCGCACAACATCAACATCAGCTTCGCGTATGTGGAAGGCGAATCGCTGCTGATGGGGATCAACGACATCGCGGTCTCGAGCGGGTCGGCTTGCACTTCGGCCACGCTGGAACCGAGCTACGTGTTGAAGGCGCTGGGAGTGGGTGAAGATTTGGCGCACACCTCGATCCGGTTCGGGTTGGGGCGCTTCAATACGGACGAAGAAGTGGACTACGTGGCCAATCGCGTGGTGGAAACGGTTTCGCGGCTGCGCGAGCTTTCACCTTTGTACGAAATGGCTAAAGAAGGAGTAGACGTCAGCAAGATGAAATGGCAGGTGGCAGCGGAATAAATCCAAATCAAAACAGGGGGGAACGTGATCTACGAAGGCACAGTCGGCGTACATCGAACGTTCAGCGGACGCACACCGGTGTTTGATGTGTTTTTTGCCCCTAATGTGGATGGCGGCGCATGCAATTCGCGCCGGTTTCGTGAGCTGGCAGAACTTGCCGGATTTTTGGAGACGTTGAAACTGAGTGAAGATGCGGTAGCGAAGGCTTTGCAGGAAGTTTGCGCAGGACGATCGGCATCAATCGAGCATGTGACTTTGTCGGAAGAAGTGATTTTGTACGAAGGTTTGGAAAGTACCGTAACGGTGGATAGGAGAATGAACTAATGGCGTACAGTGAAAAAGTAATCGAGCACTACAACAACCCCCGCAACGTCGGCTCGCTGGACAAGGCCGATCCGAACGTGGGGACTGGTCTGGTGGGCGCGCCGGAATGCGGCGACGTGATGAAGCTGCAGATGAAGGTGAACCCGACCACGCGCGTCATTGAAGAAGCCAAGTTCAAGACGTTCGGCTGCGGCTCGGCGATCGCGAGTTCGTCGCTGGCGACGGAATGGGTCAAGGGCAAGACGGTGGAAGAAGCGCTGGCGATCAAGAACACGGACATCGTCCGCGAACTGGCTCTGCCTCCGGTCAAGATTCACTGCTCGGTGCTGGCGGAAGATGCGATCAAGGCGGCGCTGGGCGACTGGAAGAAGAAGCAGGGCGAGCCGGAAGCGGCGAAGACGGTGGAAGCGGCTTCCGCGCACTAATCCTGGCGGGAGCTTCAGGGGCTAAAGCCCCGTTTCCGGTTCGGCTAGTGGTCGCGGCTAAAGCCGCGAGCTGCGGGGAAATACGGTTCTGGTCAAAGGCCGTGGCTAGTTGTCAGTGGCTAGTGGCTGGGACCGGTGGGAGCGTTTAGAGGACATGATTCACGTATCGGAACGAGCGGCGGAGAAAATCCGGGAATTGCTGGGGAAGGAAGGCGTGCCGGCGGAGTCGGGTGGACTGCGCGTGGGCGTGCAGGGCGGCGGATGCTCGGGTTTGAGCTACGCGATGCGGCTCGATACCGAAGCGCGGAACCGCGACAAGGTGTTCGAAGAAAACGGGGCGCGGATTTTTGTGGATCCAAAGAGTTATTTGTACCTGCACGACACGACGCTGCATTATCAGGAAGATTTGATGAAGCAGGGATTCGTGTTTCAGAATCCGCAGGCGACGCGCAGTTGCGGGTGCGGAAGTTCGTTCACGGCGTAAAACAGCCACGTTGTAGTTCGATCTAACCTCAACCGAAATTCCGCGGGACCTGAATCAGAACCAGCCTCCGGGTAAGTGTTGATGACGATGCGCCGGGGCGTTGTGTTGGCGATTTAAGGAACGAGGCGAGATGCCCCTTTCACAGCCACAAACCAAAAGAGCCGAAGGCGTGCCGGTAACCAGCTGCTGGAACTGCAAGGGCGCGGTTTCAGGAACACATTTCTGCGGAGCTTGCGGGAAAATTCAGCCGCTGCCCGCGGGCATGGACTATTTCGCGTTTTTTGGACTGCCGCGAAAGTTGACGATCGAGCCGGCGGCGCTGGATGGGCAGTTTCACATGCTGAGCTGGAAGCTGCATCCGGACAATTTTGTGCGGGCCAGCGAGTTCGAGCGGAATTTGTCGCTGCAGCGATCGTCGGAATTGAACGATGCGTATCGGACGCTGCGCGAGCCGCTATCGCGGGTGGAGTATCTGCTGGAATTTCTGAATGTGCGCAAGGAAGGGACCACCAAGCAGCAGGCGCCGCCGGAATTACTGGAAGAAGTTTTCGAGTTGAATGAGTGGCTGGACGAATTGCGCGAGACGCGGACGTCGGGCGGCGAGGTGGCTTTACTGCGCGGGCGGCTGGATGCGGCCGCGGGAAATTTTCAGGCGAAATTGACGGAAGTGGATGCGGAGCTGGCGGCGCTGGGGGCGCAGTGGGATGCGGCACTCGATTCGGGCGCGGATGAAGCGAAGCGGACGGCGTTGCTGACGCGGATGAGCGAAGTGTTGAACCGACGAAGTTACATTCGAAATTTAGTGGATGGCGTGCAGCAGGAAATTGCCGCGGCGTAGTTAAAAAAGTCGAAGGGGAATCATGGGCAGGGTAGTGGGAATCGATTTGGGGACGACGTACAGCCTGGTCGCGTACATGGATGCGCAGACTGGCGCGCCGAAGACTATTCCGGGGCCGTACGGTTCGTCGCTCTTGCCGTCCGTGGTGAGCGTCGACGCTAAAGGGAAAATTATTGTAGGAGAAGACGCGCGGGACCGATTGCTGACCGAACCGGAGCTAACCATTTATTCGGTGAAGCGTTTGATGGGGCGCGGGGTCGCGGACATTCAAGATGAATTAAGGATTTTTCCGTTCCGCATCGATGCCAAGAGCGACAGCGTGATTCGGGTGAACCTGGGCGAGAAGTCGTTTACGCCGCCGGAAATTTCGGCTTTTATCTTGCGCGAATTGAAATCGTGGGCCGAAGCGTATTTCAAGGAACCGGTGGACCGAGCGGTGATTACGGTGCCGGCGTATTTCAACGACGCGCAGCGGCAGGCGACCAAGGATGCGGGACGGCTGGCGGGCTTGGAAGTTTTGCGGCTGGTGAATGAGCCGACCGCGGCGGCGCTGGCGTACGGGCTGCACAAACAGAAGCGCGGGCATGTGGCGGTTTACGATTTTGGCGGCGGGACGTTCGACATTTCGATTTTGAAATTGATCAGCACCACCGAAGGCGACATTTATCAGGTGCTGGCCACGAATGGCGATACGCATCTGGGCGGCGATGACATCGATAACGCGCTGATGGATTTGGCGCGGCGGGAAATCCAGGCGAAGTTTGGCGTGGAACTCGATTCTCGCGGCGAGGATGTGCAGACTTTGCGCAAGAGCTTGATTCGCGCCAAGCACGAGCTTTCATCGGCACAGAAGACGCTGATCGAATATCCGCTGGGCGCTAAGGGCATGTATATCCGGGAAATCAAGCGCGCGGAATTCGAGAATTTGATTCGGCCGATTGTGGCGCGGACCATGACTCCGGCGAAACTGGCTTTGGCGGACGCGAAGCTGACTCCGGCGCAGATCGATGAGGCGGTTCTGGTGGGCGGGTCGACGCGGATTCCGCTGGTGCAGAAAACGGTTGGCGAATTTTTCGAGCGTACGCCGCACCGCGAACTCGATCCGGACGAAGTGGTGGCGCTCGGTGCGGCGGTACAGGCCGACATTTTGGAGTCCGGCGTGAAGACCATGTTGCTGCTGGACGTGACGCCGCTGTCGCTGGGGATCGAAACCATGGGCGGGGTGATCGCAAAAATCATTCCGCGGAATTCGACGATTCCGGCGAGCGCGCAGGAAATGTTTACGACCGGCGTGGATAATCAGACCGCGATCGACGTGCATATTCTGCAGGGCGAGCGGGAACTGGCCAAGGATTGCCGGTCGCTGGCGCGGTTTCAGTTGAAGACTCCTCCGGCGCCGGCGGGTTTGGCGCGCATTGAAGTGAAATTCCTGATCGACGCGAATGGAATCTTGCAGGTGGCAGCGAAGGATTTGCGGACCGACGAGAAGCACGTGGTGGAAGTGCAGCCGAGCTACGGGCTGAACGATACGGAAATCGAACGGATGCTCGAGGAGTCGATCGATTTCGCGGAACAGGATTTCGCGGAGCGGCAGGTGATTGAGGCGCGGACCGAAGCGGATTCGATTCTGGCGGCGACGGATAAGGCGTTGAAGAACGCGGGATCGAGCGTGGTGACGGCCGAGGAACGCGTGGCGATCGAGAAGTCTGAGGCGGAATTGCGGACGGCGATGAAAGGCAGCGATTACAAGGCGATGCGCGAGAAAATCGACGCGTTGAATGCGGCGACCGAGCACCTGGCGGAAGTTTTGATGAATGGGGCTTTGTCGACGGCGCTGAAGGGGAAGTCGCTGGACGAGTTCTAGTTCTTGGTTTTAGATTTTGGTTCTAGATTTGATTTTGGCGAGCGCGGAGTAGAGGCTGGACGCGAGTCGCAAGAGGAGCAGGGCCGAATGGGTGGTCAGAATCCGTATATCGAAGAGACAAAATTTGTGCCGGCGACGAAGAAGTATGAGGTTACGTTCGTCAAGAACGGCGAGCCGGTGGAGGTGGACCCGGCGAAGATTCCCTACGGGCATGACGGTTTGCCGGGAAGCATTCTGGATATTTCGCAGGGATTTCACAAAGGGCTGGATCATGCGTGCGGCGGGGTTTGCGCGTGTTCGACGTGCCATGTGATCGTGCATGAGGGGCTGGATTCGTGCAACGAGGCGACGGACGCGGAACTGGATCAGCTGGATGAGGCGCCGGGGGTGACGCCGAAGTCGCGGTTGGGCTGCCAGTTGGTGCCGGACGGGACCAAGGATATTGTGGTGGAGATTCCGGATTGGAATAAGAATTACGCGAAGGAAGCCGAGCACTAGACCATGCCGAATACGTTCGATTGGGACAACGCCGAGGAGATTGGAATTCAGCTGGCCGAGGCGCATCCGGGATTGGATCCGCTGACGGTGCGTTTTACGGATTTGCATAAGTACGTGACGCAGTTGCCGGGATTTACGGGCGATCCGAAGCTTTCGAATGAGGGGAAGCTGGAAGGGATTCAGATGGCGTGGCATGAGGAGTATCTGGACAGCCAGAGCTGACCAGCAGATCGCGCTAAAGCCACGAATCGAAAGCACGGATTCCGCGTCCAACACCCCGCAGCAAATATCCCGCCCAGACTTGTAAGAAAATGAGAGGATTTCAGCCATGCAAACTGAAACTGATCTGCAGTATCCCATCGGAAAATTTCACCGGCACGGCGCGCTGACCGACGAGCTGCGGGCGAGATACATTGAGCAGATTGAAATATTGCCGGCGCGGTTGCGCGACGCGGTGAGCGGTCTGAATGAAAAACAACTGGAGACGCCATACCGGCCGGGCGGCTGGACGGTGCGGCAGGTGGTGCATCATGTGGCCGATAGCCACATGAACGCGTACATCCGGTTCAAGCTGACGCTGACCGAAGATGAACCGCTGATCAAGACCTATCTGGAAGCGAAGTGGGCGGAGCTGCCGGATGCGAAGACCGAGCCGGTGGAAGTTTCGCTGAAACTGCTGGAGGCCTTGCACGTGCGCTGGGTGAAGACGCTGCGGACGATGAGCCCGGCGCAATTTGCGCGAACTATGCGGCATCCGGAATGGTCCAAGCCGATGTCGCTGGACGATTCGCTGGCCTTGTACGCGTGGCACGGCAAGCATCACGTGGCGCACATCGCCATGCTACGGCAACGCGAAGGCTGGCTGTAGTTCGCTGCCCGAATGATTCCGGAAATTCTAGCGACGCTGGCCTGCGGCATTTTTGCCGGGGCCGCGATTTACGTGAGTGCGGTGGAACAGCCGGCGCGGCTTTCCTGCGGAATCGCTTTGGCGATTGCGGAGTGGAGGCCGAGCTACCGGCGCGGAACCGCGATGCAGGCGTCGCTGGCGTTCACGGGATCTGCGCTGGCATTTTTTTCGGCGTGGTTGAGCCGCGATCCGGCGTGGATCGTCGGGGGCGCGCTGCTTTTTGCGGTGATCCCGTTCACATTTCTGGTGATTTTCCCGACGAACAAAAAGCTGCAAAGCGTGGAATTGGATGTGACGTCCGCCGAAGCGGAGCGTCTTTTGCGGTTGTGGGGCCGGTTGCACGCAGTGCGCGGCGTGCTGAGCTTGCTGGCGTTCGCCGTTTTCCTCTACGCGCTGAAATCGAAGGGAAGTTGACGCGGGCGTGCCGCGAACGGCCGGCCGTGTTATCATTTCAATTCCCCCGACGGCGCTATGGTGCAACGGTTAGCACGCGGCCCTTTCAAGGCTGAAATACGGGTTCGATTCCCGTTAGCGCTACCAATCCTGGTCTGATTTTTTCTCTTCCGTTTCGATCCTGCGTTTAATTCCGTGGTGCAAGACAATTTGACGCGGCTCGGGTAGGATTGTGTTTCCCTGGGCCGGATTGGAAGTTTGCAGCGCAGGTACGCGCAAAAGGAGAACTACCGTGGCGGATTTGATGAGGACCTCGAACCCAGCGTTGAACCCGAAGGCGTTTCAGGGCGAAGGAGTGGGTATCGGCGAGGCGATGACGGTGCAGGGTACCGTCAACAAGACGGGATTCCTTTTGTTGTGCGTGGTGGCGACGGCGGCGTGGACCTGGAAAGTTTTCATGGATTCGGGAAACCCGCAGACGGTGGTGCCGATGCTGCTGGTCGGCGGGATTGGCGGATTTATTTTTGCGCTGATTACCATGTTCAAGAAAACCTGGGCGCCGGTGACCGCGCCGATTTATGCGCTGCTGGAAGGGTTGGTGCTGGGCGGCATCTCGGCGATGTTCGAGGTGCGTTATCACGGGATTGCGATTCAGGCGGTGAGCCTGACGTTTGGAACGATGTTCGCGCTGCTGCTGGCGTACCGCTCCGGACTGATTCCGGTGACGCAGAACTTCAAGCTGGGAATTATCGCGGCGACGGGCGGGATCGCGATTTTTTATCTGGCGCAAATCGTTCTGGGATTTTTTGGGATTCACTTCACCACGATTAATGGGTCGGGACCGATTGGAATTGCGTTCAGCGTGTTTGTGGTGATTGTGGCGGCGCTGAATCTGGTGCTGGATTTTGACTTCATTGAAAGCGCGGCGGCGGCCGGCGCGCCGAAATATATGGAGTGGTACGGCGCGTTCGGTTTGATGGTTACGTTGATCTGGTTGTACCTGGAAATTCTGCGATTGCTGTCGAAGCTGCGCAGCCGAGATTAGTTGGAGCAGCGATAAATCTCATCGATTTGGTCGCGGACGGGGCGCCGGTTTCATTCCCGGGTCCTGCTCCGACCCTCCGTAAAAGCCGCAAATTCATGTCTCCTACGCAGCAGTAGTCCAACGGATGTTATGTAACGTTTCTACCCCGCTTCTTTAAGTCGCAAACCTCGCCTAGTGGTTGACCTTGTGTAACTCATTGTAAATAAGAATACATACGGAGACTCTCCGCTGGCCTGTGAAATGCACTACTAGCGCCGGACGAGACGAAGCGTGCGCCGAAATACAGGGCGATTTGAGGGTGAAACGTGAAACAGAGGGGACCGGAAATGCGAAGCGGAAACCGAGACGGATCGCGGGAGCGGGGCTTCTCGATGCTGGAGCTATCGGTGGTCCTGGGGATCATCATCATCATTTTCGGGATCGCGATCGGGGCTTTCCAGCCGGCGATTCAATCCGCGAAGTACGACGCGGGCATGAGGCAAGTGCTCGACCTGTTGCGGCAGGCCCGGGAATATTCGCTGGCGAACCGGCGCTACGTGCAGGTGACTTTTCCGGTGGTGGCGTCAGCTGACGGACCGCAGTACGAAGTGGTGATTACCGAACTGAATACTTTTTTGACGCCGAATGGTGGTGCGGTGAACCCGGTGCTGAGCACGACGCCGATTCAGTTTCCGGAGCAATTTTATGTGTATCCGGGATATGTGGATACGCCCGACGGGTACGGCAACAGCGGCGCGATTGTATTCGGCGGCACGGTCGGCGGACCGGCGGCGGGAATGGTATTTCAAAGCGATGGCGAATTGGTGAGCGCAGCAACCTTACAACCGATTAACGGCACCGTGTTTCTGGGAGTGCCGGGCAATCCGCAATCGGTGCGGGCCATCACGGTATTGGGCAGCACGGGCCGGGTGCGCGGCTGGAAGGGCGCGGACGCCCGCTGGTTTCAGTTTTGAAGGAGCTGAGGAAAATGCGGCAAACGAAGAAGAATTCGCAGCGCGGTTTCACGCTGATGGAAACGATGATCGCCATGAGCATACTGGCGGTCGGAATTCTGGGACTGGCGGCGATGCTGGGCGATTCGCTGGCGTACATGAAAGGCTCGCAAGACGATTTCATCGCGCAGCAGAAAGCGGAAGAGGCGGCGGAGGCTATTTTTACGGCGAAGTACAACGCCAATGCGACTTTTGCGCAGGTTTCGAATTTCGGAGTGGGAAATCCGGCGGGGCTGTTCTTGCCCGGGCCGCTGGCGTTGACCGTGCCGGGACCGGACGGGCTGGTGGGTTCGGTGAACGATACCGCCGCGCCGCCGGCTTCGATCATCATGCCCGGGCCGGACAAGATTCTAGGCACGGCGGACGACGTTTTGGTGCCCCTGACCAATTTCAAGCGAACCATCACGATCACCACGGTGGTGGGCAAGCCGAACTTGAAGCAGGTGGTGATTACGATCGACTACACGGCGGGGCGGTGGACCCGCCAGTACGTGCTGACGACCTATGTCTCATCTTTCTAAGAATTCTGAGGAGCACGGAATGAAGCGTCGAAACGGATTTTCACTTCTGGAGCTGATGGTCTCAATGGCGGTCACCATCACGGTGCTNNGGCGCGGCTACGGCCGCACTGCTGCAAGCACAACACGCGACCCAAGCGATCGCGATGCAGGCCAACACCCAGGAAAACTTGCGGGCCGGAATGCACTTTATGGTCCGGGATATCGCGCAGGCTGGCGAGGGAATTCCGCAAGGCGGGATCACCATTCCGTACGGCGCGACTTCGCTGGTGAACCGGCCGGGAATTGCCGGGACCTTTCCAACTACTTACACCGCGATTCCGGCGATTACGCCGGGCTCGCAACTCGGGCAGTTTGCGACCTCGATCAATCCGAACACCAATCTTCCACTGGTCTCGGGGACCCGCACCGACATCATCAACATCTTGTACAACGACGACACGCTGGCCGATGCGGTGGGCAATCATCTATACAGCTTTCCGGTAGTGCAGGCCGCACCGGCCGTGCCAGTTTGCGCGGGCGTGATCAGCCCGACGGGCGCGTTCGTGACCATGACTCCGGCGTGCTTTTTGATGCCGGGAGTGGTGCAGCCTATTTCCGCCGGCAACCTGATCATGTTTCACAACCAGAACGGCACGGCGCTGGAGTATGTGACCAGCGTAGCCGGAAACACGATTAATTTTGGGGCGGGCGATCCCGGTGGACTGAATCAAACGGGGAAGGCCAACGGGACCGTGGCCAATCTGGGACCTGGCGGCGTCTTTCCGCCGACGACGATTACCCGAGTTTGGATGGTCACCTATTACGTTGATTTTACGAATCCAGCGGCACCGCAATTGGTCCGGCAGGTGAATTATCCGAATTATCCGGCAGCGGCACCGGCGAATCCGCCGCTCGACATCGCGGATATGATCGAAGATCTGTCCTTCAGCTACGACCTGACCGGGTCGAGCGACGCGGTGGGCGTCTACCCGCTGGGTCCGGGCAATGCGCCGACGCCGATCCTTCCGGACACGCCGGGACTGATTCGGGCCGTAAATATTTTCGCGGGGGGCCGGTCGGAGAATACCTATACGGCGCTCAGCAGCCCGGAATTCATCCGCAATAATTTGAGCACGCAAGTTTGCGTGCGCAGCTTGGCCTTCACCAACCAATTCCAAACATCCGCGACACAGACCACGCCATGAGGAATTTGCGAATTCATACCGCACAACCGAACCAAAGGAGATTCGCTGTGAGAGTTCAACGAGAGAAAGGCGTGGCGCTAATCACCGCTCTGCTGATTTTGCTGCTGGTGTCCGCGATTGTGGTGGGCATGAGCTGGATGGTGATGACCGATCAGCGGCTGGGCGGCAACAACCAGAGCCGCGAGTCGGCGTTTTATGGCGCGGAAGCGGGCATGGAACAGCTCACTTCGGACGTGGGCACCACGTTCTCGACCAACGGCAAGCTGACGCCGACGGACATCGCCACGATCACGTCGACTCCTCCAGTGATTCCGGGAATCCAGTTTCTGAATGGGTCGGGAACTTCGAGCTACCAAATCACGTTCGTGCCAGACGCCTTCGGCAACCCGCTGGCGAGCAACTCGACCATTCTGCCCCCGAGCCCATACGCGGGCATGCAGGGCTTGATCACGCCGTTTACTTTGACCGTATCGGCGCGCACCACCGCGACGGGTTCGGAAGTGAAGCTGACCCGGCAGGTGCAAGTGGTGGCCATTCCGGTATTTCAATTTGGAATTTATTCGGACTCGGACATCGCGTTCTTCAATGGACCTTCGTTCGGGTTCGGCGGCCGGACGCATACCAATGGAAATTTGTGGCTGACTCCGAACCAGGGCCCGCTGTTCCTGGGAGACAAAGTTACGGCGACCGGAGAAGTAATCCGCACCAATCTGGAAAACGGATCGCCGGTCACGGGCGCCGGTGCGGCGTATGGCGGCAACGTTTCGATCGCGCTGGCGCCGGACCCGACGCTGGCCAATGAGCCGGGCGGCGCGCCATACACGAATGCATCATGGCGTGAGCTAGCGTTCACCGAAGGCAGTACGGCTCCGGGAAGCAACAGCGTATACGGGGCCATCAGCACGGCGGTTAACCCCGCATGGGGCAGCACGACCACCGGAGTGGAAGGCGCGTACAACGGGCAACTGGCCAACCACGTGGCGCAATTGAACCTAACCTCGACCGCGTTGAGCGGAATTCAAACGCCGATCTCGCTGATCCGCAGAGCGGTGCCGGGAGAGCTGGCGGCGAATCCAGCGGAATTTGCGCAGCAATATTTTTCGGAAGCTGGTTTGCGGATCATGCTGGACGATTACGGCCCGAGCGGCGGCTGCACCGACGCAGACATGATGGCGCTGGATACCGTTACGGCCACGGCGCCGATCGACTTGAAGACGCTGGCGTTTTCAACCAATGCGGCAGCACCTGCGTGGTTGAGCGGGGCAAATAATGTGCCGGCGGGAAACAAATATCCCTTGCCGGTGCAGAACGGCGTGACCGCGTATAGCTCGTTGACCGGCTACTGGATGCTGGCGGGACAAGCGACGATTCAAGGTTGCCTCAAGATCGAAACGCAAACGGTGGGCGGAGCCTGGACCGACGTGACCCAAACGATTTTGAACCTGGGGTACACCGGACGGGATATCGCGCCGACTGGCGCGTATATCGGTTCGGACGGCGCCACGAACATCACTTATCCGAATGCGACGGTGGTGGGTCGAGTACCGACCTTGCCGTCCGGCAGCGCGGTGGGTTTCCCGGCTCAGGGTCCGGTGGTGGCGGGCAGCGCGACCGCGACGATCAACGCACTGTGCACGGATCCGAGCCCGAACGCGGTCATCCGGTTAGCCCGGGTCCGCGACAATCCTTCCTGGGTTGGCCTGGGCACCGGCTGCGGGACGATTTCAGGACTTCTGGGCACCGGCTATCTGGCTACGGACTTCTGGCCGATGGCGTTGTACGACACGCGCGAAGGGACTTACCGGCAAGTGGATGTGAACCCCGCGCCGGTCTACGCTGCCGGCGTGATGAACTACGTCGAACTCGACGCAAAAAATCTCGCTGCTTGGTTGAAGAACAATCAAACGGGGCTGGGTCTGAATAACCTGGACACCGGCTTCACCGTGTATTTTTCCGATCGCCGCAGCGAACTAAAAGATCCAAACGCGGCTACGGTGCGCACTGGATCGTTCGGCTTCAACGATTTTGTGAATCCGGCTGACGTGACCAACGGTTGCCCGGACGGAGCATTGAACCAGGGAGAAGACCTGGAAGGCGACGGAGTTCTACGTGTCTACGGTGGCGTGGAAACCGCTCCGGCAAATCCGGTGGCGGGCCTGCTGCCCGGACTGTGGAACGCCGGCGGTTATATGAATACGGTGACGACGTCGCGGGCCGTATGCGGCGTGCACCCCAATCGGCCCGATGTGCAATACACGAGTACGCAGGACGCGCGCGTCAATGGCGTGTTGTTCTTCCGGCGCGCGTTGAAAATCATCGATGGTTCGGTGCTGAACCTGGGCACTTCGTGCGGTCCGGTGGCTTGCGGTTTGACCATCGCGGCCGAAAATCCAGTGTACGTGCAAGGCGACTACAATGGGCCAACCAACGGCGTGTTTACCGCCGCGAACAGCATAGCCGCGGCGATTGCGGGCGATGCGGTGACGTTCCTCTCGAACAACTGGAACGACGCCAACTCGTTTACCTTCCCGCAGGACATCTCCGGTACACACCGCAATGCGAACCCGACGGCTTATCGCGCGGCGATCATCGGCGGAAAGGGCATCCCCTTCCCGCAATTCGGAGGAACCCAGGACTTCGGGACCGATGGCGGGGTACACAACTTCCTGCGCTTCCTTGAGCAGTGGGGACTTGTGTGTCACTATGAAGGTTCACTGGTGAGCTTCTATTACAACCGGCAGGCGGTGGGAACCTACAAGGGTAGCGGCGTATATGCTCCGCCGAGCCCTCGCGACTACCACTTCGATTTGAACTTCACGCTGGGTCCGGCGAACTTGCCGCCGGAAACGCCGAAGTTGAAGTCGGTGAATACGATTGGATTCTCGCAGGAAGTTTTGCCGAGCCAGTAGGCGGCGGCGGACTGACGAAAACGAAAGGCCCCTGGGAATTTCCCGGGGGCCTTTTTTTTTGGCACGACAGCTGAAACGCGAGAGCTACGGCGAAGCGGAAAAGATGCGGGTGTTGAAGTTGGTGTTGACCGGCGGCGCCGTGCAGTTGGGTGAGGCGCTGCTGGAGCACAGGCCGGCGAAGACGAAGCTGAAATTTGCGGGCGCGGCGAGGCCGACGAGCGGTTCGGCGTAGAGGTTGTAGGAACGATTGAGCGGAAGACGCTCGAGATCGAAGGAGCCGTCGAAAACCGTGGGTGGATTGGCCGCATCGCAGCTCCAACCACCGAGAGTAGCGGCGACAACGGCGCCGGTGCTGGCGTCGACGGCTACGACTTGAGCGCCGACCACGCCGGTGACGGAAAAGCCGGGCGACGAGGGCGCGATGGTGGCGAGCGCGAATGAATTCGCGGGAAGGACTTGGCCGCGAATGGCGCCGACGTTTAGGGAATCGTTGGGATCAGGGTAGAGGAAACGCGCGGCGGTGCGGTCATCGTCGGCAAGCGGGCCGTCTGGGGTGGTGGGAGTAGGACGATCGCCGATGAACTGGCCGGGCGGCGGGGCAAGAGGAAACATGATGGCGCGGAAAACGCCGGAATGATCGAGGCCGAGCCAGTGGCCGAGTTCGTGAGTGAGCAGCGATTCCAGATCGTAGGCGCCCTGGCCCTGAGCGTTGGCGAACGCGGCGGGTGTGGCGTAGATCGCCTGGCCATCGTTGCGGAACAGCGTGTCGCTATCGAGAATTTGGCCGACGAATTGAGCGGGAGCGGAGGAGCCGACGGTGACGCCGACGGCGTTGGCGGTGATGGTGCGGGTGAAGGCCAGCACGCCGGTGGTGAATCCGTCGCTGGACTGGTTGAAGCAAATGGTGTTGAGGCCGTCGACGTAGTCTTCGGCGTCGTCGGAACAGGAGTTCTGGGCGGCGACGCGGGCGAGCGGCGCAACCAGGCCGGGATAGGCCGTGGCGTTGAGGGTGGTGCCGGTGACGCCGGACCAGGCGCGTGCGGCGAATAGATTCAGAAGCTTAGGGATGGTTGATTCAGCCGAAGTGAATGCGATTTCTCTCTGAGAGCTTTGCGTTGGTTTGGAAAAGCGGGCGGATGACAGGGATAAGTCTCGCAATGGAACTGATCTGGGCGCGGATTCCTACTTTGGAAGGGGTCATGCGAGAGGGGATGAACAATAATTGTGCGGCGCGCGATACGAAGGCTTGCGCAGACGGCGCGCGACTAGATGCGCGTTGAGGGTAATCGACGATGACGCGGATTTTGTTTGTGGCGATTTTGGGGCGCGGCGATTAGCGCTTGCCGAGCATGTCGTGGAGGGCGGCTTCGAGATTTTCCTGGTGGTAGCGGTAGGAGGCGGCTTGGAGTTTGGCGGGTTCGGCGCGCTGGCTGGCGAGGAGGAGCGAATCGGCCATTTCGCCGAGGGCGAGGCGCAGCGGGATGGCGGGGACGGCCAAAATCGCCGGCCGGTGCAGAACTTTGGCGAGCACGCGGGTGAATTCAGCGTTTTGTATGGGGCTGGGGGCGACGACGTTGTAGGCGCCGCTCCAGGTCGGCACTTCTATTGCGCAGCACAGGATCGCAACGACATCTGGGAGCGTGATCCAGGACATCCATTGTTTGCCGGAGCCGAGGCGGGCGCCGAGGCCGAGCTTGAATGGGGCGACCATGGCGGGGAGTGCGCCCCCGTGGGCGGCGAGGATGACACCGAAACGGGCGATGACCGTGCGAATGCCATTGGAATTGGCGCGGGTGGCTTCGGCTTCCCAGGCACGGCAGGTCATACCGAGGAAGTCGCTGCCGTTGCCGCTTCCTTCGGTGAGGATTTCGTCGCCGCGGCTGCCGTAGTAGCCGACTCCTGAAGCGCAAATAAAAACGGATGGTTTTTTTTGCAGGCGAGCGAGCGCGTCGACGAGCACGCGGGTGGTGTCGACGCGGCTGTTGCGCAGGATCTGCCTGCGGGATTTGGTCCAGCGGCCCTGGGCCAGGTTGGCGCCGCCGAGATGCACCACCGCGTCATAGCCTTCCATGGCGGCAGTGTCGACGATGGCGCTGGTGGGAGTCCAGGCGACTTCATTGGGCGAGGTCGCTTCTTTCCTGCGAACCAGGTGATTGACGATCACGCCGTCGGCGCGCAGCGCAGCGGTGAGCGCGGAACCGATCAGGCCGGTGCCGCCCGAGATTAAGACCCGCGGCATTTTTTAACTGGCTCCTAACATTTGTGGTAATGCATTTTAGCTTAGAGACGCGGCGCAACCAGCACAAGTTTCAAGCCAAAATTGGACTGCAACTTTCGCCACTGCGGAGGGTTGGTTCGAATCATTCATCGGGGTCGAAAATAAAGTAACACGAACTGAATGAACTGCAGGTTAAGCATGGCAGATGGGATAGAATTTTCGTTCGTCGAAAAAACGCGGGGTGCGAATGGGGATTTCCAAGAGGCGAGTGTGCGCGGCGGTGATGCTGGTTTCAGGATTGTTGGTGGGTCCGGTTCCGCTGCGCGCACAGGAAACCCATGCCATCCGCGGGTTCACGAAGCCCCGGGTCGAGCCGGAACGGGAGTTGGAACAGAAACTGCGCACGATCCCGGACCCAGCGCACGCCGAAAGCAATCTGCGGCACATCACCAGCGAACCGCACATGGCCGGGACCGAAGGGAGCCACCGGCTGGCCGAGTGGCTGCGCGACCAATATCGCAGCTACGGTTTCGACGCCGACATCGTCACCTATAGCGCGTGGCTGGGCCTGCCGCGCGAAGTGAGCCTGGAACTGGTCACGCCGGAAAAGAAAAGGCTGGCCACGCCCGAACGTCCCTATGAAGTGGATAAAGACAGCGCGAACCCCAATGCCGTAGGTGCGTTCAATGCGTTTTCGCCGTCGGGAGAGGTGACCGCACCGGTTGTTTACGTGAATTATGGAACGCAGGAAGATTATCGCGCGCTGGCCTCGATGGGGATCAGCGTGGAGGGGAAAATCGTGCTGGCGCGTTATGGACGCTGCTATAGAGGCATCAAAACCAAGCTGGCCGAAGAACACAAGGCGGTCGGTGTGGTGATTTACTCCGATCCGGGCGACGACGGTTACGCGCAAGGCGATGTGTTTCCCACCGGCCCGTGGCGGCCGATGAGCGGGATCCAGCGCGGCTCGGTGGAATACACCGAAATCTATCCGGGGGATCCGCTGACGTCCGGAGTGGGAGCGACGCGCGGGGCGAAACGAGTGACCGCGGCGGAAGCGAAAAATCTGGCGCACATTCCGACGCTGCCAATCAATGCGCAGGACGCCGCGGCGATTTTGGCGGACATGGGCGGAGTGCACGTCCCGCGCGGATGGCAAGGCGGCTTGCCGTTCACCTATCACATGGGATCGGAGTACGCGACGCTGCGGATGAAGGTGGAAGTGGATTATCTGCAGCGGCCGATTTACGACGTGGTGGCCAAGCTCCATGGGACCGCCGACAACGAATGGGTGATGCTTGGAAATCATCATGACGCCTGGGTGTATGGCGCGGTGGATCCAGGCAGCGGAACGGCAGCGATGCTGGAAACGGCGCGGGCCTTGGGCGAATTGGCGAAGGCGGGATGGAAGCCGCGACGCACCATTGTGATGTGCGAATGGGATGGCGAGGAACCGGGGTTGATTGGTTCGACGGAATTTGTGGAAGCGCATTTGGCCGAGCTGCAGGAAAAAGCCGTGGCCTATATCAACACCGATGTGGGAGTGGCCGGGCCGAATTTCAGCGGGTCGGGGACGCCATCGCTGAAGGAATTAATTCGCGATGCGGCGCGGGACGTGCCGGATCCTACTGGNNGCGCGCAGCGTCTACGACGTGTGGCTGGAACATTCCAACAATTCAGAGGGACAGTTCAGCGGGGCGGCGCGGCTGACGCCGAAAGCGGAGCCGACGGCGGACGCCCCGTTGGGAGATTTGGGNNTCTATCATTCGATTTATGACGATTTCTATTGGATGAAAACATTTGGCGATCCGACGTTTGCGTATCACGCGACGCTGGCGAAATTGCTGGGGACGGTGACGCTGCGGCTGGACGAGGCCGACGTGTTGCCGTTCGATTATCCGGCGTATGCCTGGGAAATTTCGCGGACGGCGAATGCGATGAGCTCACGGGCGCAGGAAGCGGGCGTAGCCAACGAGAAGCTCAAGGCGGTGGTCGAGGCGTCGTCACAGCTGACGATGGCGGCGACGCACGCGTCGGCGGCGTTGCAGAGCGCGCACGGTTCGATCGCACCGGCGGTGCAGGACAGGATTAACCGCGAATTGGTGGAGACGGAGCAGAGTTTGCTGAATCCGGCGGGACTGACCAACCGGCCGTGGTACAAGCACACCATTTATGCGCCGGGAAGTTATGCCGGATACGCGGCGGAACTGATGCCGGGGTTGAGCGAGGCGTTGGACCGAATGGATCGCGCAGCGATCGATCGCGAAGCGGAGGCGCTGACGGCGGCGTTGCAGCGGGCCTCGGCACGGCTCGAGATGGTGGCGCGGCTGGCGGCTTCGCCCGCGAGATAGACCCCTCCGGCGCGCGCTTACACCGCTGCGCGGGGCGTTCGCGTTGCGGCGGGCGGCACGATAGAATAAGGGTTCATGCGAATCCGCGTGCTTTTCTTCGGACAACTTAAGGAAATTACCGGCCTGGCGCAGGAAGAGGCGGAGCTTTCGGACGGCGCGAAGGTTGATGATTTGTTCGAGCGTTACGGACGGCGGTTTCCGAAGCTGGCGGAATTTCGCGGGTCGATTGCGACGTCGGTGAACCAGGAATATGCCGACTGGCGCCAGCCGCTCGAGACGGGCGATGAGGTGGCGTTCCTGCCGCCGGTGAGCGGAGGCTGACGGTGGCGCACTCCGACGACATTTTCTTGCTGGTGCGCGAACGCATCGATACCGAAGAGGTGGTGGCCCAGTTGAAAGCGCCGGAAGATGGCGCGGTGGTGGTCTTCGACGGCTTCGTGCGCAATAACTTCAAGGGGCAGCGAACCCTTTACCTGGAATACGAATCTTACGAAACCATGGCCTACGCGAAGATTCGTGAGATGGGAGCCGAGATCCACCAGAAATTTCCGATCCATCGCGTAGGGATTGTGCACCGTCTGGGGCGGCTGGAAATTGGAGAGACCAGCGTGGTCATTGTGATCACGTCGGCGCACCGGGCGGCGGCGTTTGACGCTTGCCGCTACGCGATTGACACGCTGAAGCGGGTGGTGCCGATCTGGAAGAAGGAATATTTCGCGGGCGGCGCGGTGTGGGCCGAAGGCGAAGAGTCCTGGCAGGAAGCCATTTCGCGCCCGAAAGAATCGATCTCCTAGATGAAATCGACGAAATCGACGGCATCGAACTATCGCGTGATTGCTCTGGTGCTGGCGGCGATTTACCTGCCGATTGACGCCATTGGGCTGCTGGAAAAAGCCCACGCACAACCGCAAGCGGCCGCCGCGCAGAAACAAAAACAGCCCATCCGTATTCAGACCGACCTGGTGAACATTCTAGCCAGCGTGGTCGACGCCGATGGCGAGCCGGTGATCGGATTGCCGCAGACCGCATTTCAACTCTTCGAAGAAAATGTGGAGCAGAAGATTGTGCGGTTTGAGCCACAGACCAACCGGCCGTTGGACTTGGCGCTGCTGGTGGATACCAGCGGGTCGGCGACGATCGAATTGAAAATCGAGCGCGACGCGGCGGAACGCTTCGTAAAAGAAGTGGTGCGGCCGGACGATCGCGTGGCGGTTTTTTCGTTCACCAGCGAAGTGGTGCAGCTGTGCAATTTTTCGAGCGACCCTAAAGTGCTGGAGAACGCGGTGCGGCGGGTAGATACCACGCCGGATATGGGGACCGCACTGTACGATGCGGTAGTCTTGGGTTCGCAAGCGGTGAAGCGGCAGGGAGCGGACCGCCGGCGCGCGCTGGTGATCATCACGGATGCGGGCGAGACGACCAGCGTATCGAAGTTTGACGCGACGCGGCGGGCGGCGATTGCTTCGGATGCGCTGCTGTATACGGTGGTGGTGCGGCCGATGAAATCGGATGCGGGCTGGAATACGGCGGGCGAGCACGCCATGGTGACGATTACGGACAGCACCGGCGGCGCGATGTACTATCCAACCAACGTGAGCGAACTGGACGGAATTTTCGATCGGATCAATCGCGAACTGCGGACCCAATATTTGCTGGGCTACTATCCGACGCCGCAGCCGCCGCCGGGTAGCACGCGGCATCTGGTGGTGAAGGTGAATACCGGCGACACGGTCCGGTATCGCAAGCAATATTTCACGGCGCCCGCGCCGAAGTAGCCGAGAGCCCGTTCAAAACCCATGGAAAAATTTCTTAAAGTTGCGCTGGAAGCGGCACATGAAGCCGGGGCGGTGTTGCTGGCCGAGCATAGCCGTCCGCAGAAAATCAGCTATAAGGGCGACGTCGATTTGGTGACCGAGACGGACAAGCGATCGGAGGCGTTGATCGTGGGACGTCTGCGGCGCGAATTTCCGGAGCATCGGATCGTGGCAGAAGAGGGGTCGAGCGGCGCGGCGGCGGCGTCGCGTTATGAATGGCACGTGGATCCGCTGGACGGGACCACGAATTTCGCGCACGGGTATCCGTGTTTTGCGGTTTCGATTGGATTGCTGCTGGATGGCGAGCCGATTGTCGGCGTGGTGTTTAACCCGGTCAGCGACGAACTGTTTTCTACCATGCGCGGGGCTGGCGCGTTTTTGAATGGAAAACCTATTCATGTTTCCACGATCGAAAAACTGTCGACCAGTTTGGTAGCGACTGGCTTTCCGACGCACAAACGCGGCGACAACGGGAACATCCATTATTATTGGCAATATACGCTGCGATCGCATGGAGTAAGGCGCGACGGGTCGGCGGCGCTCGATCTGTGTTCGGTGGCCTGCGGACGATTTGAGGCGTTCTGGGAATTTGGGTTGAAGTCGTGGGACACGGCCGCGGGAATTTTGCTGGTGCAAGAAGCGGGCGGGAAGGTTACGGATTTATCCGGCGGCGCGTATCGCGCGGGCGGGCCGGACATTCTGGTCTCGAACGGCCGGATTCACGACGAGATGCGCACGACGGCCGCGGAGATCGCGGCGAAAACCCTGAAATTGTAAAGTTCACTATGCAATCTGCACCGACGCCATCACGCACTCGGCGCCAGGCCGCGATTTCCTTTGCGGTCGCCGTCGCGGCGGCGATCTTCTCCGCTTTGGATCTTCATGGCTGGCATATCTACGTCGGAGTGGGTTTAACGCTGATTGCGGCGGCCTATGGGCTGCTGCGCTGGAAACAGAAATATCCCCGGCAATGACCCTTCGTTGACTCGGGTGTGGCGCGATGCTAGCTTGGCGTTCACCTCTGAATGCGCGCAGTTGACCTCATCCGCAAGAAACGCGACGGCGGGGAATTGTCCCGCGAAGAAATCGAGTTTCTGATTTCGGGCGCGACGCACGAGCGCGTGCCGGATTACCAGATGGCGGCATTTTTGATGGCCGTGGTGTGGCGAGGCATGACCCGCGCGGAGCTGGCGGCGCTGACCGAGTCCATGCTGAATTCGGGATCGGTGCTGGACTGGACGGATTTGCCGGCGGCGAAGGTGGACAAACATTCGACGGGCGGAGTTGGCGATAAGACGTCGTTGATATTGGCGCCGATTGTGGCGGCNNGACAAACTCGAATCCATTCCTGGATTCAATGTGCATTTGGAAATGGAAGCGTTCCGGCGGGTGCTGGCGCTATCGCGCTGCGCGCTGATTGGGCAGACGCCGGAAATCGCTCCAGCGGATAAAAAATTGTACGCGTTGCGCGATGTGACCGCGACGGTGGAAAGTCCCTACCTGATTACTGCGTCAATCATGAGCAAAAAAATGGCGGAAGGGATTGATGCGCTGGTGCTGGACGTGAAGACCGGCGATGGCGCGTTCATGAAGAAACAGGCGGACGCGGAATATTTGGCGGAGCTGATGGTGGAGACCGGCACGCGCATGGGCAAGAAAATTGTGGCGCTGATTACGGATATGGAGCAGCCGCTGGGGCGGAAGATCGGAAATTCGTTGGAAGTAGAGGAATGCATCGAGGTGCTGCACGGCGGCGGGCCCGCGGATTTGGTGGAGCTGTCCTTGGAATTATCGGCGTGGATGTTCGTGCTGGGCGGGCGGACGAAAACGGTAAATGAAGGACGCGAATTGGCGGCGGAAATGATTGCAACGGGACGCGCGCGTGATACATTCCGCGAAGTCATCGAACTGCAGGGCGGGGAAGTGCGGGTGGTGGACGATCCGAGTCTGCTGCCGCATGCGCGGCATACGGCGCATTTGCCGGCGAAGCGGTCGGGTTTTGTGACCGCGATTCGCTGCGAGCAAGTGGGCGTGGCCAGCATGACGCTGGGCGGCGGCCGCGAGAAGAAAGAAGATTCGGTGGATCCGGGCGTGGGCCTGGTGCTTGAGAAAAAAATCGGCGACGCGGTGCAGGCCGGCGAAAGTTTGTGCACCATTCATTACAACTCAGAAGGCAAGCTGGTTCCGGCCACGCGGCTGCTGGCGCAGAGTTTTGAAATTGGCGACAACGCGCCGGCCGCGACGCCGTTGGTGCTGAAACTGATTGGCGCCGAGAAGTATTCTTAGCGGATCGAGATAGAGGCTGGCGATTTAAGGAGAGTGGTTCGCATGCACCGTCTGGTGGGCGTACTGGGCATGATCACGATGATGGCGGTGGCGTATCTGTTTTCGACCAACCGCCGGGCGATCCGCTACAAGACGGTGGCCTGGGGCCTGGGCCTGCAGATTGTGTTCGCGTTTCTGGTGATGCGCTGGCAGTACGGGCGGCTGATTTTTCAAAAGGCCGGCGCGGCGGTGAACTGGGTTTTGGATTTTGCGTTCTACGGTTCGGAATTTGTTTTCGGCAACCTGGGCAAAAAAGGCGCGCCGATGGGATTTTTCTTCGCCTTCCAGGTGCTGCCGACGATTATTTTTATCGCCGCGGTTTTCGCGCTGCTGTACTACTACGGGGTGATGCAATTTATTATCCGGCAAGCGGCAAAAATCATGACGCGGCTGATGGGCGCGAGCGGAGCGGAATCGCTGAACGTAGCCGCGAGTATTTTCATGGGGCAGACCGAAGCGCCGCTGACGATTCGTCCGTTTATTCCAGAGCTGACCCAGTCCGAATTGATGACGGTGATGACCAGCGGAATGGCGCACGTTTCGGGCGGGATCATGGCGGCGTACATCGCCTACGGAATTGAGGCCAAACATTTGCTGGCGGCGGTGATCATGACGGCGCCGGGAACGATTTTGTTGTCGAAGATGCTGGTGCCGGAAACGGAAGTGCCGGTGACGTCCGGAAGGGTCGAGATGGCGCCGCTCGAGCGCGATACCAATGCGCTGGGAGCGATTTCGCGCGGCACGATTGACGGTTTGAATCTGGCGGTGAATGTGGGTGCGATGCTGATTACGTTTATCGCGCTGATCTATCTGGTGGATGGAATTTTTGGGGCGGTACACAACCTGCTGGCGAATCACGGAGTGGCCTGGTTTCCCTCGAGCGTGGAGCAGATTTTCGGCTGGCTGTTTTCGCCGGTGGCCTGGGTGATTGGAATTCCGTGGAAGGATTGTCACACGGTCGGAAATTTATTGGGGTTGCGCACGGTGACGAATGAGCTGGTGGCGTTTCAGCGGCTGGGGCCGATGAAGGACGGGATGGACCCGCGGTCGTTTACGATCGCGACGTTTGCGCTGTGCGGGTTTGCGAATTTCAGTTCGATTGGGATTCAGATCGGGGGAATTGGGGCGCTGGCGCCGAACAAGAAGGCCGATCTGGCGCGGCTGGGAATTCGGGCGATGGCGGCCGGGACCATGGCGAATCTGATGTCGGCGTCGATTGTGGGAATCATGCTGTCATGAGCGCGGCGGCTGCAGCGAAGAAGAAGCGGGGTGCGGGATCGAGCGAATTCGCCGAGGCGGAACGCGCGGCGAAATTTATTTTCTCGAAGACGAAGCTGCGGCCGAAAATTGCGCTGGTTTTGGGTTCGGGGCTGGGCGGATTCGCGGATGAATTGACCGAGGCGACGCGAATTCCGTACGAAAAAATTCCGGGCTTCGCAAAGTCGACGGCGGTCGGGCACGCGGGTCGGCTGGTCATCGGCAAAGCCGAAGGCGTCGTGGTCGCGGCGATGCAGGGCCGGGTTCATTACTACGAGGGATATTCGGCGAAGGAAGTTACGTTTCCGATGCGGGCGTTTGGGCGGATGGGAATTAAGTCCGCGATTTTGGCCAACGCGGCCGGCGGAATAAATACGGGATACAAGCAGGGCGCGCTAGTGTTGCTGCGCGATCATATTAATTTGATGGGTGTGAATCCGCTGATCGGGGCGAATGACGAGCGTTTTGGCCCCCGGTTTCCGGATATGTCGAAGGCGTATTCGGCGCCGTATCGCGCGATTGCCGGCGAAGAAGCGCGGCAGTTGAAGATGGAGATTCAGGAAGGCGTTTACGCGGCATTGTCGGGGCCGAATTATGAGACGCCGGCCGAGATCCGTTATTTGCGGACGATTGGAGCGGATCTGGTGGGGATGTCGACCGTGCCGGAAGTGATTGTGGCGCGGCACATGGGAATCGAAGTGCTGGGGATTTCTTGCGTGACGAATATGGCGGCAGGAATTCTGGACCAGACGATCAATCACGAAGAAGTGATGGAGACCGGGGCGCGGGTGCGGACGCAATTTGTAGCGTTGCTGCGCGCGGTGATTCCGCGGATGGCTGGCGGGAAAAATTAAGATGCGAGGTTGCAGCGGATGGCGGGGAATCCTATGAGCGAATTTGAGGGGCTGATTTCGGCGGCGAAGCAGGCGCGGGAGAATGCCTACGCACCATTTTCGAATTTCCGGGTGGGCGCGGCGGTGCGCGCAGGCTCGGGGCGGACGTACACCGGCTGCAACATTGAAAATGCCACGCTGGGGCTGACGATTTGCGCGGAACGGGTGGCGATATTCAAGGCGATGTCCGAGGGGGAGCGCGATTTCGACGCGATCGCAGTGGTGACGGATGTGGACCGGCTGACGCCGCCGTGCGGAGCGTGCCGGCAGATTATCTGGGAATTCTGCGGGGATATTCCGGTGCTGCTGACCAATCTCGAGGGAAAAGTTGAGAAGGAAACGTCGGCGGGGTTGCTGCCGCGGCAATTTGATTCTTCGTTTTTGTGAAGGTCGAAGGCACGGCAGAGTCAAAGGCACCACGGATGAACACAGATAAAACCTAAAATTCCTCAAAAACCACAAAGGGGAATATGCATATTCTGATCCGGAGAGAATTTATGCGACGCCGACTTCTCGTCAACATCGATCTCAAATACAAACATCGCTTTCCTCTACTTTGCCTTTATCTGTGTTTAGCTGTGTTCATCTGTGGTGCATTTGATTTGCTGTTGGCGCGCCCGGCTTACGCTAAGGAACACGTCGATTTAGTGGTGACCAATGGAACGGTGGTCACCATGGATGCGCAGCGGCACGTGATCGAGAATGGGGCGGTGGCGGTGCGCGGGGATTCGATTGTGGCGGTGGGGCCGAGTGCGGATATTGCGGCGCAATATGACGCGGCGAAGATTGTGGATGCGCGTGGGGCGATTGTGATGCCTGGCCTGATCAATGGGCACGCGCACGCGGCGATGAGTTTGTTCCGGGGCATGGCGGATGATCTGGCGCTGGACGACTGGCTGAAGAAATATATTTTTCCGGCGGAGGCGCGCAACGTCACCGAGGATTTCGTGGTGTGGGGCACGCGGCTGGGCATGCTGGAAATGTTGCGCGGCGGAATTACGACGTATGCGGATATGTATTATTTCGAGGATGCTGTTGCACGGGTGACGAAAGAAGCGGGGATGCGCGGAGTGCTGGGCGAGACGATTATCGATTTTCCGGCGCCGGACAATAAAACGGTGGCACAGGCGCTGGAGTATACCCAGAAATTTATCGAGCATTGGAAAGGCGATCCGCTGATCGTCGCGGCGGCGGCGCCGCATTCCATGTACACCTGCTCGGCGAAAACGTTGCAGGAGGCGGCGGCGCTGGCGCGGCGGAATCATGCGCCGATTCTGATTCATGTGGCCGAGGCACCCTTCGAATTGCAGTTGAGCAGGGAGAAATATGGAATCACGCCGGTGGGTTATCTGGCGCGCGAAGGAATTCTGGGGCCGGACGTGACTGGCGCGCATTGCGTGTGGGTGGACCAGGCGGACATCGCGACTTTGGTGCAGTACGGCGTGGGTTGCACCAACAATCCTTCGAGCAATATGAAAACCGCGGCGGGAGTTTCGCCGGTGGTGGATATGCTGGCGGCGGGGGCGGCGGTGGGGCTGGCGACGGATGGCGCGGCGAGCAACAACAACCAGGACATGTTTGAGGAGATGGACTTGGCGGCGAAGCTGCAGAAAATCACGCGGATGGATTCGCGGGCGTTGCCGGCGGAACAAGTGGTGGAGATGGCGACGATCGGCGGGGCCCGGGCGGTACATCTGGAAAAATTGATTGGGTCGCTGGAAGCGGGGAAGAAGGCGGATTTGATTGTGGTGGATACGACTGCGCCGCATGCGACGCCGATGTACAACGTGTATTCGCAGTTGGTTTATGCGTTGAAGGCTACGGATGTGCGGAGCGTGGTGATCGGCGGAAATATGGTGATGGAAGACCGGAAGATGTTGACGCTGGATGAGACGGCGATCTTGGTGAAGGCTAATGAGTACAAGAAGCAGATTGAGAAGTCGCTCGAAGCTCCTGCGGCGAAGTGATTTGGGTAAGTGCAGAAACCGAACTTCAAAGATTTAACACCGAGAACACCGAGAAAAAAGACGAGGGAACGGAGACGGCTGGGCCGCCAGTGAGAGCCGGAGACGGTTGGGCGGCGCGATTTATTCCGCGGGGCGGGCCATGTTGCGTTGGCGCTGGAGTTTTTGAGCGGAGGAGCGCAGAGTCTCCGGCACGTTTTTATTGCCGGCGAGCTGCTTCAGGTCGGCGGGGATCAGGCGCGGCAGCAGGTGCAGGGTGATGTCGATGGGCGATTTGGGATTCTTGGCCAGGTTTTTCATTACGATGTAGCTCTTCATGAACGCGCGATTCTTCGCAATATTCCGCAGCACTTCCTGGGAAACGTTAGCCATCGCCGCAAAATTTTCCACTTCTAAATCGGTCAGGCGCGGAGATTGCAGCACGGCACGCTGCACGATTTTGTTGGGGTCGCGGATCAGCAGGCCGCGTTCTTCGCGTCCGCCTTTCACCGCCAATTGAATGCGCTGCACCACATTCATGCTGCCGAGTCTCTGCAGTAGGGTTTTGCGTTTCTGTACGTCCGGCACGGCTTTGGCGGCGGTGTCTGCGATTTCCTGCTCTTTGAGCTGCTTGTTGGTCTGAATTTCCGCGAGCAAATCCTGCTGTTCGGGGGTCGCGGCGGTGGAGTAGGCCAACTTCGAGCCCAGCTCGGGATCGGAGCTGAGCCGGTCGAGATTGTCGAGCAAGGCCTGAATGCCGTCACTGGTCAGGCAGGCGCTGACGCGGGTGACGACGGCCGGAGGACAGGCAATATTTTTGGCGAGCGCGTCGGCCACGCCGGGCTGTTCGCAAAGATATTCCGCGCAATACGAATAAGTACGGGGATCAGCGTCGGTGCGGGTGAGCGCGGCGATAAACGAGGCGAGAGGTTGGGTGGTGATGCATTCATGCGCGGCTTCGGCGATGGCCGGAGAGTCGTCCATCGAAAGGATGGCGAGCATCTCGGCGAAATCCGCGGGGGGCAGCGGCAGGGAACCGGAAACGATATCGATTTTTTGTTCCGGCGTCGCCTGTCCGGCACGAACCGCGGCGCGCAGGTCGGCGTTAATGGGAGGCTCCCGGAGGAGGCGGCAAATCTTTTTGGGTGAGCGTGAAGGCGCCGGGCTGGCCGGGGAGCATGACCATTTTTCCATTGAGCTCGAGCAAAACAGCGGAAGCCTCGCTGGAAGAGATTTGAATGCTGGCAGTGGCGTTGAAGTCTTTCGCGTCGCCGGGATTCAGGCGTCCGCTAAAAATGGTTTTACCGTCGGCTACGATGCTTATGTCGGTCGCCCGCGTCGCTTGTAATTTCAAGGCGAGAGCAGCCGCAGCGGGATTGCCAGCTGAGGCAGACGGCACGGGAGGCGCTGCGGAAACGATGGCGGGATCGGAATTCGGCGGCAGCGCGTTCAGCGGCAGCGGAGCAGCGGAAGCGTCAACCCTGGCAGCGGAAATCGCGGACGAACGTTTGTGCATGTATTCGGTGACGCGCGGAACCAGATACTGGATGGCGGCCCAGCCGGCGGCGATGACCACGACGGCAAAAACGACGAGAACCACAATCTGGCGCCACTGGGTTTCCGGCTCATCGGGAGGATCGGCAACCACGCCGGGTTCCGGGCGGCCTTTGGTGTGGAGCGCATATTCGGCGACCATGCTGTCTTCATCGAGGCCGAGATAGTGGGCGACCGAGCGAATGAAGCCGCGGTTGAACACGCCGCCGGGCAATTTTTCCCACTCTTCTTTTTCGAGCGCGGCCAAAAAGCGCGGAGCGATGCGGGTAGCCAAGGAAATTTCTTCCAGGGAAACTCCCCGCATTTCACGTTCACGTTTTAGATGTTCGCCGAAAGGTGTCGAAGACATGCGCTGAAACGAACCGCCCCACAAAAATATAGGCGTCGGGGAAGGGTGTGTCAATGTCGCCGGCCTAGACTAAAGAAATGGCCGGGTATTGGCGATTTGTTTCAATGGGACCGCGAAGGCCGTTGCAGTGCCGCAAGGCCGTTCCTATAATGGATGAGTTGAGCACTGAGAAACCAGACCGCAAGAGCTCTGTCCCGCCAGGCGCCACCAAGCGCCGAGAACCGGACGGACGTCCGTTTGAAGGGGTGGAACGGCGCCGGAACCCGAACGCGGCGGCGAGCCCCGTCCCGTTTCCCATTGATCCGCCGCTGATTTCAGAATCCACCAGCGAAGTGTCGGTATTTCATGAACTTGGCAAGGCCCTGACGTCGTCGCTGCAGCTGGACCAGGTGCTGCGGACGATCATGGACAAGATCAATGAAGTGCTGCGGCCGGATACCTGGTCGCTGCTGCTGATGGATGTGGACCGCAACGAATTGTATTTCCAGATCGCGACCGGCCGGGGCGCGGAATCGTTGAAGGATGTGCGCATCAAGGTCGGGCAGGGGCTCGCGGGTTGGGTAGCGCAGACTGGCAAAGCGGTAGTGGTGCCGGACACCTCGAAAGATTCGCGGTTTTTCGGGCAAGTGGACGCTAAGACGAAAATGGAAACGCAGTCGATCGTGGCGGTACCGGTGCGTTTTCGCGAGCAGTGCCTGGGCGTGATCGAGTTAATTAACAGCATCGGGCCCGAGGGATTCAGCGATCGCGACATGGCGTTGCTGGAAGCGCTGGCGGATTACGCCGCGATTGCGATTGAAAATGCGCGGCACGTACAGCGGATTCACGAGCTGACGATTACCGACGACTGCACCAGTTTGTACAACGCGCGGCATTTGAATTTCATGCTGGATACGGAAATTTACCGGTCGCACCGGTATGCGTTTGAATTTTCGCTGATTTTCATCGACCTCGATCATTTCAAGATGATCAACGACACGCATGGGCACTTGATGGGGTCGAAGCTGCTGGCGGAGATTGGGCAGGCGATCAAGGATAAGTGCCGGCTGATCGATCTGGCGTTCCGCTATGGCGGCGATGAATTTGTGGTGCTGCTGCCGCAAACGTCGAAAGAGAATGCGATGGGTGTGGCGCGCCGGCTGCACAAACTGATTCGCGAAGCGGTGTGGCTGCAGGATACCGGGATCAACGCGCACGTGACTGCCAGCGTGGGAGTGGCGGCGTATCCCAGCGATTCACGGACGAAAGCGGAATTGCTGCATCTCGCCGACGAAGCNNAAGAACACCACGCGCGACAGCGTGGCGGCGTGCACCGTGAGCGAAGTCCCGGCCAAGAACGTCGAAGCGTAGTCCTTCCGGATGGCAATTTTGGTTGCGACGCGGGCGTACCGGTGTGTTCGGAGTACGCGGCGGCGCAATGAACCGCCGCGTTCCCTAAAAACGTTGAGTTAGGCGGAAGCTTTGCTGGCGGTTTCGGCGGGCGCTTCGTCGTCGGCGATCTTGCTGGCGACGATGGTCAGGCCGTTCTTGTTGGCGTCGAAACGCTGCTTGCGGTCGAGCGACTTAAGGAATTCGCGGGTGGCTTTGCCGATGGCGGCGGCCATCGAGCCGGTGTCAATCTGCAGCGTGCGTCCTTCGAGTCCGTTCTTGCGGTCTTGGTATTCCAATTTCACTGAGTACATGCGTTTCTCCTGCCGTTTTAGGCTTGAACTTAATTTTATTGTCTGGGAATGAATCCGGCGTACCTAACCAGTCTAACCCAATCCATGCGGGAAATGTCCAATCAAAGTCGGCTGACCCACCAGGCCAGGGCGATGAAGACGAGCTGCAAGGGCAGGCGGAGCCACAGGGGAGTGGCGGGACGGCCCGCGACTTTCAGATGCTCGATGGCGGCTTTGGCGTTGGCGGGGAACATCGCGATGAGCAGCAGGATGAGGCAAATTCCGGCGAGGCTCCGGAATCGCGGGAGCAGCAGGCCGACCGCGCCGGCGATTTCGCAGAGCCCGGTGAAGTAGACCCAAGCCATGGCATTGCCAAAAACCTGCGGGACCATGCGGGCCATGCTGTATTTGGCCTTGGTGAAGTGCGCGATGCCGGTGAAAAGAAACATGGCGGCGAGAGCCCAGCGCACGGCCGCGACCCAAGTGGAGAATGCGGCGACGCCGAACACGCCGGCGACGCGGAAAATCAGGAGGGAGCCAACGAGGATGATGAGGACGATCACGCCGCGGATTGTATCGGTGTTGTCGGGGAATTTCCAGGTTGGCCCAAGTCTGATGCGCGGGCGGTCGCAGTGGGGTTGCAGCCGCAGCAGGATTGACGGGCGGAAAAGGCACTTGATTGCATAACAAC
>PMHK01000178.1 GCA_003156635.1 Acidobacteriota bacterium | reverse complement strand
AAACGCGAAACAATCCAATCCTTCTTAGTCGCAAAGTTGACTAGTGGACTGGCTTGGAAAACGGTGAAGGAAATTCGCGGGATGTTGGGTCGCACACTCGGAACAGCCGAGCAATGGGACTACCTCAATGACAACCAGGTTAGAAGGACAAAGCTTCCCCGCCGTCCGCTAAGGCCCGCTCCTAGGCCTATGCTGGTGCCGAGGGACATCTGCCATCTGACGGGCAATTTGGAGGAGCCCGCCAGGTCCATCGCGGCGTTGTTGGTGCTGACGGGTTTGCGTGTTGGCGAACTCCTGGCACTACGATGGAAGAACGTCGATCTGACCCGTCGGACACTTCGCGTAGACGCGACCGTATACGACGGACACTTCGATACTCCAAAATCAGAACGCAGTAATCGTGTTATTCCCCTTGGCGATGAGACTGCAGCCGTTCTGCAAACTCTACGCCGAACGGAAGTCGAGACGGAAGATCTTGTCTTCGCCACACGACAGGGTCAACCACTCAGCAGGCATAATCTGCTGCGTCGTCAGTTGCGTCCCGTGTGTAACAAGCTTGGATTGCACGGAATCACCTGGCACTCACTCCGTCACTCGCATGCAACGATGCTGGACGCGGTAGGGGCGTCGCTGGGAACCGTGCAAGCTCTACTCGGACACTNNCCGCCGAAATCACACGCGAGGTTTATGTCCACGCCATTCCCGACGATCAGAGGAGGGCAGTGAACGCGCTCGAATCGTTGGTTTTTGGTTTCAATAGGACTCAACCGGACTCAACTTTGAGTTCTTCCAAAAACGGCGACGCTGTAAGTAATTGAAGTCATGGGATTAGATTGGTCGGGGCGAAAGGATTTGANNGACCTCCTGGTCCCGAACCAGGCGCGCTAGCCAGGCTGCGCTACGCCCCGACCGAGTGATGCGTGGGAGAATCCAGTCTAAGCTACCTTGGATTGCGCCGCAACACGCAACACGCATAACAATTTTCTACCTTGCTACTGCTCTCGAGCCGCGCCGGCGGTTTTCTTGCGGTGATTATCGTGGGGCCTCCATGGAATCGTGCTCTGGGCTTTCCGGCAGGCGGACCAGTTTGGCTTCGGTGATGGAGGAGATCGCCAGGATTTTTTCTACGATTTTGGGATCGACTTTTCCATCGAGCCGGACCAACGCGACGGCTTCTGCGCCGTGGACTGGTTCTCGGCGGCCCAGGGCGAAAGTGGCGATATTGACGCCGAGATTTCCGAGCGTCGTGCCTACCTGGCCGATTACACCTGGCACGTCGCGATTGCGGGTGAGCAGCAGCGTGCCTTCGAGCGGAGTTTCGAGTTTGATGCCGTCGATCAGCAGAATGCGGGGCGTGCCATCTTGACCGACCGTGCCTTCAACGGTGAGGTCTTTTCCGGCGGCCTTGATCGAAACTTCAACGGTGTTGGGGAATCCGCGTTCCTGGCCGTCGACGCTTTTCGGGCGCGTGGTTTCTTCGACGGTCAAGCCACGGGCGGTGGCGGCTTGGGCGGCGTTCACCATATTTACTTTTTGCTCCAGCGCGAAATTCATCGCACCGACTAAGACCGCGCTGCGCACGACGTGCGAGCCGAGTTCGGCTGGCTCGCCCGCATAGCGAATTCGAATTTGGGTGAAGGTCGGTGACGGAGCGGCTTGCGCGACCAGCATGCCGAGGCGTTCGCCCAAATCGAGGTAAGGCCGCAGCCGCTTATATTGTTCGCCAGATAGCGCCGGCATATTGACGGCATTGCGAATCAAACCTTCGGCGAGATAGTCGCGTACCTGCTGCGCGATCAGCGTGCCGACCTGTTCCTGCGCTTCGGCGGTAGAGCCGGCGATATGCGGCGTGGCAATCACATTGGGCAAACCGATCAGCGGCGAATCTTTCGGGGGCTCTTTCGCGAAAGTATCCACGGCGGCGCCCGCGAGGTGGCCCGACTTTAGGGCTTCGGCCAGCGCGACTTCATCGATCAATTCGCCACGCGCGCAATTGACCAGCCGTGCTCCTTTTTTCATCTGGGCGATGGCGGCGGCGTTGATCATTTTCTCGGTGGCTGGGCTGAGCGCGGTATGCAAGGAAATTACATCGGCGCGCTTCAACACGTCTTCGAGCGGAAGGAGTTCGACTTCCACTTCGCGCGCGGCGGCCTGGGTTACATAAGGGTCGTAGGCGATCACGTCCATGCCGAAAACTCGGGCGCGCTTGGCCACCTCGATTCCGACGCGGCCGAGCCCGATCAGGCCGAGAGTTTTTCCGCGCAGTTCGACGCCAGAGGAAGATTTTTCCCAGCGGCCGGCTTGAATCGCGGTGTTCGAACTGGGCACCGAGCGGGCCAGGGCCAGCATTAGGGCGAAGGTATGTTCCGCCACGCTGACAGCATTTCCGCCGGGCGTGTTCATGACCAGCACGCCGCGATTGGTCGCGGCTTCCATGTCCACATTGTCGACGCCGACCCCGGCGCGGCCAATGACCCGAAGCTTGGGAGCCTTTTCGAGCAGCTCGCGATTCACCTTGGTGGCGCTGCGTACGACCAGCCCGTCGGCGTCGGCGATTTCCGCCGCCAAAGCTGTGGCCGCCGGCAAGACAATAATCCAGCCGGTTTCTTTTAGAAGGGCAATTCCGCGTTCGCTGATCTTGTCCGCAATAATAATTTTCATGGCAAACAGCCTAACGACTGAACCGAACAGAGTCAAATTGACGGCACGAATACATTGCATAGAATCCAGGAGCGCAATCCCGGCGCACCCGAAATCGGTGTGATATTCTTAGCTGCAAATTGGGGGACGGCGAATGAGTTATCTGGAACGGATTCAAACTGACCTGACCGCGGCGATGAAAGAGAAAAACGAGCTGCGCCTGAGCGTGCTGCGCATGATGAAAAGCGCATTGAAATTGAAAGAAGTGGAGAAAATGAAGCCGCTGGACGACCTGGAATCGCTGCAGATCCTGCAAACCCTGGTAAAAAAAGGAAAAGAATCGATCGAGCAGTTTACACAGGGAGGGCGGCCCGACCTGGCGGAGAAAGAGAAAAAAGAGATCGTGATTATCGAGCAGTACCTTCCGGCTGCGCCGAGCGACGAAGAAATGACGCGCGCGATTTCGGAGGCGGTAAGCGAATCGGGCGCGGATTCGCTGAAGCAAATGGGCGCGGTGGTGAAGGCCGCGCGCGCCAAACTCGAAGGTAAAGCGATCGATGGCAAAGTTTTGAGCGATAAAGTTCGTGAGACCCTGTCGCCAAAGTCCTGACGCTGCGCTAGCGTGCCACTTCCTGAAACTATTTCCGCAAAATATACCGAAGAGGTAGCCGGGCATCTGAGCATCCGTCCGGTGGTGCCGCAAACTTTTCGTGGCACGGAACTGGTGGATATGGTGGTGCAGGTTGTGGGGAAGAACCCGCGCCGCGTAGAACAGATTTTGCGAGCCGGGACGGTTACCTTTCGTTCGTATCGCTATTGGTGGGATGGGTTTGCGCCGGACTGCGCCGCGCTGCAGGAAATCCTCGATACTTATCCCGATGCTGACCCGTCGAGACCGTTCGCCATGGAGCGCTGCACGGCAGCGATTCTGGAATCGAGCGGCTCGCCGCCGCGGCATGCCCTGCGCATTACGCGCGAAGAGGCGACGAAGAAGCGCGGGCTTCGGGCACTGTTTGGATCCGGCAATTTCTGGGACGCCATGATGAAATTCGCCGCCGATACGGCAGCAGCGAAGAAACTGCGCTACCAAGAATATTCCTATGCTCTGCGCGCCGATTTGTACTCGCGGACGCTGGGCGCGGAAGAGGTGGTGCGGCTGGCCGGCGACGCCAACCGCTTCGCGCCGCGCGAGCTGCGCGTCGAATTGATCGGGCTGCCGTCGGTCTCGCAAATCGTTTTTGTCTGCCCACGCTGAAGCATTGGAAAAGGCGTGCTTCTTTTCCTTCTCTTGCCTTGAACGACGCGGCCCAAAGCGATTACGATGTTTGTCGCTAAAAACGAACACGATCATAGGAGACCCATGTCCACGAAAATCGTAAGCATTCACGGGCGCGAGATCATCGATTCGCGCGGCAACCCGACGGTGGAAGCCGATGTGCGGCTGGAAGGTGGAGCGATTGGGCGCGGGGCGGTGCCTTCGGGGGCGTCGACCGGGGAGCATGAGGCGATCGAATTGCGCGATGGTGACAAGGCGCGGTACCTGGGCAAAGGCACGCTGAAAGCGGTGGGGCATATCAACACGGAAATCGCGAAAGCGGTGGCCGGCATGGATGCGGCGGACCAAAATGCGGTCGACCAGAAAATGATCGACGCCGACGGCACGCCGAACAAGTCGAAGTTCGGAGCCAACGCGATTCTGGCGGTGTCGATGGCCGCGGCGCGCGCGGCGGCGATGGCCATGCGGCAGCCGCTGTACGTATACCTTTCGAAGTACGCGTCCGATGCTTCGGCGAATATCTTGCCGGTGCCGATGATGAACATCATCAATGGCGGGGCGCACGCAGACAATTCCGTGGATGCGCAGGAATTCATGGTGATGCCGGTGGGGGCGCCGAATTTTCACGAAGCGCTGCGCTGGGGCGTGGAGGTTTTTCATAACCTGAAGGCGGTGCTGAAAAAGAACGGGTACTCCACGGCGGTGGGGGACGAAGGCGGATTTGCGCCGGACCTGAAGTCGAATGAGGAGGCGGTGGAACGCGTGCTGGAGGCCATTACCGCGGCGGGGTACAAGCCCGGCGAACAGATCGCGATCGCGCTGGATCCGGCGGCGAGCGAGTTTTATGACCGCACCACGAAGAAATATATTTTCAAGAAATCGGATAAGTCGGCGCGCACCTCCGAGCAGATGGTGGAATTCTGGGCCAACTGGGTCCGGCAATATCCCATTATTTCGATCGAGGACGGCCTGGCCGAAGACGACTGGGATGGCTGGAAGCTGATCACGAAGGAACTTGGCGGCGGAAAAGCCGGGTCCAAGAAAATCCAGCTGGTGGGCGACGACGCGTTCGTGACCAACCCGAAGATTTTCGCGCGTGGAATTGCGGAAGGAATCGGCAATGCGATTCTGATCAAGCTGAACCAGATCGGAAGCGTGAGCGAAACGATTGAAGCGGTGGAGATGGCGCGCAAAGCGAAATACGCGTCGATCGTCTCGCACCGGTCGGGAGAAACAGAGGACACGTTTCTGGCGGATTTTGTGGTGGCGATGGGTTCGGGGCAGATCAAAACCGGCTCCGCATCGCGGACGGATCGGATCGCGAAGTACAACCAACTGCTGCGGATCGAGGAAGAATTAGGACCGAAGGCACGGTTCCTGGGGCGAAACGCCTTGAACCTGTAGAGACTGGAAAATCGAAAATTGAAATTTGGAGTTTGCACGGCGTTTCTGAGCGCGGTTTTCGTGTGAANNGAAATTGCTGGCGCGAGTGAACGGTTCGCAATTTGCGCGGCGGGAACGAGCTTACCCCCCAGCCAAAAGACTGTCGATCTGAAATCACGTTTGTCCTTTGTTTTCTGATGGATAAGTGTGTTTTCAGATCGCCCGAAGTGACGATCTGAAAAACGCGCGGGGAGATCGAGTGGAGAGATCGAGTGTGAAAGGCGGATGGAGGGTGTGAGGCGAACGCGCTGGGCGTTGCTGCTGTGACGGCAGCTAGTTTCAGCGCAGTCAAGAGTTCCCACCCTTCCAGAGTCGAGAAGGATGGGCCACCCGCAATAGCTTGAGGCCTTATTGGCGGCGTCGCAATTTGCCTGTCGCGCCCCCGGGTGCACTGCAAAGTGCCTTCTATTCACGCTAGCAGGTTGAATGATTTTTTTCCATGTACACACGCATTCTCGGCCCGGCGACCTCTTACGGTGTCTGGCGTGGGCTGCTGCAAAGATTTAACACGGAGGGCACAGAGAAAAACCGGAGGGTACGGAGGTTTTTCTAGGTGGGGGCGAGGCCGACGGTGCGGAAGAAAAGATGTTCGATTCTTTTTTTCAGGAGCGGGACATTTGGGCGTTTTTCGCGGGCTACGGTGTAATCGACGATGCCGTGGAGTGCGCTAAAAAGATACACGGCGGTAAAGCGAGGGTCTTCGATTTTCCAGGCGCGCCGGCGAGTGCCGGATTGCAGCAGGTCTTCAAGGTGATCGATGATGATGTTGTCGATGAGACCCACGCGGGTGTGTGGACGTGAGCGGGCACGGTTGAAGACGATGTCGTGCAGACGGATTGAATCGAGATAGCCGGTGAGACAGGCGGCGGACCAGGCCGCGAGTTTTTCCTTCCAGTGGTGAGCCGGCTTTTCGGCGACGGCTGCTTTTATTCCCGCCAGCAATTGTTCGGCGAAGCGTTCACCGAGCGCCTCCAGGATATTTTCCTTCGAAGAAAAATAGAGATAGAAAGTGCCTTTGGCAACTTGGGCGCGGGTGGTGATTTGTTCGATGGCGGTGTGCGCGACGCCATTTTTGAGGAAGAGGGAAACGGCGGCATTCATTAGATCGTCGCGCCGCACTTCTGCAGGCTTCGTGCGGGGAGGTTTGCCGCGGTGCTTCGACATTTTTGAGCTGGGCATGGTGTTCATTCCTCGCTGACGTCGAGACGGTCCGCCTGACGCAGGGCAGGGAACATCCAGGCCCACGCCCCGGTAACCACCAGCGACCCTAATCCACCAAAAATTGCGGCGCCGACCGGTCCGAGCAAGCGGGCGACGACGCCAGTTTCGAACTCGCCGAGTTCGCCGGAAGCGCCGATGAAAAGACTGGCGACGGCGGAAACGCGACCGCGCATGCGATCGGGAGTGACGATCTGAACGAGAGTCTGGCGGACGTAGACGGAAATCATGTCGGTGGCGCCGAGAACGATCATGGCGAGCATGGAGACGATCATGGATTTCGATAGGGCGAAGACTAAAGTAGCGACGCCGAAGCCGGCGACGCCGGCGAACATCCAGTGCCCGGCGCGACGATGCAGCGGCCAGCGGCTGAGCGCCAAGGCCACGACCGTTGAACCGATGGCGGGACCGGAGCGCAGCAGGCCGAAACCGTGCGCGCCAACTTTTAGAATATCGCTGGCGAAAACCGGGAGCAAGGCGGTGGCGCCGCCGAGCAAGACGGCGAAGAGATCGAGAGAAATAGCTCCGAAGACGATTTTGTTGGTCCAGAGATAGGCGAGGCCTTCGCGAATTTGTTCGAGACGCGAACCGGGCTGAGATTCGGGGCGGGTATTGGCGCGCATGGAGAGCAGCAGCGCGGCCGCGACGGAATAGAGTACAGCGCAGCCAGCGTAAGCGAGAGCGGGCGAGAAGGCGCAAAGCACACCGCCAATCCAGGGGCCGACGACGAAGGCGACTTGATCGGCGAGCGCGGTGCGGGAGATGGCGTGAGGCAGAATTTCACGCGGGACAAGCATGGGAGCGATCGCCCCGCTGGCCGGAGAAAGAAAGGCGCGTGAAGCTCCGAAGATGGCGGCGATAGCAAAAATGGGAAACAGTGTTTGATGAGAGCGGAGCGAGACGGCGGCGAGAAGTAGGACACAAATAATTTCGACGACGGTGCAGAGGAGCATGATGGTGCGGCGCTCGTTGCGGTCGGCGGTGGCGCCGGCGAGGAGCGCGAGCAAAAACAACGGGACGAATTGGACGAGGCCGACCATGCCGACCAGGAAGGCGCTTTGATCGACGGAGCGCGAGAGGCGGGCGATGGTGTAAACCTGCCAGCCGAGGGTGACGCTTTCGGCCTGGACTGCGAGGGTGGAGAAGATGCGCGCGGACCACAAGAGGGTGAAGGCGCGGAATTGGAAGACGGACGGAGGATTTGAAGCGGTGGAAGGTTGAGTAGCCATTTGTGGTGTACGCATTGCAGTTTCATGGTACCCGACTGACTGGCGGTCAGTCAATCGATTGGATGGCCGGGAGATTAGCGGGATAGCTGGTGGAGAAGTTTGCGGCCGCGGGCGCGCATGGCGAGTGTGCCAATTTGGGTGAGTTCTTCGAGGAGGGGGCGGATTTTGGATTGGAGTTGCGGATCGCGGGCGGCAAGGTCGGCGAGAGCCTGCATGGCGAAGGTTTTTACGATGCTGCTTTTATCGCGCAGGTAGTCGAAGAGAATTTCGACGACGACGGCGCGTTCGATGGTGGTGAGTTTCAGGCGCGGGAGGATTTGGGCGGCGTGCCAGCGGACTTCCTGTTGATCGGTGCGGTTGGCCACGGCCAGGAATTTCTTTTTGAAGCGCTGCAGGAGATCGGGTCGCTCGGCGGTGATTTTTTCGATGGCGTCGGCGGCGCGCATGCGAAGGACTTCGTCATCGGAGGTCAGGGCGGCGACGAGTTGCGGGAAGACACGGGGATTATTCAGGACTTCGATGACGATTTCGTTGGTCTGGCCGAGAGTGCGGCGAGTGCCGCCGGAAAGTTTTTTGAGAATGGAATGCATGATTGCGAGACACGGCCCAAATTATACGGGGGCGTGTCGCACCTCCGGCGCTGGCCGATTCTTCTTTCGATTTTTCCCGGCCCCAACCGACCGGGCTAACCTATTTCGCGCCCCCCGGCGCTGGTGATCCGTACGATTTAACGGCGGCGTAGGAAATCCGTGAAACTGCTCATTCCGGTTCTTCGATCATGGATTCGGGGCGGACGACGACGATCACGCCTTTATCGGTGACGGAGTAGCGGGCGCGGTCGGCTTCGAGGTCGTAGCCGATGACGGTGCCGGCGGGAAGATTGACGTGGCGGTCGATGATGGCGTTGCGGATACGGCTGCGGCGGCCCACGTTAACGTGGTTGAAGAAGATGCACTGGTCGACTTCGCAGTAGCTGTTGACGCGGACGTCGAGGCCGAGGACGGATTTGGTGACGCGGCCGCCGGAGATGATGGAGCCGGCGCCGACGATGGAGTCGAGCGCGGTGCCGGTGCGTTCGGGGTCGGCGAAAACGAATTTGGCCGGCGGATATTGCTGCTGCCAGGTATTGAGCGGCCAGCTTTTGTCGTAGAGGTTGAAGACCGGGGACACGGAAACGAGATCCATGTTGGCTTCGTGGTAGGCGTCGACGGTGCCGACATCGCGCCAGTAGGCTTCTTCTTTTTTATTTTCGTCGCGAAAATTGTAGGCGTAGACGCGGTGCTTATCGATCAGGCGCGGAATGATGTCCTTGCCAAAATCGTGTTTGGAGTTGGGGTCTTCGGCGTCAGCGATCAGAGTGGGGAGCAGCATCTGGGTATTGAATAAATAAACGCCCATGGAGGCGTTAACTTTGTCGGGATGTAGGCGGGAAGGTTTCGGATTTTTGGGTTTTTCCTCGAAGCCGATGATGCGCCAGTCGCTATCGGTTTCGATTACGCCAAAACTTCCGGCGGCTTCTTCGGCGGTAACTTCGAAGGTGGCGACGGTGACTTCGGCGCCGGATTCGACGTGCTGCTCGAGCATCTTCAGGTAATTCATTTTGTAAATGTGATCGCCGGAAAGAATGAAAACGAAATTCGATTGTTCGGAGCCGATGGAATAAATGTTCTGGTAGACGGCGTCGGCGGTGCCTTGATACCAGTGCTGCGAAACGCGCATCTGCGGGGTGAGGATTTCGATGAATTCGCCGTGGCCCATGAGCGTGGACCAGCCGCGGCGCACGTGGCGATTGAGGCTGAGCGATTTGTATTGAGTGAGGACGAAAACGCGGCGGAGATCGCTATTCAGGCAATTCGAGAGAGTGACGTCAATGATGCGGTAAATGCCGCCGAAGGGGACGGCGGGCTTGGCGCGATCGCGAGTTAAGGGCCAAAGGCGTTCGCCTTGACCGCCGGCCAACAGAACACCGATCGCGTTGCGCATCAGAGGCATGAGAGCTCCTGGCCGTGGCCGTTCGGAACGCCATTCTACCAGCATGGCGCGGGGCTGCCGCAAGTCTCATCGGGAAAAACCCGAGGAGAGAATGGGGGAATTCCCGATACTGAAGAACCGAAATTGTTACACCTGCACGGTTGGAGCGGGCGAAAGATTCAAATTTAAGGAATTTTACTAAAAGGTTAAAACGGGCAGATGTTGCGATTTACACAAATTCAACTTGACTTACGCGCTGGCTGGCGATAGAAGAACTTGCAATTGCCGGTTCAGGCGTGAACCGGGTACACTGGTATCTACCCATCAGTGAAACTTTAACAATCAACGGGGAATCGGGGGTGAATACGCGTGGCAGAAGTTGTCATTCAAGAGGGTGAATCTCTAGAGAATGCGCTCCGGCGTTTTAAGCGCAAAGTGCAGTCGGAGGACATCATCAAAGAGATCAAAAAGCACAGCTACTACATGAAACCAGGTGAACGGCGGCGTGCGAAAGAAGCCCTCTCGCGTAAGCGTCTCCGAAAAAAGCAACGGCGTGAGCAAGACTAGTGACCAATTTGTCTGGGTCCACTCAAACAGGTTCGGGTCAGGCGAGATTGGAGAAGTGCGGGTAGTAAGGCACTTTCCATTTCGTCTGGCGTGGACTGTTCCGCTGCCATACTCCAGTAGGGTTTGCCCGGGAGCAGCGTATGGAATACCACGATAGGGTCTTGAAGTGCGCCGAATGTTCGGCCGAGTTTGTTTTTACTGCGGGCGAGCAGATGTTTTTCGCCGACAAGGGTTTCAAAAACGAGCCCAAGCGGTGTAAAGCGTGCAAGGCAAGCCGGGCGGCGGGAGGAAGCGCTTCCGCAGGCACAGCCCAGCGAGTGGAGACGAAGACGGTCTGCTCGCAGTGCGCGAAGGAAACGACAGTTCCATTCAAGCCCACTCAGGGGCGCCCCGTCTATTGCCGGGAATGTTTTCAACACCGGCGAACGACGAGCCCGACTGCGGCGGCGGCGCAACAGGCGTAAGTTCGCCGGGTTTGAATCGAAGCGAGATCATTTCAGGTCTCAGCGGTGAGTGAAATTGACCCGCCCGACATGAAATAGGCCCGGAGGTAGAGTTCTGTGTCAGAAGGCTCTTCGCCGCGCGTGAGCGCGGTGAAGAGCTTTTTTTTTGGGCGAGTGGCTTCTCTTTTACGCTGCTTTGGAGGCTCGGGCCGGGGCGATCTGGCCAAGAGCGGCGACGAATGCTTCCGTTTCGGGCTGAGTGCCGATGGTGACGCGCATGAAATTGGGCATGGAGGCGAAGCGGCGGCCGACCAGAATATTTTTGGCTTTAAACTGGTCGATGAAAGCCTGGACGTCGGAGCCCATATCGATCATTACGAAATTCGCATGCGAGGGAATGAAGGTGCGGCCGTCGTGGGTGAGTGCGTCGCAGAGCCAAGTGCGGGTGGCGACGAGACGGTCGCGGCAGGCAGCGACATTTTGGTGATCGGCGAGGCTGGCTAGACCAGCGCCGACGACCGCGGCGTTGCAATTATCCTGCAGGAGATTACCGGAGATGCGCTCGATTTGTTCTTTGGCGCCGATGGCGTAGCCCAGACGCATGCCGGCCATGCCGTAAATTTTGGAGAAAGTGCGGGCGACCAGAACATTGGGATATTTCGGGATGAATTCGAGGGCGCTCGAGTAATGTGGATCGGTGACGAAGTCGTTGTAGGCTTCATCGACCAGGACGAGCGTGGTGGGCGGAACGGCCTGGAGGCAGGCGGCCATTTCGTCGCGAGTCACGAGGGTGCCGGTGGGATTGTTGGGATTGCATATATAAAGGACGCCGGTTTTGGAGGTGCAGGCCGCGGCCATCGCGGGAAGATCCTGGCGATGGCCGGAGGTAAGCGGGATTTTGACGGCGTTGGCGTGCATAGCGCGCGCATATTCGAGCACAGCTTCGAACGTGGGGTCGGCGGCGACGACCTGTTTTCCGGAATCGAGGAAGGTGACGTCGGCGACGCGAAGGATTTCGGTGGAGCCACAGGCCAGCGCGATATTGTTGCGAGTCAGGCTATATTTTTGGGCAATGGCGTCGGTGAGGTCGAGGAGGCTATCGTCCGGGTAGCGCGAGGTGATGGCGGCGCAGGAATCGAGCGCGGCGGCAGCTTTAGGTGAAGGGCCGTAGGGATTTTCGTTGAAATTCAGGCGAATGGCGCCAGCGGGAACCGCGTGGCGGTGGCGCGCATCGAAAAACGAGGGACGGGCTGGGGCGGCAAAGGCTAAGGCCAGCGATTTAGTGATTGCGCTGGAAAATTCGCGGCTGTATGTGGNNATTGCGCTGGAAAATTCGCGGCGAGAAAATTTGAAATTAGGCACGCTGGCTCCGGGAAGAAGAATTTCGGCGAATCATACTCTGCGGCGTCGAGGCTAACAACAGAGTTTGGGGAGAAGGGGATGGCAACTAAGGCGAAAAAGAAGCCGGCCAAAAAGCGGTCCGCATCGAAAACGGAGAACCACGATACGGCGTTGCGCCGACAACTTGCGGAAACGCTGACCTGGGAGGGCGCACACGTGGGCTGGAAGTCGGCGCTGGCCGATCTGCCGGCCGACAANNAAGCTCCGGGGCTGCCGCATACTCCGTGGCAACTGCTGGAACACGCCCGAATCACGCAACGGGACATTCTCGATTTCTGCATCGACCCTAAATACAAAGCATTGGAGTGGCCGGGGGGATATTGGCCGAAGACTTCGACCCCACCGGACAATTCCGCGTGGGAAAAGTCGGTGCGAGTTTTAACGGCGGATACGGAGGCGATGGTGAAATTGATTAAGGATCCGCGCACCGATCTGTTCGCGAAAATCCCGCATGGAGAGGGCCAGACGGTTTTGCGGGAGGCGGTGCTGCTGGCGGACCATAACGCGTATCATTTGGGACAATTTGTGCTGGTGCTGCGGGCCTTGGGTGCGTGGAAGGAAACCTAAACTCGCGGCTCGCCGGAACCGCGGCGGGACTATTATAATAGTGATAGCGACTAAGGACTCGAAATGAGCAGGCAACACGAAATTCTAGAAGCGGCGGCAACGAAAGACGGTCAGGAACGGATTTGGGATGCGTTCCGGCGCTGGGGATTCTTGCAGGCGAAGCTCGATCCGCTGGGCGACGTGCAGCCTGTAGCGATGCCGGACCTGGATGTAACCGGGCCGGAGGGCGACGCGGNNCCGGAAGTGGATCGCGCGCGGATTCTGGACTGGCTGGTGCGGGCCGAGATTTTCGAGCAGGTCTTGCAGACGCGGTATCTGGGGACGAAACGATATTCGCTGGAAGGCGAAGCCTCGCTGCTGCCGCTACTCGATTCGATTTTAGGCGCGGCGGCGAACCAGGGCGCGGAGCAGGCGGTA
>PMHK01000147.1:44672-48009 GCA_003156635.1 Acidobacteriota bacterium | reverse complement strand
CGCGCACCTCTTCGATAAAATACGGCGCCAGATCGTTGCGCAACGACGCGAGCTTCAATCCCAGAGGCTCCGCAGCGGCTGCTTCTGCCTGCGCCCGCGTAATTTTTCCTTCGTGCCGCATCAACGACAAAACGAGGTTCCTCCGCGTTTTGGCCCGTTCCGGATGATTCACCGGGGCATAGATCGGTCCGCGAATAATCGCGGCCAGCGTCGCGGCCTGGCTCAGCGTCAGCCGCTCGATCGGCGTGCTGAAATAATATTCGGACGCCGCCTCGAACCCGTAGTTGCCCGAACCCAGATAAATCTGGTTCGAGTACATCGTGAAAATCTGTTCTTTGGTGTAATGCCGCTCGATCTGTATCGCCAGCAGCGTTTCCTGGATTTTTCGTTGCGCGCTGCGGTCGGAGCGATTCAAAAACAATCCCCCGGCCAGCTGCATGGTCAACGTGCTCGCGCCCTCGGCCAGCCGGTGCTTGGCAATGTCATGCCACGCCGCTTCCAGCACGCGCGGAATATCCACGCCCCAATGTTCCTCGAAGTGCTGGTCTTCCGTGGTCAGCACCGCGTCTTTCAGGACTTTGGGGATTTGCTGGTAAGTGACCAGAATTCTTCGCTGCAGCGCGAACGTGCCGATCGATTGTCCATCGTCGGCGTACAGTTCGGTGACTACGTTGGGGCGGTAATCTTGCAGCGCGCGGATTTCCGGCAGGTCGCTGCTGTACACGAACAGCAGCCCCACTGCCGCGCCCACCGCGATCGCGCAAACCAGCAAAAAAGTGAAGGCCAGGCGGCCAAACACCGTGTCGCCGGTGATCTTCATCGTCGCGCGATAAAATCGTTCCATTGCCCCGTCATTCTATCGCATACCAATCGACGCAAACCGCGCGTGTTGCGTCCGTGTTCTCAAACTGGTCGCAAAAACCATCGAGGAATTTCCCGCCACCGGTCACGTTACTGCGCTATTATTTGGCCGCAAACCGAAACCGAGGACGCCGCCGAAACATGGAAGCCGATCCAATTCTCTTTCGCGATTTAACCTACGTTTTCGTCGCCGCCATCGCCGGCGGCCTGCTGGCCTGGCGGCTCAAGCTTCCGTTGATCCTAGGCTTCGTCCTCGGCGGCATCCTGATCAGCCCGTTTACTCCCGGCATCAAGATTTCCGATCATCACGCCTTCGAAGTTTTCGCCGAAGTCGGCGTGGTCCTGCTGATGTTTTCCATCGGCGTGGAATTTTCCATCCCGGACCTGATGCGGGTGAAGTGGATCGCTCTCGGTGGCGGCACACTAGGAATTTTGCTCTCGTTGGCCATCGCGCTTGGCGCTTCCTGGCTTGCTGGTTGGACCATGATTCAAGGCCTCGTTATGGGCGCGACCATCTCAGTCGCCAGCACCATGGTCCTCGCCCGCCTGCTCGCCGACCGCGACGCCATGGGCACCAATTACGGCCGGGTGATGATTGGTATTACCCTGGTCGAGGACGTCGCGGTGGTCTTCATGACCATCGTCATTCCGATCTTTAGCGGCCCGGCCGAAGGACGTTTGAAGACGGCGGCTTGGACCCTCGGCAAAGCCACCTTGCTTCTGATACCGCTCGCGTTTCTGGCGATGACCGTGGTCCCGCGCGTCCTGCGCCGCGTTTCGCGCACCAAAGACCCGGAGCTTTTGTTGCTCGTCGCTATCGCGATCTGCCTGGTCTCCGCCAGCGTGGCCCAAGCCTGTGGATTCTCCGTGGCTCTCGGCGCGTTCCTCGCCGGTCTCGCCATCAGCGGCGCGGATGACCTGCATCACGCGCACACCACGCTAATTCCGCTCCGCGACGCCTTCGTCGCCTTGTTTTTTGTTTCGCTCGGAACTCTGGTGGTGCCGCAGGTCATCGTCGATCACCTGCCGTTGCTCGGAGTGATGCTGGCCCTGATCATCTTCGGCAAATTCGCCATCTGGTTCGGCGTCATGAAACTCTTCCGGTATTCCACCTGGACATCGATTGCAGTGGCGGTCGGCCTGACTCAAATCGGCGAGCTGTCCTTCATCCTGGTGCAAGTCGCGCGAAAAGCGAACCTCGTCGGCGACGAAGTATTTACCACCACGCTGGCCGCGTCACTCCTCTCCATATTCATCAACGTGCTTCTGGTCCGCGTAGTATTTAAGTGGATCCAACCGAAGCTCGACGCCGAGCATGCCGCAACTCCAGTCGCCCCAAAGCCTGCCCCGGCTCATTGAGAAAATCGCTGCACAAAAAAAGGGCGGCAAACTTCGCCGCCCTGATCGTTTCTACTTTCGGAAAAAAGTGATTTCTGTTTGACTATCCCAACGCCGCTTGCGCGGCGGCGACGCTGTCGTAGCACTTGATCAGGGTGCCCACTTGGGTCATATCGATGAGTGTCTTCACCGGCGTGTTCGCTCCCGCGACCGCCAACTTGCGCTGGGTTCGCTGCGCCGCTACATACGCCCCGACCAGCGCGCCGAGCCCCGCCGAATCCATGTAGGGAACGCCGCTAAAGTCCAAAATAACCTGCTGCGCCGTTTCTTCACGCGTAGCCTCTTGGAACGCGAAAACCGAATGAATCGTCAATGACCCAGTCAGTTTCAAAATCTTCTGCCCGGCCCGGTTGCCGTCACTCGAAACAATCTGCAGCGTGTCGTTCGCCATGGCCGCCGATTTTAGCGAAATACCCGCCACGCCATTGTTAATATTTGGTTACATCGCTGCCCGGAACCTTGTTATTTCACAAGTTACGCCGGTCAGCCGTGCTGCCAGGCTCTCACAGCACAATCGCATCCGCTTCAATTTCCAGCAGCATCTCCGGCGCGATCAGGCTCTTCACTTCGACCATCGACGTCGCCGGCCGGATGCTTCCGAACACCTCGCCATGCGCCCGCCCAATTTCCCTCCACTGCGCGATATTCGTCACAAAAATCCGCGTCCGCACCACGTCGCCCATTTTTGCGCCGGCCTTGCTGAGCGCCGACTCGATATTTTTCAAAATTTGCACGGTCTGCCCATAGGGATCCCCCACCGCCACAATGGCCCCGCTGGCATCGAACGCCGTCGTTCCCGAAACGGATATATAAGGTCCCACGCGCACCGCCCGCGAGTACCCCACCTGCGGCTCAAACGGCGATCCCGAAGAAATATTCAGCCTCTCCTGCATCTCGGCCTCCCCTACGAATCGAATCTCGCGCGCAACTCGGCTGGCATCACCGGACACAAATCTTCCCGCCGCCCAAAAACGCGAAACCGCACGCGTGCCACGAAATCATAAACAAAATCGCGCAACCCTCGCGGCACGACACCCAGCACCACCGCCACAACCGTTCAAGCTCCGCCCAGCCGCCT
>PMHK01000147.1:0-44593 GCA_003156635.1 Acidobacteriota bacterium | reverse complement strand
CAAACCGAAACAATTTGCCTTCGCGGTCTTCAGCCAAAACAAAACGAACTGCTCGATGACAGAGCCCGCAGTGTCCATCGTAAAACATCAGATCGAGCCTATTTGCGTCGCTCACAACCGGCCGTGATCTCCCGTGCCTACAAATTTGGCGCCGTCAAAAAAAGCATAGCACGCCGGGCACTGAGCCTTTTACCGCCGCGCTTGCGCTGGCCCGCCAGTCACCGAAACTTCCCAGCCCTTCGCCCTTGCCTCATTTTGCCAATTTCTCTACTCTTGATTGTTCCCACTCGCGCATCAGCAGGAGCGAACACGCCCACATGAAGTGCAACAACATTCTCGANNCCCGGCGGCTCGGTGAAAGACCGCATCGGCCTGTGGATGATCGATGAAGCCGAACGTACCGGCAAACTGAAACCCGGCGGCACCATCATCGAAGGAACTTCCGGCAACACCGGCATGGGACTCGCGCTGGTCGCCTGCGTGCGCGGCTATAAAGTCGTCTTCACCATCACCGACAAGCAATCGCGCGAAAAAATTGATCTGCTCAAAGCGTTCGGCGCCGAAGTAATCGTTTGCCCCACCGCCGTCGAACCCGAAGATCCGCGCAGCTATTACTCCGTGGCCGCAAAACTCGCCCGCGAAATTCCAAATTCTTTTTACCCCAATCAGTATGAAAATCCGGCGAACCCCGACGCGCATTACCACACCACTGGCCCCGAAATCTGGAAAGACGCTGAAGGCAAAATCACTCACTTCATTTGCGGCGTGGGCACCGGCGGCACCATCTCCGGCGTGGGAAAATATCTCAAGGAACAAAATCCCAACGTCAAAATCATCGGCGTCGATCCGGTCGGCTCGCTGTATTACGAAGCATTCAAAACCGGCAAGACCGGCAAAGCTCTGACCTACGTGGTCGAAGGCATCGGCGAAGATTTTTTTCCCGGCACCATGAACATGAAAATCCTCGACGACGTCTACCAGGTGAACGACGAAGAATGTTTCGTCTGGGCCCGACGGCTCGCCAAACAGGAAGCCATCTTCACCGGCGGTTCCGGCGGCGGCTGCATTTCTGCTGCGCTGAAGCTGGCCAAGACCTGCCAACCGGGCGACATGATCGTCGCCTTCATGCCTGATTCCGGCTCGCGTTACATGTCGAAGGTTTACAACGACGGCTGGATGCGGGAGCACAGCTACACCGACGCTGAAGTAGCGCTATCCGCCGCCGACGTCATCCGCGTCAAACGTCAGAATGGCAAAACCCGCGACATGATTGTCGTCGGTCCTTATCAAACGGTATTTCACGCGCTGCAGACCATGCAGCAGCAGGACATTTCGCAGCTTCCGGTTTTCGAAGAAGGAAAATCGATCGGCTCGGTATTTGAAGATCAAATTCTGAATCTGGCGCTGCAGGGGAAAGATCTCCGCAAACTCGTCATTCGCGAAGTCATGGGCAACCCGCTTCCGCAAGTCCCGGCGAATTCACCCATCGAGCGCGTCACCTACATTCTCAGCCACGACAGTCCCGCCGTTTTCGTGGAAATGCCCGACGCCAAACTCGAAGTGCTGACCAAGTTTGACTTGATGGACACCATCGCCGGTCTGGCCACGCAAAAACGCTGAGGCGCATACCTCGCAATTACACTTTTGATGCCTCGTCCTCCGCGACAACGTCCTTGAAATCGGCACGTCACTCTTCAATCTTGGCGAGGTAGCGGTCGGATAACGCCCGGCATGGCATCGTGGGAGAAAGTCGCCCGGATGATATAATGGGTGACTTTTGATACGGCCTTCTTAACTGTGCGGGCCGGGTGCATTTCAGATCGAATCGAGGCGAGCTAACCGGACATGCGGATTGAAGATTTCAACGAGCGCCTGGCCCAAAAAATCCTGGTCACCGACGGCGCCATGGGTTCCCTGCTCTACGAAACCGTCGGACCCCAGCGCTGCGTCGACGAACTGAATTCCACGCACGCCGAAGCCGTGTTTCACGTGCACCAGACCTACATTGAAGCTGGCGCACAGATCATCGAGACCAATACCTTTGGCGCCAACCGCAACAAGCTGGCCCAATTCGGCATGGCCGAACGCGTGGCCGAATTGAACCATCGCGCCGTAAAAATTGCGCGCGAAGCACGCGAAGCCGCCAAACACGAAGTCCTCATCGCCGGCTCCATCGGCCCGCTGGGAATTCAGCAGCACGTGCGCAACCTGCCGCCCGACGAAATCGTGGCCATTTTCAAGGAGCAGGCCGCAGCGCTCGAAGAACGCGGCGTCGATCTTTTCGTCCTCGAAACCTTCAGCGACCTCGATGAACTTGCGGCCGCGGTCGACGCAATCCGTTCGTTTTCCCGGCTCCCCGTCGTCGCCCAGCTCACCTATTCCGATGAAGGCACCACTTTCGGCGGCACTCGCCCCCAAGACGCTTGGGAAAAACTAAAAGAGAAAAATATTCAAGCCATCGGCGCGAATTGCACCATCGGTCCGCAGCTTCTTCTGCCGGTTTTGCAGAGTCTCGCCGCCAACGCCACGATTCCCTTGTCCGCCATGCCCAACGCCGGATTCCCCAAACGTATCGGCGATCGCACGGTCTACCCGCGATCCTCTCCGGAATATTTCGCGCTTTTCGCCAAAGAAGCGGCCCAAATCGGAGTGCGCATTCTCGGCGGCTGCTGCGGCACCACGCCGGATCACATCCACGCCATGGCTGAGGCCGTGAAAAAGATTACTCCCGCATCTTCTGGCGCCCGGGGCGCCCGGGCGGTCACCGAAACCGTGGAAGTCGCCGATCCCGCCGAGCGCCTGCGTCGCGCGGTAGCTCGCGAGCCGGAAAGCAAACTCTGGAAAAGAATTCAGGCCGGAAAATTTGTCACCTCGGTAGAAGTCGATCCGCCGAAAGGCGTCTCTATCGAGCGTATCCTCGATCAAGTCACTCGGGTCATGGCCCATTCCGAAGTCGACTCCATCGACATCAACAGCGGCACCCTCGCGCGCGTCGGCATGGATGCCATGGTCCTGGCCGGAGCGCTCGAAGCCCACGGCTTCGAAACCATCCCGCACGTCACCACCCGCGACGCCAACATCATCGGCCTCCAGGCCATGCTGCTCGGCGCCTGGGCCGTCGGCGGCGTCCGGAATATTCTCGCGATCACTGGCGATCCTCCTTCGCTCGGCGATCATCCCGAAACCAGCGGAGTCTACGAAGTCGATTCCATCGGCTTGGTGAAAGTTTTATCGCGACTGAATCAAGGCACCGACTGGGCTGGAAAAAGTCTCGGCGGCGCAACCAACTTCACCATCGGCGTCGCCGTAAATCCCGTCGCTGAAAATATCGATGAAGAACTCCGCCGCTTCGAGGAAAAAGTTGCTGCTGGCGCGCACTTCGCCATGACCCAGCCGATTTTTGATCCGGAACACTGGAGGCTGTTTCTGAAACGCCTGGGCGGAAAATCACCCATCCCGATCATCGTCGGCCTGTGGCCGCTGACCAGCTACAAACAAGCCTTGCGGCTGAATAACGAAGTCCCCGGAATCGTCATCCCCGAAGCCACGCTGCACGAAATGGATAAAGCCGGTGAAGCGGCGCGCGAGCGCGGGTTTGTGCTCGCCCGTCGCATGCTCGAATGGGCCCACGGCGCCCGCAGCGAAAGCATCGCCGGTGCGTATTTGATTGCGCCCTTCAAACGCTACGAAGAAATTCTGGAATTGTTTAAGTAGGCGAAACTCTCTAGAAAAACCAAAAGCGTTTGCGCTTCCGCGTGGAAGTCCCGCCCGGTGCGAGGCCGATGTCCTCATCCAGTTCCGGGACCCACGGCAGCGACTTCCCGTCGAACGCGGCACGCGGGTTGTCGACCAGCAGCGCCTGGGCCACATCCGCGCCCCACGTTTTCGTCACCCGATCGAACGTCTCTTTCAGCTTCAGCGGCCTGGTCGTCACGTTGTGCGCATCGCTCGCCAAAAAATGCACCGCGTTGAGCCCGATCCACTGCTCCGCCGTCTCTTGCGCCGGTTTTCCGAACTTTCCAGATAGCGATTGCGCCGTTACTTGCGCGTAGCATCCCTGTCGCAGCCAGCGAAAGAACCTTTCCGGCTTCGAGCGAATCAGCGGGTTGCGTTCCGGATGCGTAATGATCGGCCAGATTCCCGCCAGGTGCAATTCGTGCAGCGTCTGGTCCGTTGAGGGCGGAATGGAATAGTCGGCAAACTCTACCAGCAGATACTTTTTCTGGTTTAACGTGTACCGGGTTGGTGAGTGCCGGATCTCCTGCAAATTCTCGTAGCTCAGATGAAAATCGCAGCCCGTAGCAATCGTTAGCCGCCCCTCGAACCGCGCCTGCAGCTCGTCCCGCCGCTTCTGTACCAATTCGGGAACAAAAGGGTACTTAGGATGTGCGTGCGGTGTGCCGATAACGTGTGTGACGCCATCCGCTATGGCCATTTCTCCCATCTCGACCGACATTTCGAGCGATTCGGACCCGTCGTCAAGCTCGGGAAGTATGTGGCAATGAATGTCGATCATTGCGAACGAGGATAGCGCACGAGCAAAAAGATGACAACGAAGAGGCTCGAGCGTAGTGGCAAAAAAACTGAAGCCTTGCGCGCCAAAGAACAATTTGCCAACCTCGCCCAAATTCGGACCTATGCCAAATTCAGCAGCCGCATTCGCAGAATTGGCGAACGGCTGCGCGCCTTTGTCGAAAGCGAGATCGCCCGCAATAATCAGCTCTCCGTGTACGGCGCATCCACCAAAGGCAACACGCTCCTGCAAGTCTTTAGGCTCGACCGCAGCCTGATTCGTTCCGCGGCGGAGCGCAACCCTGAAAAATGGGGCCGCTTTACGGTCGGCACCTGGATTCCCATAATCTCCGAAGCGGAAGCTCGCGCCCCTGCCAACGATTTTCTGGTTCTACCCTGGCACTTCCTGAACGAAATTCAAATGCGCGAGCGCGATTTTCTCGGCCGCGGCGGAAAATTGATCGTGCCGCTGCCCACTCCCTTCACCATCGACAGCGCCGGCCGCCACGCCCTCGATTGCTGAACTCGTAGAATTTCAGGTTTCTGGGTGTGCTTTCGCTGGCGATGCTCTCCGTTCCTTCCTGGCATTTCTAATTGTTGTTACAATTAATTTTCGTGCAAAAGGACTTCAGGCAGTTCTGTACGGAACCTTCGTGAGTCAGCGGTTCAAAGTGAGGAACTGGGAATGAGTGCGGATCGCCAGCCGGAATTTTTCGCGGGGAAAGATCTTAAAATCGGAATCATCGGCTGCGGCTACGTGGGCCTCCCGCTGGCCCTGCGCTTCGCCGACGTCGGCCAGCGCGTCACCGGCTTCGACACCGACCAGGAAAAGATCACCAAGCTCAACGCCGGCCAGTCCTACATTCAGCATATTCCGGCGGACAAAATCAATCAGCACGTCCAAGGAAAGCGCTTCAACGCCACCACCGATTTTTCGAAGCTCCGCGAAATGGACGCAGTCTTGATCTGCGTGCCAACGCCGCTCGATGAACGCCGCGAGCCCGACCTGAGCTATGTTGAATTGACCGCGCAGTCGATCGCGCCGAACCTGCAAAAAAATCAGCTGATCGTCCTGGAAAGCACCACCTATCCCGGAACCACCGAAGAACTGGTCCTGCCGATCCTGGAAAAAGGCGGTTTGCAATGCCCGCTGGCTAAAGGCCCGGGCGCCGAGACCACCAAAACCGATTTTTATCTGGCGTTTTCTCCCGAGCGCGAAGATCCCGGCAATAAGCATTTCGGCTTGGCCCAAATTCCGAAGGTCGTCGGCGGTATCAATCCCGCCAGTTGCCAGGCCGCCGTGAACCTCTACGCCCAAATCGTCTCGAAAGTCGTGCCGGTAACGTCGACCCGCGCGGCGGAGATGGTCAAGCTGCTTGAAAACATTTTCCGTTGCGTCAACATCGCGCTGGTCAACGAACTGAAGCAGCTCTCGCTGCGCATGGATCTCGATATCTGGGAAGTCATCGATAGCGCCGCCACCAAACCTTTCGGCTTCATGCCGTTTTATCCTGGTCCCGGCCTGGGCGGCCACTGCATCCCGGTCGATCCGTTTTATCTTTCGTGGAAAGCGCGCGAATACGATTTCGCCACTCGTTTCATCGAACTCGCCGGCGAAATCAATACCGCCATGCCCTATCACGTGGTCGACGCGCTGGTCGCGGCGCTAAACGACCATGAAAAAAGCGTGAAGGGCTCGAAGATTCTCGTCCTCGGCGTCGCCTACAAAAAAGATGTCGACGATTTGCGCGAGTCGCCTTCCTTGAAACTCCTCGAGCTACTTACCGCCCGCGGCGCCAAACTGGACTACAACGATCCCTACTTCCCCGCACTTCACAAAATGCGCCACTACGATTTTTCGCACATGAAATCGGTCGAGCTCACCCCCCAGAATCTGGCCGCGTACGATTGCGTGCTGATCGCCACCGATCACACCCAATACGACTACCCGGCGATCGTGAAAAATTCGAAACTGGTGGTCGATACCCGCAACGCCACCCGCCACATCCAGGGCCAGCGCGAAAAAATCGTGCACTGCTGAAATTCACCGCCATCCGCGAGACGCAGGCGAATGGTTTCGCCTGTCCCCCTGGGCAGTTTTCGTTCCCGTCCCCTCGTCCAGGTGCATGCAAAATCCCGACTGGTAAGGTAGTTCCATTGCCGCGGTACTTTCCGCGCGCTATCTTCCATTCAGCCATGAGTTCATCAATTTTGTCGCAGCCGGAAAAGAAATCGTGGATCGCCGATACGGGGCGCCGCCGCAGCATGCGCGTGCTGCTCAGCGTGCCGGTGACCATTGCCGGGAAATTGAACAATCAGGATTTCGCTGAAGATACCCGCACCCTGGTGGTCAACGCTCACGGCGCCCTGGTTTCGCTCGCCGCCCCCGCAGCCGTGGGCCAAACCATTACCATTTCCAACAAGTTCACTCGCCATGCTCATGAATGCCGCATCGTTCACGTCGGCAGCCAGCAGGCTGGACGATCGCAAATCGGCATCGAGTTTTTGAAGCCCTCGCCATCCTTTTGGCAGATCGATTTTCCGCCCGACGACTGGGTCGTTCCCGAAAACTAAATCGCCTGCGGTCCTGCAACGGTTCGCATTTTCCCTTACCGGCGCGAAACCAACTCGGCCCGCACGCTTCCGTAAGGTACCTGCGCAAGGATCACCAGCGGCACACGCGCCGCATCCTGCGAAAGCCAAATCCAACATCTCGTTCGTGATTCGTACCCACCGCGAAACAGCACCACCGCAATCTTCGTCGCCGTCACGTTTTGTCCGGCAACCCTAAGCGTGTCGTTGGGCAGCTCGAGCCGCGCTCGCATCTCGTACAAGTCCTCCCCGTCATAGACCGGGCCTCGGATCTCCGCGGTTCGCTGCCAATCCACCGCGCGCAACATATACAACGCCGCGAGCGGATCCCGCGTGTGCGGTTTCACTAGGACCACCGAAGCTCGGCCTCGGGCTGCCTGGCGCGCCGCAGCCAACTGCAACACCGTGTTTTGTTTCTCGCCCAGCTCGTTCAGATAACTTTCATACTGCCGGCTCTCCAGCGTGGCTATCTCGGCATACGAATCGAATTGGTCGTCGATCTCCGCCACTGAACGCAACGGAACCTGTGTATGCGCCGAGGCCCGGAAATGCCACGCAGGTATCCCGAATAAATCGCGCTTCTCGACCACTGCCAGCTGCACCGCCGCCGCATTCGAAAACACCGACCAGGAGAGCCGGTAGTCCAACACCTCCCCGACGGCAAACGGAACGGACCCGGCCGGCGATGTCTTCTCGCTCTGGCCGCGTAGTTCGGGCGCACCCAAAATCATCACGAGCAGCACCGCGATAAACACCGGGCTGCTGAAATCACCGGCCCGGCCGAATTTTGGTTCTCGTAGCATTCCGATTTCCGGCGTTCACCGCTGAGTTGCGACGCTTGCGCCAACTCCTCGTCAGCGTACCCGAAAGGAAAAACCCTGGCCATGCTTGCCTTTGGCGCTTGCGAAAACGATTTGATTCCGTCAAATTTCCAAGGCACATCTGCAACGGAGGAACACCAGGCATGCGTTATCTCGTTACCGGCGGAGCCGGCTTCATCGGTTCGAACATCGTCGATGAACTCGTGCGCCGCGGCCAGGACGTCGTCGTCCTCGACGATCTCTCGTCCGGCAAGGAAGAAAATCTGGCCGCGCTTCGCAGCCAGGTTGACTTGCGCATCGGAACCATCGCCGATCTTGCCGCCGTGCAATCCGCCTGCAGTGGAATCGATTATGTGATTCACCTTGCGGCCCGCACTTCGGTTCCCCGGTCCGTGGCCAATCCGCTGGAAACGAATCGCGTCAACATCGACGGCACCCTGAACGTTCTGGTCGCGGCACGCGACGCCAAAGTACGCCGCCTGGTTTTCGCCGCTTCTTCTTCGGCCTATGGTGAAACCGCGGAATTACCCAAAACCGAATCGATGTCTGCGTCTCCCATTTCTCCCTATGGCGTCACCAAACTCGCCGGCGAACTGTATGCCCAGGTCTTCGGCCGCGCCTACGGACTCGAAAATGTCAGCCTGCGATATTTCAACGTCTTCGGCCCGCGGCAGGATCCTTCCTCCCAATATTCCGGAGTGCTTTCGCGTTTTATGCTGGCGGTGATTCGCGGTGAATCGCCGGTAATCTTCGGCGATGGCGAGCAGTCCCGCGATTTCACCTACATCGCCAACGTGGTGGACGTCACGCTTCGCGCCTGCGAAACCCCTGGCGCTTCGGGAATGGTTATGAACGGCGGGACCGGCGCGCGCGTCACCTTGAATCAAGTGATCAAGCTCCTGGAAAAAATTACCGGAAAGAAAATCACCGCGGAATACGATCCGCCGCGCATCGGCGACATCAAAGACTCGCAGGCCGACATTTCGCTGGCCCGCAAAGTACTCGGCTATCAGCCGACCGTAAATTTCGAAGAGGGCTTAAAGCTTACCTGGGATTGGTACGCGTCCACCTACCATAAAACCTAGCCAGAGTTCTTTTCTTCCCGCCGTCCCGCTACTTGCCGTTCAATTTCTCGGGAAGCTCCGTCAAATTATCCACCATCACATCCGGCGGATGAGCCCGCATTCCCTCCAAACCCAACCCGTACGTGACCCCGCAAGCGAATATCCCGGAATTGCGCGCAGTCAGCACATCCACCTGCGAATCGCCAACCATCATGGCTTCTTCGCGAGTCACGTTCATGTCGCGCAACAAAACTTCAATGCCCATCGGGTCGGGCTTCTTTCTTTCGAAACTGTTCCCCCCATAGACCGCAACAAAACGATTCGACAAATTCAGCCCCTCGATAATCGCCCGGCTGAAATTCACCGGCTTGTTGGTAAACACCGCCATCGAATATCGTTCCTGCCGCCGAAATTCGTCCAGCGCCTCCTGCACGCCGGGATACAACACCGTGTTATCCAGCATGTGCGTCCGGTAGTAGCTCAGAAAATAGCCCAGCCCGCGTTTCACGTCTTCGTCGGTGGCGCCGTCGCCCAGCGATTTACGCACCAGCACTTCCGCCCCATTTCCGACGAAACCAAAAATCGTTTCGTGCACATGCTGCGGACTCCCCATGTGATCCAGCATCGCGTTGACCGATAACGCCAGGTCCAGCTTCGAATCAATCAGCGTGCCGTCCAAATCGAATATCAAGGCGCGTATTTTCGAGAACCCATTATTATTTTTCACGATTTCCAGTGTACTTGAGTTCGCGCGCGGCCGGCCCTCGCAAACGGCCCTGCTCCTAGAACTCTTAGAACCCTCCAGACCGCAAATTCCTTCTCGCCTGCGAGATGCTCGCCGTGTATTTGCGCGCCGCTCGCTGCTACAATTGGAAATTCGACCAGATCAGTTGCGACCACACGAGGCCCTCATGGCAGAAATCCAACCGTTTCGCGCCTTCCGCTACGACACCAACCGCGTACCGCTCAGTGACGTGCTCACCCAGCCCTACGACAAGATTAGCCCCGCGATGCAGGAAGCCTACTACGCCAAGAGCCCCTACAACCTGATCGCCATCGAAAAAGGCCGCGTGCTGCCCAGCGATTCGCCGCAGGACAACGTCTACACCCGCGCCGGCAAAAAAGTGGACGAGTGGATCAAAGAAAAAGTCCTGCTCCAGGATTCGGCGCCCAATATTTACGTCTACTCCCAGGAATATCTGGTGCCCGGCACGCACACCAAGAAAACCCGCATCGGCTTTATCGCCCTCGGCCGCGTCGAAGACTACGACGCCCACGTCGTCTTCCGCCACGAGCGGACCCTCTCCGCGCCCAAGGCCGACCGCATCGACTTGCTGCGCAACACCCACGTGCAAACCGGCCAACTTTTCATGCTCTACAACGACGCCCCGCGCAGCATCGACAATCTGCTCGAAGAAGTCGCGCGCAAATCCCAGCCGCAGCAGATGGAAGACGAGTATGGCGTAACCCACCGCTTGTGGCCCGTTTCCGACCAGGCCACCGTTCGCCGGATCCAGAGCGCCATGGCCGACAAGAAGCTGATCATCGCCGACGGCCATCATCGCTACGAAACCGCGCTGAATTTCCGCAACGAAGGCCGCGCCAAATTGCAGCAACCGGCCCCCGACGCCGCGCACGAATTTGCCATGATGACCTTCATCAACACCCACTCCAAAGGCCTGACGATCCTCGCCACCCATCGCCTGATCAGAAACGTGGACAATTTCGACTTCGAGAAGTTTCGCAAAAACGTCGGCCAGTACTTCGACTGGTATTCCTATCCATTCCTCAACGCCGAAGAGCGCGTCACCGCCTACGCCGATTTCCTCAAGGATTTTCAAGGCGTGAACCACGGCCGCCGCGGCGTGGGCATTTACCCTGGCGCGAATGCCTCCGGCGGCGGAGCCTATTATCTCTTCCTGCTTCGTCGCGACGCTGATCTCGAAACCATTCTTCCAGACATCTCCGAAGCACAGCGCGGCCTCGACGTAGTGCTCCTGCATCGCTTGATCATTGAAAAAGGCCTCGGGATCAGTCAGGAGGACGTCGCCAGCGAAAAGAATGTCTCCTACAAACGTGAAATGGACGGTGCCATCGCCGCCGTCGATAAAGGTGACGCCCAGATGGCCTGCCTGCTGAATCCCGCCCGCGTGCAACAAGTCGCCGACATCGCCCTTGGCGGTGACGTGCTGCCGCAAAAATCCACGGACTTCTACCCCAAGCTTCTCAGCGGAGTCGCGATTTTCAGAGTGGAAGGGACGATCGAAAAGCAGTCCAATGCCTTGGGCGGAAGCTAAACCGGTAAAACAAAAAGGGGCACGCTCGCGTGCCCCTCGCTTCCCATTCGTCGACGAGTTACTTGTTGTTGAAGCTTTCTACGGCCAACGCTTCGCTGTCATAGGTATCAAACACGGTCATCAACTTGGTGACCTGCAGCACTTCCTTGAACTTCGATCCCAGGTTCGCCAGCTTCAACACCGCGCCCTGCGAGCGCGCGCTGTGGAACGTCGCCACCAGCGTGCCCAGCCCCGCGCTGTCGATGTAACCGACCTGCGCCAGGTTCAGCACGATTTTCTTCTTTCCCGCGGCCAGCAAATTCTTGACCTGCTCGCGAAACGCGTTGCTTTCTTCGCCGAGGACGATGCGTCCTTCGATTTCCACCACCGTCACGTCTCCGACTTCCTTGTCCACCATTTTTAATGCCACGTTCGCGCCTCCTGGAAAGTTCAAATCTGTATTTGCATCATTTCAGCTGAATCGCCACCCGGTCTGCGGCACGCCGGCGTTTCAGTAAAAATCAGAGCAGGACATATAGTATCCGCAAGATTCGCAAATCATCTTGCATTTCCGGGGCTCCAGCCGCGACGAACACCGCGGGCAAAACTGCGAAGGAACATCCGGCTCCGCTACTTGGCGGCGGCCGCTAGCCTTCCCGTCTGCTGCCGATCCTGCGAAAACCACGCCTTCCGTCTCGGCCATCTCGCGTCGCCCTTCGGACTGACGTTTATAGCACATCCCACCCACAGGGAAAAGCAAACCTGAAAATTGCCCAAGGCCCCAAACCGCATTTCCCCGCTCACCCCAAACCAGCACCTATAGACACCACCGTTTGCCCGTTAGTGCCCGAAAAAGCAGGCGGATAACCGCCACCGCGCTACGCCTTGAAACTTCCGCAACTAACCGGCTACTCGCCGCGTCTGATATTATGTGGGCGAAGCGAGGTTGTCATGAGAATGAAACTGGTGATTGGGCTTTTCGCCTTAAGTTCACTGGCTCTTCCGTTGCTCGCGCAAGCTCCCCACGCTGCCGCTGCGCCCGCTCCCGTTGCTCCGCGTGCCGGCGCGCCGGCCACCCCACCACCTGCGGCTTCGACCGCCAAGCCGGTTTCTCATTCGTCTTCAACGCTTCATCACTCAGCCGGCCCAACCGGTTCGGGCAGCACCCATATCGTCAATGGCGTAAAAGTGCGCGCTCTCGATTTCGGCAACCTCGATAATGCGCCGCTCGGCTCGAATTTCGTTGGCCCAGTTTCTCCCGGCGGCTTTGTAAACCCGCTGGCCGCGACGAATCAAGGAATAAATCAGCAGAAACGCCTCAGAAGTTCCGGTGCCATCATCCTGTTCGGCGGTGGCTACGGATACGATTACTCCGGCCAGGATCAGAATTCCGATCAATCGCAAGATGCATCGTCGGCGAACTACGAAGATGCGCAATCCGGCGGCCAGCAGTCCGGCGCCCAACAGCAACCCCAGTACATTTTTGTTCAGCAGGTCCCGGATCCTCGCCTGCAAGGAAAGCAATCTGCTGCGGATCAAGCCGAGCCATCCGCTGCCGCCGAACGTGAATCTGCCGTTCCGATTCCCGACGTTGGCTCCTTCACCCTGGTCACCCGGAACGGCAACCTGCTCGACGCTGTAGCCTTCACCCGCTCCAGCGATCGCCTCGTCTACATCACGCCCGATGGCGGCCGCCGCACCCTCGCCTTCCGCGACCTCGACGTCGACGAGACCCAGCGCCTCAACACCGAACGCGGCACGCCCATCACCATTCCTCCGGCCGACGACCCCGCGCCCCCAGCGACGCCAAAGTCCAAGCCATCCGCCGAAATCTCTAATTAAAGTGGTCTAAGTTTCTGACGTCAGCCTTTGCGGGTGGCCCATCCTTCCCGCCTCTGGAAGGGTGGGGCCTTTCATCTTTCGAGGCTGATCGGTCTTACGAGCCCGAACGCTGCACCGGCTCCGGCATGTACAAATTCGCGTCCGCTGCCAGCCCCGCGCGCTCAAATTGAATCGTGGTGTGTGTAATTTTGAATTCCTTTTCCAGAATCTCGCGTACCTGCGCGAGGACCTTCTCGCTATCTTCCATATGCATATCCGGAATACAGATGTGGCACGACAATGCATTCAAATCTGTACCCAGCGTCCAGATATGCACGTCGTGAACTTCCTGCACGCCCGGAACACGCAGCATCGCTCGCGCGACGCTTTCCAGATCGATGCTGCGCGGCAAGCCTTCCAACAATATATGCGTGCTCTCCCGCAGTATGCCGATGCCGGACCAGAACACCATCGCGCCAATCGCAATGCCAATCACCGGATCGACCCACGACCAACCCGTGTAGTGAATCGCGATCGCGCCCAAAATAATCGCCACATTCGAAAGCGCGTCGCCCAAATTGTGGATCCAGATGCTGCGCACGTTCAAATCGCGCCGCCCGCCTGTTACCGCGAACGTAATCCCGGCGTTGATGACCAGTGCAAAAACCGAAACCCATAACATCAGGCTGGTTTTCACTTCTACCGGGCGGTGCAAACGCGTCAGCGATTCGTAAATCAGCCCCACCGAAACCAAGGACAGCAGCATCGCGTTCACAAACGCCGCCAGAATTCCTGCCCGGTGATATCCGTACGTCTTCTGAGGTGTCGGAGGTTTTTTCGCCCAGCGCGTCGCGAACCAGGAAAGCACCAGCGTCGGAACGTCGGTCAAGTTATGCACCGCATCGCTGACCAGCGCGATTGAATGCCCGGCGTAACCTGCAATCAGTTCCACGCCAACCAGCGCGAACGTCGCCACCACCGCACCGCCCAGGATGAGCGTCATGCCCTCCGCAGGAAGCGACACATGCGAATGTCCGCCCAGCCCGTGACTATGGCCGTGGCTGTGGTCATGCCCATGAGCATGATCGTGAGCGTGCCCTGCCGGGCCGTGTGCGTCGTCGTACATTGCCCAATTCTAACTGGAGTTAATCAACTGCAACAGCATCGATTCAGCAACGCGTCCGAACATTCACAGCCGAAATCATCCGCCTTTCCCCAACCGCCCCGCCACCACACCGCAACGAACCTGCCAGCCGAAACTCAATTGACTCCCCACTCCGCCCCGCCTACCATGGCATCAGTTTTGTTGAAGTTACCTCTAGGCGGAGTGCACGCGGGCGGCGTCCCATTCGTCCAGCCATGACCCAACAACCTGCCAAACTGGTTTTTTGGGGCGTTCGGGGCTCGACGCCCACGCTCGAGCGCGATACCTGGCGCTATGGGGGAAATACTCCCTGCCTCGAACTCACCGCGCCTGACGGTACCTCTTTCATACTCGATTGCGGCACCGGCCTGCGTACCCTGGGCAATCAGCTCACTGCCCAGCAGAATGGCTCAGGCATCGAATCTCACATTCTGGTCACGCACTATCATTGGGATCACATCCAGGGCATCCCGTTTTTCCATCCCTTCTTCGAATCGCAAAATCGTTTCCACTTTTACAGTTTTCAGTCCAAATATCTCGGCCCGCACAGCTTGCAGCAGGTTTTCGAAGCGCAGCTATCAAGCCCTTATTTCCCGATCGACGTGACCATGATGACCGCCTCGCGCGAATTTCATGAGATTTCCGGGGGCCAAACCTGGGACGTCAACGGCACCAAAATCACCGCCAGTCACCTAAATCATCCGCAAGGCTGCCTGGGCTATCGGCTCGATACCACTGGTGGTTCCATCGTTTATGCCACCGACAACGAACCCGGTGCCGCCGAATGTGACCAAAATCTTCTGCAGCTCGCGCATGACGCCGACGTGCTCATCTACGACGCCCAATATTCCCCTGAACAGCTCGCCTCTGAACGCAAAGGTTGGGGACATTCCAGCTGGCTCGAAGGCGTGAAAATCGCGCGCGCCGCGAAAGTTCGTAACCTGATCCTGTTCCATCACGATCCCGATTCCACCGATAAACATGTCGACGGCTTTTTATCCGCCGCGCGTCAGGAGTTTCCGGCCACCTGGGCCGCCTCGGAAGGAATGTCCATTTCGCTCAGTGAACGCGGCGTAGACGTTGCCATGCGCGAATCGCGTCTCGCCCTGCGCCGCCGCCTGCGCTTTGTCGCCATCGTCACCGGTCACACCGAAGACGGTAAGGCGTTCGAGGAAAAAGCGACGGTCCGCGACATCAGCTTGCAGGGCGCCTATCTCGCGCTGAAAGCCCGCCCCCGCCTGCAATCCGAGCTGCGCGTCGTGATCGAAGCCTCCGATGAACCGTCCCGCGCCAGCATCCTCTCGCTGCGCGCCACGGTCGTTCACTTCGAGCCCGGCCGCGAAAAAGACCAACACGGCGTAGGCGTAGTCTTCATTGAAGACCCCGACCCCGGCCGTCCCCGCGATTAGATTGGTTCATTTGATCGGTGTGAAAATCTAAACGGACTAAAATTGAGGCGAGGAGAACTTCTACTTCTTTTCTTCGGGGAGTTTCGCCAACTGCGAATCAATATCCGCCAACGCCCGCGTCAATTGTTCGCGATACCGCTCCGCCTGCGCGCCCTGCAATTGAATCTCTACCCGCGCCCGTGACAACATCAAAATTCCGCGTTGCCGGCGCACTTCCACCTGATCTTGCGAGACCTGCTTCTTATTTTTGCGGTCTTCTTTCGTCTCGCGTTCCTGCACTTGCCCTTCCACCCCTTTGCTTTCCCATCCCCTGGCCATGCCTAGATTCTAATTTGCTGCGCTCCAAAACGTGACTCAATTCTTACTTGCGGTTTCCTCTTCCACTCCCCCTTGCGCCGGCAAAAATCCGGGTACACTACTCGCTCATCCGCAGAGGCATTCGCCGGGAGACGAATATGAAATTCGACGCCATCACCATTGGCGCGGGCCAGGCCAACAAGCCGCTTTCTTATGCCCTCGCCGACCTCGGCTGGAAAGTCGCCTTCATCGAGCGCGCCCAACTCGGGGGCTCGTGCATCAACACTGGCTGCACCCCCACCAAATCCCTGATCGCTTCGGCGCAAGTCGCTCACTACGCACGCGAGGGCGCGCGTTGGGGCATTCATGTAAGTGAAGTTACCGTCAACTTCCCTGAGGTCGTCGCCCGAAAAAATCGTATCGTGCAGGGTTTTCGCGACGCCATTCAAAAAGGAGTCGATCGCCGGCCGAACATTCGCCTGGTTCAGGGCAGCGCCCGTTTCATCGGTCCGCATCAAGTGCAAGTCGGTACCGAAACATTCGAAAGCGAAAAGATCTTCATCGACACCGGAACCGCCCCACAAATCCCTTCCATCCCCGGTCTCGATTCCGTGCCTTTCCTCACCAACGCCTCGGTCATGGATTTACAGGAAGTTCCCAAGCATCTGCTCATTCTCGGCGGCGGCTACATTGGCCTCGAATTCGGCCAGATGTTTCGCCGCTTCGGCAGTCAGGTCACCGTTGTCCATAGCGGCAAACGCCTGCTGTCCCGCGAAGATGAAGACCTCGTGGCGGAGCTGCAAAAAATCCTCGAAGCCGACGGTTTAAAATTTCAATTGTCCGCGCAAACCAAGCAAGTCGAGAATCGCAACGGTGAAATATCCTTAACGATCGACACGCCGCGGGGCCGCCAAACGATCATCGGTTCACATCTTCTGGTCGCCACCGGCCGCAAGCCAACCTCGGCCGATCTGGAGCTCGCTAAAGCCGGAATCGCCACTGACGATCGCGGCTACATCAAGACCAATTCGCGCATGGAAACCAACGTCCCGGGAGTTTGGGCCTTGGGCGACATCAAGGGTGGCCCAGCGTTCACCCACATCTCCTACAACGACTACCAAATCGTCTACGCCAACCTGATCGAAGGGAAAAATCAAACCATCGAGAACCGTTATCTCCCCTACGCACTCTTCACCGACCCGCAACTGGGGCGAGTTGGAATCACCGAAGCTCAGGCGCGCGCCTCCGGAAAAAAATTCAAGATGGGGCTCTTCCCCATGACGTCCGTCTCCCGTGCCATCGAAAAAAGTGAAACGCTGGGCTTTATGAAGATCATCGTCGACGCCGCCACTGACCGCATTCTGGGTGCTGGCATCCTTGGCGATGAAGGCGGCGAGCTGGTGCAAGTCCTCGGCATGATGATACTGGCGAATGCGCCATACACCTTGATGAAGGGCGCGGTCTTCATACATCCCACTATGATCGAAGGATTCTTCGGCCTGATGGATTCCGTGAAGCTGGTCGAGCCCTAACCAAGAAAACGAAAGCCTGACTGCACCATGCGCAGTCAGGCTTCGAGCAGAAACACTTTGTAGCTGGTCGCCGCGATCGTGCTTCGCCGGCATTAGCCGATGGTCAGCGCCAGTTGCACTCCTGAATGCGCGTCGTCCACCAGATAATAGACGCCGTTTATGTCTATGATGTAGACGTAATCGTCGTAGCTCCATCCGCTGGGCCACGCTTCGGTAATGAAAAACGAGTAGCCGCCATATTCAAATCGCGGCCGGCCTCCCACGATTACGGGGTGCCCGATGTGAAATCTGTGTTCCTTTCCGAAATTGGCCTTGTACTTGTCGTCTGGAATTCGACCGTGCTGTGGCGCGGTTTGCTTCTGCTCGTTTTGCTGTGCTTGCCTGGCCGGTGCTTCTTGTTTCTCGGGTCGCGGCTGCTTCTCTTCCGGCGGTTTGGCCTCTCGCTCTGTTGAGCGCGGCTGGTCGCTCGGAGTCTTCGGCGGTTCGGCCTGCTGCTGGGGCTTGTCCTCCGGCTTTCCCTCTTCCGGTTTGGTCGGATGATCCTGCTGTTCTTGGGCGTACGTGGGCGCGACCATACCTAACGCCAACATTAGAATTCCAGACCCGATGAGTGTGTTCAGCTTCATGAACGTGTCCTCCAATTTTGCGTGAACCTATTCGTCGCCAGTTCGAGTCGATGCCAGCTTCTCGCATCGCAATTCCCACCGTAGCTTTTTCACCGGAAAATTCGAATACCTCTCAGCCTGTATCTGACCCTGAAAATTGCATTAGCAAAATTCGCCTACACCGTTGACAGTAAGGCCGGAAGTGCATACTGTGGGGCCTCCCCGGACGTAGCTTCCGCGCGGTGCGAACCAAAAAATGGACTTTGACGTTAACGCCTATCGAGACGCGCAGGGCCGCTGGCATCACCAGATTCTCGGCCCGCTGCCGCTGCAGCCAGCCGACGTACCGGTCTATGAGGAATGTCACAACCCGAAAGCCTTGACTCGTTGCATCGGCTTTGCGGATTTCGCCAGCGCGATCAACTTCGGCTGGCAACGCGTGCGCATCATCCTTAACCAAACCGAGGGCAAGCCTCAAAAAGCATCTCCGCCTGCGGACGGAATTCGCACGAAGCCGTAAATTTCACGCGTTGAAATTCCCGCGCCGCACAACTTCCGTTACCAGGTTCGACTCCTCCGGTTAAAATACCCGGTCATGATCGATATCGATTCAATTCCAGACTTGCGCCAGGCGCTCGCAGCAGGGAATGCTTCGCCCGAATCCGTCGCCAAAGATGCGCTCGTCCGCGCCAACAGCAATACCAGCCACAATGTCTACATTTCGCTCGATGCCGAACGCACCCTCAAAGACGCATCCGTCTTGCCGAGCCGCTTCGCTGCAAATCCAAAGCCGTCGCTGTACGGCCTGCCCATCTCGCTGAAAGACTGTTTCGATCTCGAAGGGTTCTCCACGAGTTGTGGATCGAAATTCTATGCCGCCAACAATGGAATCGCCCGCGCGGACTCCTCTGTTGCGGCGCGCCTGCGTTCGCAAGGCGCGGTTATCGTCGGCAAAGCGCACCTGCATCAACTCGCCTACGGGATCACCGGAGAAAATCCGGACTACGGTGACTGCGTCCAACCCCGCGATCCAAGCCGCTTGACCGGCGGCTCTTCCAGCGGCAGCGCCGCCGGTGTGCAGGAAGGCTCAGCCGTCGCCGCCATCGGGACCGATACCGGCGGCTCCATCCGCGTTCCTGCCGCGCTCTGCGGCTTGGCCGGTTATCGCGCATCGATCGAACTCGCGCATCAGTGCGGTCTCTGGCGTGGAGGCTTTCACCTGGCGCCATCCTTCGACACTCTCGGCTGGCTCTTTCGCGATTTGCGCGACGCCCCGCTTCTCGCCGAAGCCTTGTTCGATCTTCGCGTCCCGCCCAGCGCGCAGATGAAAGTCCGCATCGGCTCCGTACCTCAGGATTTCCTGCACGATTGCGACCCGGAGGTTTTGACCAGTTTTGCAAAGTGGAAAAGCGAAATGTCCGAACGCCGCGCGGAGATCTCACCGATAGACTCGCAATTCTGGGAAGGCGCGATCGATATCTTCGCGCCGATCCAGGCTCACGAAGCTGCCGCCATTCACACCGCAGCTACCGAAGGCGATTTTTCGCACTTCGAAAAATCCATCGCCGAGCGACTCACCTGGGGCGCCTCCATTCCGCTCACTGAAATCGAAGCGCTCCGCCAAAGCCACGCGAAATTTCGCGAACGAACCGATGCACTTCTCCGTGAATACGATTTCCTGATCGCCCCATGCGCCCCGGTTCACCAGCTGATCGCCGGCGCCGACCACAGCAACACGCGCCGCATGATGCTCCGGTACACCGTCCCCATGAGCCTCGCCGGCGTGCCGGTTGTAACGTTGCCCACTGCGACCGGCGCTGGCGTGCAACTCATCGCCGCCCGGGGCGCCGACGCGCGCCTACTCGCCTACGCCGCAAACCTTGGCGAACGCAACTGAAGCAATTAGCCGAAAAAATGTAGAGAGTTACGACCGGTTCTTCTGAGAAGAGTCGCTGGAATATCCTGCCGGATGCGCCCGCCGCCAATCCCACGCGCTGCGCACAATCGCTTCCAGGCTCGCATATTCCGGCTGCCAACCTAATTCCTTTTTGATTTTTTCCGCGCTGGCCACCAGCACCGCCGGATCTCCCGGCCTTCGCTGCGTTTCCAGCGCCGGAATCGCCTGGCCCGTAACCCGCCGCGCCGTTTCGATCACCTCGCGCACGCTGAATCCGTGGCCGTTCCCCAGGTTGTAGATCAACTTGTCTTTTTCTTTCAGCGCCTGCAGCACCAGCACATGAGCGCTAGCCAGATCGGAAACGTGCACATAATCCCGCACGCAGGTCCCGTCCGCGGTCGGATAATCCGTGCCATAAATCGAAAGTTCCTTGCGCTGGCCTAATGCCACCTGCAGCGTCAGCGGAATCAGGTGCGATTCCGGATGGTGGTCCTCGCCTTGCGCGCCGGCCGCTCCCGCGGCGTTGAAATACCGCAGGCACGCATAGCGCAGCCCGTGGATGCGGTTGAACCACTCCAGCATCCGCTCGACCAGCAACTTCGTTTCGCCATAGGTATTGGTCGGGCGCAGCGTATCTGTTTCTTCGATAGGCGTGCGCTCCGGCGTGCCGTACAAAGCCGCCGTCGACGAAAATACGAATCGCGGAACCTTATGCGTCGTCACCGCGTCCAGCAAAGTCAGCGCGTTCGCTGTATTGTTCCGGAAATATTTTGCCGGGAACTTCATCGATTCGCCCGCTTCGATGAAGGCCGCAAAATGCATCACCGCATCGAACGAATATTCGCGGAACAAACGGTCCAGCGCCGCTCGATCCCCGACGTCTCCCACCGCCAGCCGCGCGCCCTCTGGCACCGCGGCCCGGCAGCCATTCGAAAGATCGTCCAGCACCACCACGTCATAGGCCCGTTGCAACAATTGCGCCACCACCACGCCGCCGATATATCCCGCGCCGCCGGTCACCAGCACTCGTTCCGTCATCGATCTCCCGTGAAATCACCCAGCGCTATCCTGCGCGTGTCGTGCCAGCCTCTCGGCTACTGGGCCGCTGCGTTGAGCAGGCCTTCTACCTTAGCGTCCAGCTCTCGTGCCACCTTCAACGCTTCCTCATTCTGGTAGGAACCCAGAAAACTTGCCATGCGGTCGTACGAAAGATGCACTCCGTCCGCTCGCTCATCCACCAAAATCGTCACCGGCGCATACGACCCCGCGTCTACCACCCGCTCGACCATCTTTTTCATGATGAGCGGATTCCCCACCACCAGCCGCAAAATCCGCGGCTGGTCGCTTCCCCGCTCCTTGCGCAAAATGGCACCCAGATCGAATCGCGAAAATTCCATGAAACCGGATGGCCCCACCGCCTCATTCACGATGGTTTCCACATCCTGAAAACTTTTCGCCGATTTCAAACGACTCCCGAACGCGTTCAAGTCCGAACGCCCAATCGTCGCCTCCAGCGCCTTGACGATTTCGTCGAACGGCTTGGAAGAGGTAACGCTGAATCGTTCCACCGCAATTTGTTTCACGCTCACGATGCGCTCCAAAAATCCGGAAGTTAAATCTTCACGAACGCCTCATCACCAATAACATTACACCAAGGCCCCGCAGTCTGAGGTAGAGTCGCGAGCGCGCCATTTTTCGCGGTGGCCGCTACGGCCAATATTGGGGAACGGAGAGCGCGGCAAAAAATGTCTTCGATCGAAACCGGCCCAATCAACGCACCCACCAGCGATCGCTATACCGCCTTTTTAGTCGGACTCACCGGCTGGACTCTCGACGCCTTCGATTTTTTCCTGGTCGTCTTCTGCCTCACCGACATCGGCCGCGAATTCCATAAATCCGACGTCAGCATGGCCTTCGCTCTCACCATCACGCTGGCCCTGCGTCCCGTCGGCGCTCTGGTCTTCGGACTTCTCGCCGACCGCTACGGCCGTCGCGTTCCGCTCATGGCCAATCTCGCGCTTTCCGCCGCGGTCCAACTCTTCACCGGCCTCGCGCCCACATTTCTTTCTTTCCTCGTCCTCCGCGCCCTTTTCGGCCTGGTCATGGGTGGCCAATGGGGAGTCGGCGCTTCGCTCGCCATGGAAAAAGTCCCTCCCGAAAAGCGCGGTTTCTTTTCCGGGATCCTGCAAGAAGGTTATGCGTTGGGTTATTTGCTCGCCGCCGTCGCCTATTTCCTGTTCTTCGATCGCTGGGGCTGGCGTCCGCTATTTTTCCTGGGCAGTCTGCCGGCGCTGCTCGCTGCCGGAGTGGTCCTCCTGAAAGTCAAGGAATCCTCGGTGTGGCACGAAAGCAAAGCACCCAACTGGCACTCGCTCGGCCGCACTCTCGCCTCCAACTGGAAACTTTTCATCTACATCACGATCTTCATGATGACCATGAACATGTCCTCCCACGGCACGCAGGACATGTATCCAACACTCCTCAAACGCCAGTGGTCCTTCTCCGTCCACAAAGTTGCCGTCGTCACCGCCATCTCGATGCTCGGCGCCATTTTAGGCGGCACCCTATTCGGCCTGATTTCCGATCGCCTCGGCCGTCGCCGCTCCATCATGCTGGCCTTCGCCGTCGCCCTGCTCGTAATTCCCCTCTGGGCCTTCCCCACTAACACCACTGCGCTCATCGCCGGCGCCTTCGTCATGCAATTTTTGGTGCAAGGCGCCTGGGGCGTCATCCCCGCGCACCTCTCCGAGCTTTCGCCCGACGCCATCCGCGGCTTCCTTCCCGGCTTCGGCTATCAATGCGGTGCCCTTCTCGCCAGCTACATCGGCGTACTGCAATCCCTCTTGGCCCGCCGCCTGACCTACAGCGTCGCCGTGGCTTCCACCACAGCGATCGTCTTCACCCTGGCCATCCTGATGACCGCCTTGGGAAAAGAGCGCCACGCCGCCCGTTTCGGCCAGTCGCCATCGCCAACCACCTAGCTGCAGCTTCGCTTAGCTCACCTCGCAAGTAACCAGTGACGAATACCAGACAGACAATCTTATGGCCCGTTGACAGCAGCTTTACTTCGGGGTACCGTGACCTTCACTTCACCATCTGAGAATTGGGGCCCAGCGCCCGCGGCTCCGCCGCCGGGCAGCATCACCTCTCGGTAACCCTTTCTCTGTGAACACGGAGAGATCTGAGACATGAATCGAACCCAGCGATTCGTCTGTCTTTCGGCTGTGCTCGTCGCCATTTTGTTTGCCGCCCTGCCGCACTCCTCTTCCGCCGCCGATGATTGGCTCCCCATCCCGCCGGAAGATCTCGCCCTCAAAGACAATCCCGCCGGCCCCGGCGCCCACGCCATGATCCTCTACCGCAGCAGCGATATGGATTCCAAGGAATCCTCGGTTCGCGAATACATCCGCATCAAGATATTCACCCAGGAAGGAACCAAGCAAGGAGACATCGAAATACCATTTCTCAAGCAGCAGACGGATATCAAGGACATTCGCGGCCGTACCATCCAGCCGGACGGCAGCATCGTCAATTTCGATGGCAAAGTATTCGAAAAGACCCTGGTCAAGGCCGGCGGAATTAAATTCTTGGCCAAAACCTTTACCCTACCGGACGTTCATCCCGGTTCGATCATCGAGTACAAGTTCCGCGAACAAAGCGATCCCGCTTTTTACATCAACGAAAGCTGGGTGATCAGCAATTCGCTTTTTACGCGTGATGCCCGCTTCACCATCAAACCGGACTCCGGTGATTTCTCTCTCCCGCTTTTGTACCGGCAGTTCGGTCTTCCGGCTGGAGCCGTCCCAGTCAAGCAACCGAACGGGACTTTTGCCATGGATGTCCACAATATCGCAGCTCTGGAAAAGGAGGATTACATGCCTCCGGAACGCGCCCTCCAGGTGCGCGTCGATTTCTACTATCGGGGTCGCAATGACCCCCCGAATGAAACCGAGGACCAGTTTTGGAATCGTCATGCAAAAGTTTGGGCGGAAGACCTCGATCATTACGTGAACAACAAAAAAGCGCTCGAAGCCGATTTATCCCGCACCATTAGTCCAAATGACGCACCGGAAGAAAAACTACGGAAGATTTATGCTCGCGTGCAAACCATTCGCAATCTTTCCATGGAAGACGCCAAAACCGAAAAAGAACAAAAACAGGAACAAATTAAGCCCAACCTCAACGTCGAAGATGTTCTCAAACACAATTACGGAACCGCCAATCAGCTGAATTACACGTTCATTGGTCTGGTGCGCACCGCCGGATTTTCCTCATCTGGAGTCCTGGTCGCGGCGCGTCATCTTAATTTTTTCAATCCTCAAATGTTGGATACTACCCAATTAAACGCAGGCCTCGTCTGGGTGCACGCCGGAACTCAGGACTATTTCCTGGACCCCTCCTCGAGTACCTACCCATTTGGATTGCTTCCCTGGTACGAAACGTCCACGCGCGGCGTTCGCTTCACCAAGGACGCCGGTGAGATCGTCACCATTCCGGGCTCTTCTCCTGCCCAAGGCACCATCGTTCGCAATAGTGAGCTCACCATAGATTCCGACGGCCAGGCTACCGGCAAGCTACAAGTCGATTTCACCGGGAATTTGGGCGCTGAGCGGCGTGAGCTAAACCACAGCGAGGACGCCAGCGGGCGGATGAAGACCATCGGGGACGAAATCAAAGGCTGGTTGCCAGCCGGCTCTACCTTTGAGGTGACTACCCTCACCAATTGGGAAAAGAACGAATTGCCGATCCACGTTGAAGGTACCGTAAAAATTCCGAGTTTGGGCACGTCCGCTGGACACCGCATGCTGGTTCCGGCGTCCGTGTTTCAAGCTCGCCAGCCGGCATCCTTCCAGCCGGAAAAACGTCTGTATCCCGTTTGCATTAATTCTCCATATCAGGAAATTGACGACGCGAAACTCACTACTCCCGACGGATATAAAATCGAAGCCGTTCCTCCGGCCAAACAAGTCAAACCAGGTGTGGTTTCCTATGAGATTTCTGCTTCGCAGCAAGGCCGCACGTTTGAAGTCAAACGCCTGCTCGTCATTGATGGTTTCATGTTTCCCATCAAAAATTACGGTGCCTTCCGGAATTTTTTCAACCAGGTCAAAACCAATGACGACGCCCAAATCGTTCTGCAAACTATCGAATCGGCGAAAACGAATTAGACCGGTTCAAGCCTCCGCACTCGTTGCGGCCATGCTTGCTCTCGCTTTTTGGTTTTCACCGCGGGTGCACGCCGATACCGCACCGGAGTGGATGCGGGCGGCCGCACATCAAACCTTGCCGGAATACTCGAAGGACACCGTCGCGGTCGTCCTTCTCGACGAGCAGCAGACCACGGTGAAGGACAATGGAGAAATTGAAACCAAGTATCGCCGCGCTTACAAAATTCTTCGGCCGGAAGGCCGAGATCAGTACGGCGGCGTTGTCGTCTCTTTCAGTAACGATACAAAGCTATCCTTCTTCAAGGCTTGGACCATCACCGCCGACGGGCGGGAAATGGAACTGAAGGAAAAAGATGCGATCGAGGCCAGCGCGACCAGCTATGAAGTTTTCAGTGATCTTCGCTTGAAAGCCATTAAATTTTCGGCCGCCGACCCCGGCAACGTTGTCGGTTACGAATACGTCCAGAAAAAGCGCCCGTTCATGTTTGAAGATAATTGGTCCTTCCAAAGTGCCATCCCCACTCGCCGCGCGCGTTTTTCGCTGCAGATGCCATCCGGCTGGGAATTTTCGAATCATTGGGCCAATTTCCCGAAGCAGGACCCGCAATCTGCGGCTGGCAACACCTCCACTTGGGAAGTCGAAAACATTCCTGCGGTGGAAATAGAGCCGGCTATGCCTCCTTTTGCTGCCATCGAAAGCCGCATGGACATCAAGTATTTCCCTCGTGACCCCAAGCTTCGCGCCAAGTCTTCTGGAAGTTGGAACGACATCGGCATCTGGTACGCCAGCCTCACCAATGCCAGTCGCGTGGCCTCGCCCGAACTGCAGCAAAAGGTTTCGCAGCTTACCGCCGGCATCTCCGACCCTTTCCAGAAGATGCAGGTCCTCGCCAACTATGTTCAGCAGCAGATTCGCTACGTTGCCATTGAGATCGGCATCGGCGGTTACCAACCGCATCCTGCCGCCGACGTTTTTAGGCACCAATACGGCGACTGTAAAGACAAGGCGACTCTGCTCAGCACCATGCTCAAGCAAATCGGAGTCGACTCGTACTACGTGATGATCGATACCGATCGCGGCATCGTGAATCCCGACTTTCCTTCGCTCCGCGGGAATCACATGATCATGGCCATTCAGCTTCCCGATTCTGTCCAAAGTGTCGGCTTAAATGGTGTGGTCAACGATCCGCAGCTTGGTCGACTGCTTTTTTTTGATCCGACCAACGAATATGTGGCTCTTGGAAGTTTGCCGGATTATCTCCAGCAGAATTACGGGCTGCTGATTTCAGCCGATACCAGCAAATTGATTTTGCTTCCGTTACAGTCGCCCGCTACCAATCGACTGCTCCGCACCGGGACTCTCTCGCTCTCAGTCGCCGGCAATCTGGGTGGTCAAGTTCAGGAGTTGCGCTCGGGCGGCCCTGCGGAACAAAGCCGCGCCCAGTTCTTGGGCTCTCTGCCCGCCGACCGCGCCAAAATCCTGGAAAGCTTTCTGGGCACTTTTCTAAATAATTTCAAACTCACCGGAGCGTCGATCGGCAACCTAGAAAAATACAACGAAAGTTTGACCGTCGATTACCACTTCGTTGCGGACGGCTACGCGAAACCCGCCGGCAATCTGCTCATTCTTCGGCCCCGCGTGGTCGGCGAGAAAGGCTCGAGCATTCTCACCGGTAAAGATCGCAAATACCCTATCGAATTCTCAGGCACTTCCCTGCAATCCGATGTCTTTGACATCACCTTGCCCGCAGGATACGTCGTTGACGAACTTCCTGCTGCGGTCGACGTACACTGCGCCTACGCCGCCTACAAAAGCGATATTCAGGTGAAAGACAATATTCTGCATTACCAGCGCACTTATGAAATCAGCAGCGTCATAGTCCCCACCGATAAACTCCCTGGAGTTCGCGATTTTTTTCACCAAGTCGCCGCTGCCGAAAAATCCAGCGCCGTCTTGCGTCGCGCCACTCCTTAAAACGCCATCGCCCGTTCGCCCGCAGGCAGAGTGCGCACTTCAGGGATGATCGTTTTTGTGCATTAACCTAGGGTCTTGTACTATGCTCAAAAGATACGGGCTCGTAGCTCAATTGGTTAGAGCGTCCGACTCATAATCGGCCGGTTCCCGGTTCAAGTCCGGGCGAGCCCACCATCTCAGTCAATCGCGGCTATTCCTCGCCAATCAACGAATCTGCCCACTCTGAAGCGTTACGTCAGTTATGACGCCGGCGCTTTAGAACGCGGCTGCGCCCGCTTCCGCCACCGCGTGATCCTGCTCGCCCGATCCGCCGCTCACTCCGATCGCGCCGTCCACCTTCCCGTCCCTCTTCAACGGAATTCCGCCGGCGAAAATCATGATCTTCCCGTCGTTCGACGCGTGAATTCCAAAAAATTGCCCGCCCGACTGCGAATGCGTCGCCAAATCCCTGGTCGCAATATCAAATGCTCGCGAGGTATACGCCTTCTTGATCGAAATATCGATACTGCCCAGCCACGCGCCATCCATGCGCACATGCGCGATCAAATTCCCTCCTCCGTCCGCCACCGCGATATTCATCGGCTGCTTTATTTCCGCCGCTTTCTGCTCCGCGGCCGCAATCACTCGGCGCGCATCGCTCAACGTAATCATTTGGGGGTGTCCTCCAGGACGAAAAATAACAGATGTAAAATTGACGATGGGAGATCAATTCAGGAAAGTAATCTACCGCAACAATCTTGCAGGCTTCGCCTCGCCGATACAAGTGGGTCCGGGAAATATAAAAAACTCGATTCTAATTTTGAGGTGTGGAGTCCCGGACAATGCGACCCACGAAATGCGCCAGGGGGCGGGATGTGGCGGGCTCCGCGGATACGTCTACATCGTAATCGTCAGCGGGCAGATCGGCCCCCCGCACGCGAAATTCCACGTACTTTTGATTACCGATCGTGCGCAGTTCCAGCCCGGAGAATATCTTTGCCTCCGCCTGCTTCGTACCCTGCAATCGAATCTGAAATCGTGCGCCCGTCTGGCCTGAAGGCAGCACGGCTTGAAAAACAACCTCGTTCGTCGACGACGGTATCGCAAATTCTTTGGCCTCTTCGCTACCCCGACTCACCTCGGGCAACAACAATATGGTGTACAGCTTTTCACCAGGCGTCGAAACCGCGGGAGTCTCGGCCGCCGGTTCAGGTGCATTGCCGCGAACCGCTTCGCTCGTCGGCGCACTTTGATTCACCGGTTCCGGCACCTTCCCGCTGCGTTGATGAACCACCAGCGCAATCGCCACACTCAGCACCACCACCGAAGCCGCCACCGGCCAAGACGAAAGGAACCAGGGCGAGGAGTTCACCTTAGCCCCGACTGCAGCAACTGCCACTTCCGGCGTCCGTTCCGGAATCGTCTGCATGGCCTCCAGAATTTTCAGCCGCCCCGCCTGATGCGGTCCGCTGAAGAAAGCTCGCTCCACGCGTTCCTTGTCGCTTCCCCTGATTTCTCCCGCGGCATAGCTGTCGAGCGTGTCCCGGTACGCTTCGTCGATCATCCCGGCAAACGTGTCGTCCGCGAAAAAACGCTCGTCGGCCTGCCGCGTTTCATCCTCGGAGAGTTCTCCGAGCACATAGCGCAACAACCACTCCCGGTTTGGCTCAATTTGCAACATCTCTTTCAGCTCTCACTCTTTACTGGCGAATTCCTGCCGAATATCACGCTCTTTTTTCGCGCCCCAAGCGCCTCCGGATACATTCCTCCAACCGCCCCCGCAGGCGTAAAGCTCGGTTGCGCAACGCATTCAGCTCCATCCCCATCTCGTCCGCCAGCTTTTGGCGCGCCGCGATCCGCGCTCGGCCTTCCGCACTGTAATACCGCCGCAAAAGTTCTCTACTCTTCGGCGGCAAAGTCTCCAGGCACGCTTCCAGTGTCGCGGGCAGCTCCTGATCGGAGCGCGAATAGTTCCCGGCATTCGCCACCATGCGCAGCGCATATTCCTCTTGCCTCCGCTGGTAACGGTCCTCGAGCAGCAGCATGCGCGCGACTCCGGAAAGATACTGTTTCGCATTGCGGATTTCTTCGCCTTCGGAAATGCGTCGGGCGAGACGGTTAAACGCAGTGTCGGTCAGTTCTTCCGGAGAACGTGCCTGCTGAATCGAAAAAAAACGAATCAGCCGCTGCCGCATTCGTTCGTATTCCGCCGCTGCGGTCGCGCGATCGCCGTGCAACGCCGTCAGCAGGCGGTCGAACGAGCCGGCATCCAAGGCCCAGGGTTTTCTCTCCGCATTCGAACGTTCCAAACTCTTACCTCTATGGTCCAGACTGCAGGGCTCTCGCCCCGTCTCCCTGCACCGTGAAGCCCGCCCAATAATACGGCGCCGACGTGCTTGCCGCGCTCGCCGTCGCCAGTTGCGCGCGTCTCAAGGCTTCGGCTGGAGCCTGCTTCTCGCGAATCAGGTTGCCGTAAAACTTCTCCATCAGCAAACTTGTTTCGCGATCTTCCACGCTCCACAAACTCCCCACCACGCTGCGCGCTCCGGCAAAAAAGAACGCCCGCGACAGTCCTTCCAGCCCTTCGCCCGGGACTTCTCGCCCATTCGCCGTGTGGCATCCGCTCAGCACCACTAAATTCACCCGCATTCTCAGATTGTAAAGATCGCTCAGCCACAACACGCCGTTCTGCGCCGAGCCATTCGGCTGCACCCTGGTCAGCACCACGCCCGAAAATGCCGGCCGGTCTGTATTTAGCAGCGCATGCACCCCGAAATGCACGATGGCGAATTGGCTCCAGTCGCGTTCGCGTACCGCCTTCGCCTCCGCTCGAAAACCCAAGCGTATATCCGTATTCGCCAGGCCATTCAGTGCTCCAATCTGCTGCGCTTCTTCCCTCGAGCCCACCAGCCGCGGCAAATGCGCCATGCCCGCTTCTGTCGCCAAACGCAGCGTCTCTGCCGCGCTCAACGACTCCGTCGGTCGCCGATGCGATCCTGGAACCCGCGGATCGCTGCTCGAATAAACCGCGTCGGCAAACACCGCGATGTGCAGTGCCCCGTGCCGTTCCGTCTCCGCACGAGACTGCTCCAGAACCTGCACCATCGATTCCGACGGCTCCATCAGCACTTCAAATCGAGAAATAAGAACTTTCGAGGAATGTGCAGGACCGGATGAAGCGCTCGCTGGAATCCGTAGTGCGGCGAATGGAACCGACGAAAGCGGGCCATCCGGGACCACATAAATGCGATCGATATCTTTTAGCTCGGCGACCGGAACGAGCAGCGGTCTTCCTAACTCTTCTGCTCCGCTCCTTTCCACCGCATCCGCTCGCGCGATTCGGCTCGCCCGTTCAGCCAACCCTTCGCCCGGTTTCTGTTCGCTGCGCGCCTCTAAGTTTTCCACCCAACTGGCCACCAAGAGACGGGTCTGTTCCAACGTCGCAGGGATGACGAAACTGTGGAATCCGTCGTGGGTGATCAGCCACAGATAAATTGCATCGTCGCCCACCCAGTATTTTGCCAGAGCCGAGCGCTGCTCCATATGTTCCGCGATCTCGGCGGAAGTTGCCGGCCGCGCCCCCGACAGCAAAACATATTCGCCACTCGATGCGCGCATCCGCGCCTCCAGCGTATCGCTGGCCCGCAGCCTCTCCTCGATTTCGATTCGAGTTTTTGCAATCTGCTCCGAATTTTTCTGTGGCTCATCGGAAAGCGTTCGCAGCCGCGCAAATAACGCATCGAGTTGATCTCGATTCTTCTTTTTCTCGCGAACCAGATCATCCGGCGCATGCGCTAGCGCCGGAACCCTTCCGCCGCCCGATTCGTCCAGCAGCCCGCGTGAACTGGCTCGCTCCGCTATCGCCAAGGCTTCGGCGTCGTGCCCGGCGTTTAGCCTCCTTTTCATGCCAACGCATCAACACCGAAACCGCCAGGTCGTAATACGCATGCTTCGACGAAAAAAACGAAGTCCGCAGTTCGCGGCTCGCCAGCGTCGCCCGCGAAGCTTCAAAAAATCCCAGCGCGTCCTCGATTTCCTTTCGCGCTTTCTCCAGCTCGCCCGCCTGGGAATGCAAACGCGCCAGACTGGCCAGCGCCGTCGCCGCCTGCGCCCGGTTCGACTCCTGCGTCCATAAATCTTCCGCGCGCATTACATCTCTCGCGCACTCGCTGCGTGCCCGGCTCGATATTCGAAATCTCCGAAGTGCAGCAACGCGTTCGCCTCGGCATCTTTGTTCGCGATCCCACCCGCGGTTTTCAATGCAAACTGAAAAGCCGTGCGCGCCGCCGAAAACTCGGACCACGAAATCAAACGCCGTCTTCCGCACACCTCCGGGGTCAGGTTCATCGACGCCATTCGAGCTTAGGTCCCCTCGCTTCAAGCACAAGCATCCCTTCAGGCAAAAAGATCCAAGCGGGATATCACGATCTGGAGTACACGGGGAGGACTGCCGGTACAACGCGGAAGGATACGATACGTGCGACACTGCCGCAACAAAATCTTTGGAAAAGCCCACCTCAAGCCTGCTTCCATTCCGGCGAAGCAGGCCTAACTCAAGCCGAAACTCTTCAGCTCATGCCCCAAGCGCCGGCTTCGGCGCTACCGCTACTTCAGCGCGTGACGCAGATGCCCCGTCGCCTTTTCCAGCCGGCGCTTCAGCGCCGCCACATCCTTGGCCAGCGCGTCGAGTTCCTTCTTCGCCAGCGCTCCGGCCTTGGCCATCTTATGCGCCGTCCGATCCGCTCGGCCCACCGCCGCGCCAATGCTCGTCGCCACTTTCGTCAATCTGGTTTTCTTAGCCATGATTTCCTCCAGATAAAACCGCAGTCATCCTAACCGTCGCGATGCGCGACCGTCAACCATGTTGCATTAGCGTTACGATTCTAGTTCGGCAGCCGGAAAACAAAGCTGATGTCTTCCTGCGTCTCGATCGCCTGCCCGTTCATCCGCGTCGGACTGTATTTCCAATTGTGCACCGCGCTCATCGAAGCATTCACCAGCACCTGCGGCCCGCTCACTTGCGCCAAACTTTCGATCGCGCCGTCGGCTCCGATTACTGCGTGCAGCTTCACCGTACCTTCGATTTTTTGCTGTACCGCTTCCGCCGGATAAACCGGTTCCACCAAATTGAGCAGTTGCCCCACCTGGAGGTTTCTTCCATTTTGTGCGGCTTTCGATCCATCCGCCGGCACCGGAACCGATCGCTGCGAGCTGATCGCGACTGAACCGGTTGCGCTGATCGGAGTTTCCGGCAAACTCAAAACCAACGGCACTCCGGTTTTTTCTGCATTCGTGGCCAGGTTCGCTGTTGCCACGCCGCCTCCAGTCGCGCCACCTTGCGACGGCTCCGCATTCGCCTTCGCCGAAGTCGCGGCCCCCGCGGCGGAGCTGCCGTCCGTCTCCGCTGGCTGTGCGACGTTCGCGCGGTTCATTCCCGTGCTGGCCGGAATCACCCAGCGATGGTTGGACAAATCCACAATCTCGATCGACAGCGGTTTCGCCGCCGCGTTCGTTCCATCCACTGCGCTTCCGCTCGTCGGCGGTGTCACGTGCGGAATCGCGCCAGGCGCCGCCGCGCTCCGGGGAACCAGTGAGTCTTGTTGTTCGCCCATGACCCCATTCAACGCTCCGCGCCGCACCGCCATGCCCGCAATAAACGAAATCAGCGCCAGCAGCAACACCAGCGCAGCCAGAAACCATCCAGTCTGCAATTGAATCGTGAAAACTTTCCACCCCGATTCGGGTGCGGGTTCCTGCGGGGCCACGTACGATTCCACGAAAGGTTTTTGCACGTCATGTAGCAGCGCCGGAGCAATCGCCAGGTTCTGCGCACTACGCGCACCACCCGCCAGGGCGTTCATCGACGAAAGCGGCATATTCGGTCGCCGCTCGAACGGCACTACCGGCGGCCCGAATGCCTGAATCAGTTCGTCTTCGTTTTCTGGCTCCTCGTCCGTCTGGCCCTCGTCACTGGATTCGACCTTCGTGTCCCGTTCCTCGACTGCTTCGATGTCAGCGCCCGCCTTTGCATTTTGCGCAGCGAGCTGTTCCACCTCAGCTTCTTCTTCGATGTCGCTTTCCTCTTCGTTCTCCTTGTCGAAGTTCGCAGCAACCTCTGCTGCGTCGGCAACTTCGGTCTCATCTTCATCCTCGGTACCGGCTTCCTCTTGAATTTCTTGCTCGATTTCTTCTTCGCTCTCCGCCACCGCCGTTCGCTGCTCAGCCTTCTGCTCCGACGCCAGCCTCTTGATCTCGTCCGCGCTCATGATGTTCGCTTCACTCAGCTCGCGAGCATCCGGCCCGTCGTCCTGCGCGGCTTCCACCACCGCAGCTTCGATCACTGCTCCTTCAACCGCCGGCGATTTAGCCGCTGCAACTGTCACCGGCGTCTCTCGCTCTTCTTCCACCGGATCGGTCTCGTCTTCAAACTGTTCCGGCGACGCTTCCCGCGCCATCCATTTCTGAATCTGCTTCAGCGTGCTTTCCGGCAAATCGACGAACCGTATCCCCGCCTCTTTTTTCGACGCGCTCAGCCAGGCAATTTCGCCGTTCACTTCTGCCCGCTGCCGGACCCGTGGAATTTCCAGTGACAGCGTGACCGGCTCGCTCGGATCCAGCATCGCTACCGCCTGCACCGAAATTCCGCCCTCGCTGATGTTCAGGACGATTCCGCCGTTCGAATCCCCCATCTTTACGTAGGAAAGCGAGTGGATTCTCTGTCGCGCGTGACGCCGCCGGTCCTTCTCAGGACGCGCATTGCCGGATTTTTCGGGGTTGTCAGCCATGCCTAAATGGCCGCGAGCGGGATCGCAGCGAACCTCATTTCAAAAAGTATACCCTCGCGTCTCAGCACCCACAACGAAACGCAGAAATACTTGTTCCCTAAGCATTCACCGGCGCGAATGCCGGCCCTAAAACCCCCCGGGAACCGTGTTCCCGGCGGATAGCTCCGGCCATCCGCCGGGCAGTTCAATTTGAAAATGTGTCGCCTGGTCGAATACCACAAAGCCGCTCAGGTTCGCGACTTCTTGCGCCACCAACCCTCTGAATTTTTCCTGATTCACCGGCCCGATTTGCGTGCCCGGCAGCCCGGTGGGCCAATTGAAATTGCGTGTGACCTCCACCGCGATACGCGTCCGGTTTCGCGCCGGAAGAAAAACGGAACTATCCAGCTCCACCGGCTCCTCCGAACTTACGCTGCCGCTCGATTTCAAACGAGTCATCACCACCGTCGCCGGGCCTTTCGCCAACCGGTAATCCACGTCCGTATTGTTGTCGAGGTCGTACGAAAAAATCAGCGCAGCGTGCGTCGCGTCCACTTCTTTCACTTGCACGCCCGCAAAACTGCTTTGCACCGCCGACGCGTTCCACACCGGCGCGGCAGTCGCAGCCGGCGGTTGCGCGGGCTCGTTCGGCGGCGTCCGAGGCAGCACGAACACCACCAGAACCAGCAAACACGCGACAACCAGCGAGAATAGGACCAGTGTCTTCATCGGTTTGGCCGAATCTCGAATCTAGCACATAGGGCCGTCGCACGGGCGCCCAAATACCCAATCGGTAAAGCCGAGGAAAACGCTGACAGGTCGACAACTCGTCCCAGGGGATAGGAGCGTTTCATTCGTGACGGCTCACGTTTGACCAGCGCCGTTACTCCGTCAAATATTTTACGAAAACCACTTCGTTTTGTTTCTCGTTGTAAATCAGCTCGTCCACCGTCGCCTGCGTCAGCAAAAGCCCAAACCCGCCCGGCCGCAATCCTTTATCCTGCCGGATCTGGTCATGTTTGGTCGGCTCATCGGGCATGTGCGAAATCGCCGCGTGTTCCAGGTCGGCGAATTTAAATCCAGTCCCCGGATCGGCGATCCGGTACATCAACATTTTCTTCGCGCGCAAATACGATATCCGCACTTTCCGGTTCGGATCGAGTTTCCCGCCCCACTCCACCGCATTCAGCAGCAACTCGTGAAATGCCTGCCCCACCGCCCGCCGCACGTCCTCCGGTAATCCGCTCTTGAAATGTGCCATGAACGCTTCGATTCGCTCTGCTTCTTCCAGCGAGCACGGCACCACCAGTTCTACCCAGGTGGGCGTAGCCGAAACCACCTCGATCGTTCGCTGCCCCGGCTGCTTCGCTAAAGTTTCCTTTACCAGCCCGGTCAGGGCCTGCGGGTCCACCGGTTTCGCCACATAGGTGTACGCCTCTTCCCGAATCGCGCTCAGCAACGTTTCCGGCGTGTCATCCGAAGTCATCACGATGATCTTCGGCCGGTTCTTCACGTTGCGCAGCTTCGAGAGCACCTCCAGCCCGTTCATTTTCGGCATCCACACGTCCAGCAGCGCCAGATCGAACTTCCCGGCCTTCAACTTCTTCAGCGCCGCCGCTCCATCCGCCACCGACACCACCGTGAATTTCTGTGCGCGGAGCGTCTCGGAAAGCAGCAATCGCGTGGTGCGGTCGTCGTCAGCAATCAATATGCGCGTCATCGTTTCCTTCCTTGAGCGTGTAATGGACGGGCCGTCCGCCGCGGTTTTGCTTTTTTCTCGCCGATAGCCTGCAGCGCCGGTAACAATAACGCGATTTGGTCTTCCAGCGTCGCGTAGAGCTCCCAGGCGCCCTCGAGTTTACCCTGACGTGCGTTTTTTTCCATCTCCCGCGCCGTCTCCAGTGCTGCCGACGGGCCGAAATTTCCGACTGATCCTTTTAACGCATGCGAGCCGTCCGCCAGTTGCGCCGGGTCATGCGCGGTCAGCGCCGTGCGTATCCGCGCCATCATTTTGGGGCAGTCTTCGCGGAATGTTCCGACAATCGTCCGCAGTAATTTCTTGTTTCCGCTGAAGCGCTCCATCAATCCCTTAACGTCCAGTTCCTGGCTCGGAGCCTCTCCGTCGTCATTCGCACTCGACGTAGCCGCGCTCGGTTCCGCAACGCTTTCCTCCACGGTTCGCAAAAAAGTTCGCGGGTCGAGCGGCTTGGACAAATACCCGTCCATCCCCGCGTCCAGGCATTTCTGCCGGTCCCCCTGCATCGCGTGCGCCGTCATCGCAATGATCGGCACGTGCCCGCCCGTACTTTTCTCCCGTTCGCGAATCGCCTGCGTCGCTTCCAGCCCGCCCATCTCCGGCATCTGCACGTCCATCAGTACCAGGTCGAATTTGTGACGCTCCACCGCGTCCAACGCCTGCCGTCCGTTTTCCGCCAGGATCACCGAGTGCCCACGGCGCTGCAGCATATGCAATGCCAGGTCCTGATTCACCGGGTTATCTTCCGCCACTAGGATTCGGAGCTTCTGTCGCGCCCCGCGCTTACGTCGTGTCGCCGCGTTCGCCGCAGTTCGATTCGGCGCCGGCAGATGCAGCGCATTCACGATCGCGTCCCACAGCTCCGACTGCTTCACCGGCTTGGTCAGCGCCGCCGCCGCTCCCACCGTTTTGGCCCGACTCGCATCCTCACCCAGCCCCGCTGATGTCAGCAAAATTACCGCCGCACCCTTCATGCTCGGCTCGTGCTTCATCCGCGCAGCCACTTCAAAACCGTCCATCCCCGGCATGTGCCCATCCAGCAGCACCACGCGAAACGGGCGCCCCTGCATCGCCGCCTGCTTCAACATTTCCAGCGCGGCCTTGCCGTTCTCCGCCGCCACCGGCTTCATCCTCCAATTCAAAATCATTTCTTCCAGAATTTCCCGGTTGGTCCGGTTGTCATCCACCACCAGCACCGGCAGATCCCGCAGCTTCACCGGCGCCACGAATTCTTTGCCGTCCGTGCTGGCCCGCGGCGGCACCGCAAATCGTGCGGTGAAATGGAACGTGCTGCCCACTCCCACTTCGCTTTCCACCCACATCAATCCGCCCATCAATTCGCACAACTGCGCCGAAATCGCCAGACCCAGCCCCGTGCCGCCATACTTTCGCGTCGTCGACGCGTCCGCCTGCGCAAACGCTTCGAATATTCGCTGCTGCTGCTCCAGCGGGATCCCAATCCCGGTGTCCGTCACCGAAAAATGCAGCAGCACCTCATTCGCGGACTGCGACTCCACCTGCACATGCAGCACCACTTCGCCCTGTTCCGTGAACTTGATCGCGTTCCCCACCAAATTCACTACAATTCGCCGCAGCCGCTCCGGATCGCCAATCAGCACGTCCGGCACTTCCTGCGGAAAATGCGAAGCCAGCTCGATGTGTTTTTGCTGCGCGCGCAGCGCCAGCGCCTTCAGCGTCTCCTCCACCGTATCGCGCAGCAGGAATTCAACCTTATCCAGCCGCTCTTTTCGCGCTTCCACTTTCGAAAAATCCAAAATATCGTCGATCAAACTCAACAGTGACCCGGCCGACCCCTTCACCGTCTGCAAATACTCGCGCTGTTCCGGGCTCAGTTTCGTTTCCAGCGCCATATCCGTCATGCCCACAATCGCGTTCATCGGCGTACGAATTTCGTGGCTCATATTCGCCAGAAATTCGCTTTTCGCCCGGGTCGCATCTTCCGCCTTCAATTTCGCGACTTCCAGTTCCTTCACCAATTGCGCCAGTCTCCGCGCGTCCTCCGCCTGCGCCTGCCTCGCCGCTTCCAGATAATCCGCGTACAGCTTCAATTCGTTTTCCGCGTGCCGCCGTTCGATGAATTGCCCGATCTGGCTGCCGATCGAATCGAACATTTCAAGCATGTCGCTTTCGATCTTGCGCATGCTCCGCCCAAAAAATTCCACCACGCCGATCAATTCCTCGCCGCTGCGAATCGGGAATCCGAACGACGCGTGCAAACCTTCTTCCTGCGCCAGTGGCGTCCGCGGAAACGTGTTGTCGGTCGGCAAATCTTGCTGCCACATCGGCTGGCCCACTTCCCAGATTCGCCCAGGCAACCCGTCGCCCCTGGCATAAGAAAGCGATCGCGTGGCGGCCATGAACTTCGGAAAACTCATATGCGGATCGTGCCAGGCCGCCACGCAGCGCAGCAGATTCGCCGTTTCGTCCAGCCGCCACAGCGCTCCCACTTCCCAATCGAGTCCCTCGCAGATCGCCATCAGAATCAGCGGCGCGGCGGCGCTAAGTGATTCCGATTCGGCCAGCACCCGGGTCACCGCGTATCCCGTCGAAAGCCGTCGCTCGGCTTGTTTGCGCCGCGTGATGTCGCGCGCCACCGCGAAAATCAACCCCTGATCGGCGCTGGGCGTGGCGTTCCACAGCAGCCATTTGTAGCTTCCGTCCGCGCACCGAAAGCGATTCTCCAGCGCCACGGATTGTCCACCTTCATCGATTTTTTTGGCTTCCTGCAGCGTCGCCGCCAGATCGTCCGGATGGATAAATTCGAAGTACGGTCTCGAAACCAATTCCGCCGCCGTGCGTCCCAGCGTTTTTTCCCACGCCGGATTCAGCCGTTTGAAGTACCCGTCAAACCCCGCGATGCACAGCATGTCGAGCGACAACGTGAAAAGCTGATCCAGCTCGTTTTCCCGCAGCCGCCGTTCCCGAATCGCCGACGACAGATCCGAAACGCTGCGTCGCAATTCCATTTGCGCCACCACCAGTCGGCTCAAGGATTTCAGCGCGTCCTTCTGATCGCTGCTCAGCGTCCGCGGCACGCGGTCCAGCACGCACAGGGTCCCCAGCGCGTGTCCTTGCTCCGTGACCAGCGGCGCCCCGGCATAAAACCGGATCCGCGGTTCTTCCGTAACCAATTTGTTGTCCGAAAATCGCCGGTCTGCCAGCGCGTCCGAAACCACCAGCACCTTCGGTTCCAAAATCGCGTGCGAACAAAACGATATTTCCCGTGCCGTTTCCGTTTCTGTTATTCCAATTTTGGATTTGAACCACTGCCGGTCCTGGTCCACCAGCGAAACCAGCGCGATGGGCGTATCGCAAATTAACGCCGCCAAGCGGGTCAGATCGTCGAAAGCTTGTTCCGGAAAGGTATCGAGGATGTCGTAACGCCGCAGGGCTTCGAGGCGCGCCGCTTCATTTTCAGGTGGTGGCGCTTTCATGGCAGGAGTGTTCTCGCCTCGGCTGCGCGTAAGTTTATGGCCGCCCGCAAGTCCAAGTCAACGAACCCGAGCCCACGAATCGCCAATTGTAAAAAAGTTAAAAACGTTAAGTGTGGAAATTTTAAGCCGACCGGCTCTGCCAGCCCTGCGTCTCTTGTAGGTATTCGTCAATTCGCCCTAGTGCTTTCTGCAAATGTCCCTGATCACCGCCGAATCCGAATCGGACAAACGATTCCATCCCCATCTGCTCGCCCGCCACCAGCAACACACTTTTCTGCACGCGCAGCTCCTCGGCCATCTTCGCCGAATCTCGTCCGTCCCGCAGCCCGGCCCACGCAATCGCGCCGGCCTTCGGCGCCACATGCGAAAAAATATCGCCTCGATCGGCCAGCCATTTTTGCAACGCCGGATAATTCGCCCGCACCGCCTCTCGCGTCCGGTTCAATATCCACGCCCGCCGCGCCGGCTCCAGCGCCGCCGACGCCAGCCGGTCCGTCAGCATCGATGGGCTGATGCTGGTGTAGTCATGATAACTCCACAATTTCTCGATGATCTTTGCCGGCCCCACCACCCAACCGGTGCGCAGCCCCGGCAAGCTGTAAGCCTTTGAAAGTCCCGCCGTCGCCAGCACCCGCTCGTAACCGCCCCACATCGTCGCCGTCATTTCCCCATCGAATTCCGCGCCGCGATACACCTCATCCGAAATTACCCAGGCCCCGACTTTTTCCGCCGCCGCCAAAATCGCCGCGCGCATATCCTCGCGCAGCACCGCGCCGGTCGGGTTGCTCGGATTGCAGATCGCGATGATTTTCGTCTTGGCCGTCACCAGCCGCGGCAAATCGTCCACATTAATTCCCCAATCCAGCGATTCGCGCAGCCAGAGCGACTTCACCGTCGCCCCAAATCCCCGCGCCAATCCCGCGATCTGCATGTAGTTCGGCATCATGAACAACACTTCATCGCCCGGCTCGATCAATCCCCAGGTCGAAACGTAATTCGCCTCCGACCCTCCCGAAGTCACCAGCACGTTTTCCATCTTCGCGCCCGGATACAGCTCCGCAATCCGCGTCCGCAATTCCTCGCTGCCGTTGGTCTGTGGATACAATTGCTGAACATCCAGAATTTTCTTGAGCTGCTCCACGTCCGGAACCAGTTCCGCCGTGGTCAGCGGGTGCACACCGCTCTCCGAAATGTTGAGCTCCACTTTGTTTTCCCAAACCGATTGCCAGCGCTCCAGCTCAAACGGTTCAATTTTCACCGTAGCCCCTCAGTGTCCAGAAACGTCGCGTCATGCACGCGCCAGAAATGTAAGCGAACTTCCGAGAAATTCCCACACAATTGCGCTTGCCGCCTGTCTGTTTTTCGGCGACGAGTGATACATTGTGTCTTCGCTTTGGATCGCCGTCGCAAAAAACCGTCGTGCCTCCTCGGAGGAAGCTTGATGAAGCAGCTCGTGCTACGCTCTCTCGCCGCTTTAAGTTTTCTGCTCGGCGTAGGCCTGTCGCCAATCGCCTCCGCGCAATCCACCCCGTCACCCTCCAGCGCCGCGGCGGAAACGCCATCAGTCCCCTGGAATTTCGCTGTTTCCGGCGATTCCCGCAATTGCGGCGACGTCACCATGCCCGCCATCGCCGCCGAAGTGGCCAAAGACCACGCCGGCTTCTACTGGCACCTCGGCGATTTCCGCAAGCTCTCCGACTTCGATGAAGACATGCAGCACCAGCCGAAAAACATCGCCAGCCCGCTCAGCATCAGTACTTACCTCGCCACCGCCTGGGATGATTTTCTGCAAAACCAGATCGCCACCTTCGCACCCACTCCGGTTTTTCTCGGCATTGGAAATCACGAACTGGTCTGGCCCCACACCCGCGAAATGTACCTCATTCAATTCGCTGACTGGCTCGATACCCCGGTACTGCGCGATCAACGCCTCGCCGACGACAAAAATGATCACAAACTCGTCGCTTATTTTCACTGGATTCAAGGTGGCATCGATTTCATCAGCCTCGACAATGCCACCGATGACGCCTTCGATCCGCTCCAGGTCCTCTGGTTCGAACGCACTCTGAAACTCGCCGCCGCAAATCCCAGCATCCACACTGTCGTAGTCGGCATGCACGAAGCCCTTCCGGACAGCATCTCTTCCAATCACGCCATGGACGAATCCGAGCCCGGAATCGTTTCCGGCCGCCGCGTCTATCGCGACTTACTCGCGCTCCAGAACGATTCGCACAAACGCGTCTACGTTCTCGCCAGCCACTCGCACTACTACATGGACGGAATTTTCAACACCGAATACTGGCGTAACAACGGAGGGGTTCTTCCCGGCTGGATCATCGGCACGGCCGGCGCCATTCGCTATGCGCTTCCGCCCAACAAAACGGAAGCCAAAGCCGCCGAAACCAATGTCTACGGCTACCTGCTCGCCACCGCCAAACCAAATGGCGAAATCGACTTCACCTTTCGCAAATTAAACGAATCCGATATCCCCGCGTCGGTCGTGGACACCTACAAAGCTGATTTCGTTCACTGGTGTTTCGAAAAAAACTCAGCAGCACGCTAAATGAAGTTACTGTCGAAGCAGCTTATTTGAAGAACGGACTTCGTAGTTGGGTTTGTCTCGGGGTTGGTTTTGATTCTGGCTTTGGGGTTCGTTGTCAGCCCGACAGAGAGCGCTTCTCAGCCCGACGAGGGATCTCTCTTCGATTGACGCTCTCTTGCAGACTGATCCGCCATCCCGGCATTCGGAGCGTAAAACATTGCGCCGCGCCGGCCTACGCCTTCTCCGCCCCACCAAACGCCAGCGCGATCAACGTATGCTGCTCCATCTCATGCGCCTTGTGCGATCCCGTCGCCGGACTCGCGCTCGCCGACCGTTTCACCGTCAGCACCCCGCGTCCATGCGCCAGCCGCTCCAAATGCGGCACCATGTACGACAGCGCGCCCATGTTCGCTGGCTCTTCCTGTACCCAGATAAAATCCCGCGCATTCGTATAGCGATCCAGCTCCGCCGCCAGCTCCGCCTCCGGAAAGGGATACAACTGCTCCACCAGAATAATCGCGGTCGAATCGTCCTTCCGCCGTTTCCGCTCCGCGATCAATTCATGCCCGATCTTCCCGCTGCACAGCAATACCCGCGTCGCCGATCCATCCCCGCTATCGGGAATCACATTTTGAAATCTCGCTGCTCCCAGATCCTCAATCGTCGAACTCGCCACCGGATTTCGCAGCATGCTTTTCGGCGTAAACACGATCAAAGGCTTCCGCCACTTCCGCAACGCCTGCCGCCGCAGCAAATGAAAATATTGCGCCGCGGTCGAGGGCTGGCACACCTGCATATTGTCTCGCGCCGCCAGTTGCAAAAATCGCTCAATCCGCGCGCTGGAATGTTCCGGTCCTTGCCCTTCATAACCGTGTGGCAGTAGCATCACCACGCCTGCGAGCAACGCCCACTTGTCTTCGCCCGCCGAAATAAACTGGTCGATGATGATCTGCCCGCCATTCGCAAAATCCCCGAACTGCGCTTCCCACAAAACCAGCGCCTCCGGATAGTCGCGGCTGAAACCGTATTCGAATCCCAGCACCGACGCTTCCGACAGCGTCGAGTTAAAAGCTTCAAACCACGCTTTTTCCGGCGCCACATGTTCCAGCGGCACGTATTCCGTTTCGTTTTCGATATCGATCAGCGCCGCATGCCGCTGGTTGAAAGTCCCGCGTCGGCTGTCCTGACCGCTCAACCGCACCGGAACGCCTTCCTTCAGCAGCGAACCAAAAGCCAGCGCCTCCGCCATCCCGTAATCGATAGCCCGTTTGCCCTGCGCCATCTCGGCGCGCTGCTCCAAAAGTTTCTTCACTTTCGGGTGAATGTGAAAATCGCTGGGATACCGCACCAGCGCCTCGCCGATTTCCGCCAACTCCTCTTTCCCTACGCCGGTTTCCACTTCGTACGACGCTTTGTACCGCCCGCCGCTATACGCATCCCAGTACGCCGGCATCTGCCGCATCGGCGGCGTCTTTTCCAATTCCAGCGCCTGTTTTTGCGCCGCATCCATTTCTTCGCGCACTTGCGCCACAATGGGTTCGGCATCCACTCCGATCTTCTCGGAATAAATCTGCCACAGCGGCGCGCGGTCTTGAATCTTCCGGTAACGCAGCGGCTGCGTGATCGTCGGATCGTCCACTTCGCTGTGCCCGTGTTTCCGGTAACCAATTAAATCGATAACCACCGGAGTTCCAAACGCCGCCCGGTAATCCAGCGCCATCCGCCCCACCCGCACCACTGCCTCCGGGTCTTCGGCATTGACATGAAAAATCGGCGCGGGCAAACGCAGCGCCAGATCCGTCGCGAATCGCGCCGAATGTGAGTCCCGCGGAATCGTGGTGAACCCGATCAGATTATTCACCACCACGTGAATCGAGCCCCCCACCGTAAATCCTTCGACGCCGGACATGTTCAGCGTTTCCGCCAGAATTCCCTGCCCGGCGAACGCCGCGTCGCCGTGCATGATCACCGGCACAATCTTTTTTCGTTCCGTGTCGCCCGCGCGTTGCTGTTTTGCTCGCGCGCGTCCCACCGCCACCGGGTCTACCGCTTCCAGGTGGCTCGGATTCGAAACCAGGTGCATCGCCACGTTCCGTCCGTCGGCGGTCACGAAATTTCCGGTCGCGCCCATGTGGTACTTCACGTCACCCGAGCCCAATACGCTGCGCGGATCCACGTCCTCAAATTCGGCAAACACCTGTTCCGCCGGACGTTTGGCCAAATGAATGATGACGTTCAGGCGCCCGCGGTGACTCATACCCATCACCAGCTCCACCGCGCCGCGCTCGCCGGCCGCTTCGAGAACCTCATCCACCGCCAGCAACAGCGAGGTGTTGCCTTCGAGTGAAAATCGTTTGTTGCCCANNCGCGCTCGTGGTCGACTGCCGCCGGGTCCGCCTCGATGCGTTCCTGAATCCAGCGCCGCCGCTCCGGGTCGGCGATGTGCATGAACTCCAGGCCTACGCTGGCGCAGTAAATGCGCCGCGCTTCGCGCGCCCATTCATTGTCGATCTGCAGGTCGGGATGTGGCTGCGGAGGCAACAGGCCGAGCGGGTTCAGTTCGGCTTCCAGGTAGCCAAATTGCCGGAACAGCCCAAAAACACGTTCCCGTTCGTAATTTTCAATAATGGCAGGAGTTGCGGCAGCGCCAGGTTTTCGAGTTGAAGTAGCCATAAAAGGTCTCCTATAGAATAGCGGATGGATCGCGATTTTGTAGTTACCAGCGTCCATGTCGGAGGCACCCTTATGAGCAGCGGAATCATCGACGTGCCGAGCCGGTACTCGGTGCCCGAAACCCTGGCACGGCTCCAGTCGATCCTCAAAGAGAAGGCGTTGACGGTATTTGCGCTCATCGACCACAGCGGTGAGGCGGAGAAAGCCGGCCTCACCATGCGCCCAACGCAACTGCTGATCTTCGGCAGTCCAAAAGGGGGCACCCCTTTGATGGTGGCTTCGCCGAGGTTGGCTATCGACCTTCCGCTGAA
>PMHK01000227.1 GCA_003156635.1 Acidobacteriota bacterium | reverse complement strand
CAACATCATGCAGGAAGGCGACATTCAAATTAAGGGCTACCCGGTGCGCCTGGCGCTGGACGTTCTGATGGTCTTCACCGCGAATCCCGAAGACTACACCGCCCGTGGCAAGATCGTGACCCCGCTGAAGGACCGCATCGGTTCGGAAATCCGCACGCACTATCCGGCTACCGTCGCGGAAGGCATGTCCATCACCGCGCAGGAATCCTGGACCAAGCGCGACACCAAAAAGCGCGTCGAATTGCCGCAATACATTCGCGAAGTCGTGGAAGAAATCGCGTTCCAGGCCCGCGAAGACAAGCGGGTCGATCGCCGCTCCGGCGTCAGCCAGCGCCTTCCGATCAGCGCGCTCGAAAACGTTATGAGCAGCGCCGAGCAGCGCGCCATACGCAGCCGCGATTCGGCCATCGTCGCCCGTGTCTCGGACGTCTACGCCGCAATTCCCTCGATGACTGGAAAATTCGAACTCGAGTACGAAGGCGAACTGCGCGGTGCGGACAACATTGCCCGCGAACTGATCCGCGCGGCCATCGGCAAAACCTACGCCCAGTATTTTACCGGCGCGAATATGCAGCCGGTCATTCAATGGTTCGAACTGGGCGGCGAGCTGAAGGTCCCAGCCAACGCGTCAAGCGCCGAAGTGCTGGCCCAACTGAAGAAGATCCAGGGCATCTTCGACAATCTCAGCGTCCTCGACGTGAGCCAGAAGGACGACGCAGCCATCGTCACCAGCGCCGCCGAATTTATTCTCGAAGGCTTGTGGGCCCACAAACGCATCAATCGCAGCGAAGAACGCGGCTATTTTGCCGATGCGCGCAAGACTGGAGAATCGCGCGAACCACGCGAGCCTTCCGGCGGCCGCAATCCGCGCCGGCAATTCAATTAGCGCCGGGCCAAATTTAGAATTTGCCGTTCGCATTCGAGCCGACGTCACGGCTCAGGGTCTGCCATGAAATACACCAAGTATTCGAAATACGCGCCAGCCGCCTCCGAAGATATCGACCTCCAGGAATTAATGAGCCGTCTCTCCGATTTCCTGCTGCAGAGCGGCTTCGAATCGCAATACGGGGTCTACGAAATGGACCCCAATCGCTCCCAGGAAAAAATGATCGAGGAATTGCGCGAAGCGATCCTCCGCGCATTGCAGGAAGGCGATCTGCTCCCCCCGGAACTGATGGAGCAGATGCTGAAGAATCCCGAACTTTCCAACAATCAGGAACTCAGCGACATCATCGATCAAATCGTCCAGCGCATGGAACAGGAAGGCTACATTTCCCGCCCCGGCCAAGGCCCGCAAGTTACGCCGCCTCCTTCGCAGACTCCCGGCGGTCAGGCTGGCGCTCCCGGGCCGAACGTCGAGGCCCGTTTCGAAATCACCGACAAGGCCCTCGATTTTCTCGGTTTCAAAACTCTGAAAGATTTGCTCGCCTCGCTCGGCAAGAGCAGCTTCGGCCGCCACGACACCCGTGATCTCGCCACCGGCGTCGAATCCGGCGGAGCCTCCAAGCCCTACGAATTTGGCGACACGCTCAATATGGACATCAGCGGAACGCTGTTCAACGCCGTCCAGCGCGATGGAGCCAGCCTGCCCATCGAAATCGACTATTCCGATTTGATGGTCCACCAGTGCGAATATCAGAGCTCGTGCGCCACCGTCCTGATGCTCGATTGCAGCCACAGCATGATTCTCTACGGCGAAGATCGCTTCACCCCCGCCAAGCGCGTAGCTCTCGCGCTTTCGCACCTGATCCGCACGCAATACCCCGGCGATTCCCTGCATTGCGTCCTGTTTCACGATAGCGCCGAAGAAATTCCGCTGGGCAAACTCGCCCGCGTGCAAGTTGGACCGTATTACACCAACACCCGCGAAGGCCTAAAACTCGCCCAACGTATTCTGGCGCGCCAGAAAAAAGATATGCGCCAGATCATCATGATCACCGACGGCAAACCGTCCGCGCTGACNNGGGATTCTGATCAACACCTTCATGCTCTCCAGCGATTACAGCCTGGTTCATTTCGTTCAGAAAATCACCGAACTCTGCCGCGGCAAAGCCTACTTCACCACGCCCTACACCCTCGGCCAGTATCTGCTGATGGACTACGTCGGCAAAAAGACGCGCAACATCCACTAGGGCGCGAGCATACCAATCGCGACGGCATCCCTCGCCACACCCGCCGCTGGCTCCAGAATCCTGAAGCTCACTCACTTTTTGAACATCCAATTGGGTAACGCTGGAATTTCGAAATGAGCCTGAAGAGACGATTGCGCGAAGCCTTTGGAGGCGAAAAGATGGAGACGCTGACTCCCGGAAAAACCGCTCCGCCAATTTCCCTGAAAACGCTAACCGGCGGCACGGCGACCCTGGCCGATGCCCTGAAGAAAGGCCCGGTCGTTGCCGCCTTCTTCAAAGTGAGCTGTCCGACCTGCCAGTTCAGCGCTCCCTTCCTCGAGCGCATTCACGAAACCTACGGCGGCGAAAAGTTCACGCTCTGGGGCATTTCGCAAGACGACGCCGAAGACACCCGCGAGTTCTGCAAAGAATTTGACGTCGACTTCCCCATTCTGCTCGAAACTCCCGGTTATGCGTTGTCCAATAAGTACGGCCTCACCCACGTTCCATCCCTATTTCTAATTTCGCCGGACGGAAAAATCCAGGAAACCAGCATCGGTTTCTCCAAAGATGAATTGGAAAGGATTGCGGCGGCCGCGGCGCAAGCCACCGGCGCAAAACCCTCACCACTTTTCAAGCCCAGCGAACACGTTCCGGCAGTCAAACCTGGGTGAGGCTCCAAAAATTAGGGCTCCGGGCGAGCCTCCTTCACCGCCAGATCGAATCGCATTCCTATCTCGCTTTCCGCCTGATCTCTATCGTCGGCGATCCGGCTCCGCTGGTTCGCGTGTATCCATAGCCGCTCAGATTCGCCGCGATCGAAACGGCTTGCGGCAGCCACCAAATCTTATGCCATCGCTCGGAGCGCTGCATTTTTAGTCCCAGCCAGTTCACTCCGGTTCCCAGCATCGTTCCCGACGCGTAGTACAGGGGCTTGGGCAGCAGCAGGAACGGCCGGACCAGCGCATCTTCTTCTTTGAAGTTGGGCATCGACGATTGCGTTTCGGTCATGTCCAGCCAAGCCGCCGTGTAAACTCCCGCACTCAGAATAAAGTACGGACTGATGCGCGCTCGAATGATCGCCTTCCGCGGCTCCAACCGTGGTGACGCCTCAGCATCTGCCGACGACGAAATCTGCGGGTCATGTATCGCATGCTGCACCAGCGCGATCGGGATGCCCTCCGTCTGCGCTCCTGCGACACCGAACATTCCGGTCATCAGAATCGCAGCGCTCAGCAAACCGGAACCAAAAACGAATCGTGAACTTTTCATGCCAGGAGTTAAAGCATGACGTGTACCGAAAGGAAGCGCAGCATCCAGGGCAGGCCTGGCGACGCGCCGATGTTGCAGGAAAAAGATTTAGCGAAAAAGTGCGCTGCACGATTGAACGCGGCGCGATTCCGAAACGGAACACCCCAGCGCGAAGCAGTGCCAAAACGGATTCAGGCGCCGCGCACATTACTCCGCGTCAATCTCCGCAATCGTCTTCTTGTGTTTCACCGGCTTTCGCCGTTTATCAGGAATGGTGCGTTCCGTAGGAGGCATGCCCAGGCCCCGCCGGGCGAGCCGCCGCGCTTCTTTGTGCACCTTGATCCGGTCTCGCTTCTTCTTGGCCATGCGTGGAGTAAAATTATCACAGGTTCTGCAGTTGCGGATGCGGATGCCCGCGACCTAAATCGCCGCGGTCGCGAAACGCCCGACGAACGCCTTGCGTCCAACTCGAACTGATGTGAGGCTATTCCTCGATGCTCAATCGTCTTTCCAGCGCCTCAAAATCCCTCTTGCTCATCATGATCGTCGCGCTGTTGGTGCGCCTGTACTTTGTCTACGATTTCGTTGCCGGCGTCCCGCGCCAGGCCGTCAGCACCATCCCCTTCCTCTTCGAGGTCGGCAATATCGCCAACTCGCTAGCCACCGGCCACGGATTCGCCTCTCCCTTTCGCGCCGACACCGGTCCTACCGCCTGGATGACGCCGCTGTTCCCCATGTTTCTCGCCGCAGTCTTCCGCGTCTTCGGCAGCTACACTTTTCACGCCTGGCTCGCGGTGGTGACCTTCAATATTAGCTGCTGTGTGGCGGCCATCATCCCCTTGTATTTCGTCGGCCTTCGGCTCGGAGGCAAATCGCTCGCCGCCGGCGCCGCGTGGCTCTGGGCGATTTTCCCCAACGCCATCCTGCTCCCGGTGGAGAGCATGTGGGACGGCTGCCTCTCGGCCTTATTCACCATTTCAATTCTCTGGGCGACCCTGGCCCTCGACGATTCGCCCCGTTTTCGAAACTGGTGCGCCTACGGATTGCTGTGGGGTATCGCGCTCATGACGAACGCGACACTCGGCGCGCTACTTCCCTTCTTACTAGCCTGGCTCGCTTATCGCGCCCACCAAACCGATCCTCGATGGTTTTCGAAAGCCGCCGCAGCAACGGGAATCGTAATCCTGTGCTGCGTTCCGTGGACCATTCGCAACTACGCCGTGTTCCACACCTTCGTCCCGCTGCGTTCCGTCCTCGGCTTGCAATTGTGGTTGGGCAACAACGACCAGACCCAGGATGTGTTTCGAGGGAATTTGCACCCGATTTACAACTCTGCTGAGCGCGCGCATTACGTCGAAGTCGGCGAAATCGCGTACATGCAGGAGAAAAAACAGCAAGCGATCCAATACATGGCGGAACATCCGGCGCGCGAAGCGCACTTAATCTTCCGCCGTTTTATCGCGATTTGGGCCGGCGGCACGCCCTATCCGCTCAAAGATTTTGCGGATTCTTCGTCGTGGTGGTTTCGCTACGTCGCCGCGTTCAATCTCCTCGCGGCTCTGGGAGCCCTCGGCGGAATCGTCATTCTTTTCCGCCGCCGCAACGTTAACGCGTTTCCGGTCGCAGTATTTCCGATCGTTTACCCGTGGGCCTTCTACTTGACCCTGGCCCTGCCTCGTTACCGCTTGCCGATCGATCCAGTGGTGATGCTGCTCTTCGCCGTGTCGCTCGTCGCCCTCTTCGCCAAAACAAGCCCAGCGACGAAAACTGAAACCAAACCACCACGCCGGCAGCGACGCGCCTGATTTCTTCTAGGCCCTTCCCTGATGAGCCTGCGATCCCGTCGCCAGCATTTCCACCGCATCCTCCGGGTACGCCAGCATTCCAAATTCCGGCACATCCAAACCGGTCAGCTCCACTTCCTTGCTCACCCGCATCGACCGCACTTTATTCACCACCGAAAAAACTCCAAACGTAAGCCCAAATGCGTAAACCACCATCAGCGTAGCGCCGCCCAGCTGGGTCCAAAATTGTGACACGTCGCCATGAATCAAACCGGTCACTCCTTGCCCGGCCTTGCCCAGATAGCTCGCTGCGCCGACGCCATTCCATCCCGCTCCATAGGTGCCGTCAGCGAAAATCCCCACCGCCACTGCCCCGAAAAATCCGCAGTAGCCGTGCACCGAAATCGCGCCGCACGGGTCATCGATTTTCAGCTTGCGCTCGTTGAACAAAACTCCCAGGCACACGATGACTCCAGCGACCACTCCGATCACAACGGAAGAGGTGGGCGAGACGAACGCGCAGGGCGCCGTGATCGCGACCAGTCCCGCCAGCATCCCGTTACACGCCATGGTGATGTCCGGCTTGCCAAACATGAAATACCACAGCAGCATCGCCGCGGCCGACCCCGCCACGGCCGCAAGATTTGTATTGATCGCCACCACTGCAATGCGCAGGTCGGTCGCGCCCAGGGTCGAGCCCGGATTAAATCCCATCCAGCCAAANNAAGCCGCGGCCCTAATATGACCGATAAGGCCATCGCGCAAAATCCACCCACGCCGTGCACCACGCTCGATCCCGCAAAATCTACGTAGCCATGACCCCAGTGCATCGTTGATCCCAGTTGCGACATCCAGCCGCCGCCCCAGACCCAACAACCGAAGATCGGATACAGCAACGCGCCAATGAACAGCTCGCACAGCAGAAACGCGCCAAAAGTAATGCGTTCGCAGATCGCGCCCACAATGATGTAGCCCGCCGTCTCCATAAACACCACTTCGAACAGCGCCAGGCAATTGCTGCTCGCGTCATACGCCGGGCCGGTCATGAAAAAGCCTTTGCCGCCCAGAAATCCCCATTGACCGCTGCCCACTAGAAAGTGATTTAAAGTAAGCGCGCCACCAATATTGGACGGCGCCGCATTAATCGCCACCGCGCCAAATTGAAATGCGTATCCCACCGCGTAGTAAGCGAGAAA
>PMHK01000086.1 GCA_003156635.1 Acidobacteriota bacterium | reverse complement strand
CGTTGCGCAGCTCGCGCACGTTTCCCGGCCAGGAGAAATCCATAAGCATTTTTACCGCTGCCGGAGTCACCGCGCGGACTGGCTGCTTGGAATCTTTCCCAAAGCGCTTCAGAAAGAAATCCACCAGCCCGGGAATATCTTCCTTGTGATCGCGGAGCGCGGGGATATCGATGGCCACCACGTTCAGCCGGTAATAAAGGTCTTCGCGGAAGGTGCCCTCGTCCACGCGCTTCTTCAGATCGTCGTTGGTGGCGGCCAGGATGCGCACGTCGACCTTGATGGTGTCCGTGCCGCCGAGGCGCATGAATTCGCGCTCCTGGATGACGCGCAAGAGCTTGGCCTGGGTTTCCGGGCTGACCGTGGAAATTTCGTCGAAGAAAATCGTGCCCTGATCGGCGACTTCGAAGAGGCCTTTTTTGGAGGCGACGGCGCTGGTGAACGCGCCTTTGACGTGACCAAAAAGCTGCGATTCGAGCAAATCGCCGGGAATCGAACCGGTGTTGATGGGGATGAACGCCTTGTCGGCGCGGGTGGACGCGGAGTGAATGGCTTTGGCGATGACTTCTTTACCGGTGCCGCTTTCGCCGCTGATGAGCACGGTGGAGCGGGACGGTGCAACCTGGGTGACCAGATCGAACACCGCCTGCATCTTGTGGCTTTTGCCGACGATGTTCGGGAAATTGTAGCGCTGCTTCAGGGCCCGCTTGAGTTGAACGTTTTCATCGCGGAGCCGGCGGCCTTCAATGGCCACGGAAACCTGGGCGACGAGTTCGTCATTGGCCCACGGCTTGGTGATGAAATCCTGGGCGCCACCTTTGAAAGCGGCGCGAGCCATATCGATGGAGCCGTAGGCGGTGATGAGAATGATGGAAAGCTGCGGGTCGCGGAGACGAATTTCGCGCAGCAATTCCAGGCCGTTGCGATCGGGCAGGCTGACGTCGAGCAGCATGAGATCGAAGGGATTGTCTTCGAGCTTCTGCAGCCCGGCCGCGCCGGTTTCGGCCAGCGTCACTTGAAAATTTTCCGAGGTGAGAAGAGCTTCCAACCCTTCGCGGATCTCGATTTCATCATCAACCACGAGAATTGAACCTTTAGGCATGGACTGGTTTCCTGGCAACGGGGAATTCCAGGCGGAACGAAGTTCCCTTTCCTGGAGTCGAGCGCACGTCGACTTTTCCGGCGTGCTCCTTGATGATGCCGTAACTTACCGAAAGGCCGAGACCGGTGCCCCGTCCGGTGGCCTTGGTGGTGAAGAACGGATCGAAAATACGCTGCAGATTTTCGGGCGAAATGCCCGCGCCGGTATCGGTGACTTCAATGGCGACCGAACCGTTGTAAGCGAGAGTGCGAACTTCGAGCAGGCCGCCCTGCGGCATGGCGTCGCGCGCGTTCATGAACAGGTTCAAGAAGACCTGCTGCAAACGGGTGATGGAACCGAGCACCGCCGGCAATTCCGGTTTGTAATTCTTCACTACGTTCACGTGCGCGGTTTTCAGCGGATGCTGCACCAGCGCCAGGGTTTCCTCGAGGACCGAATTGATATCGACCTCGATAAGCTCGGCAGCCCCGGTGCGCGAAAAATTCAGCAGGTTATTGACGATTTCGCTGGCGCGGAAAGTTTGTTTGACGATGCGCTCGATCGTCTGCTGGCGCGGATCGTCGGCGGGAATCTGCTTGGCCAGCATCTGGATGTAGTTGGAGATGACGGCCAGCGGCGTGTTGACTTCATGGGCCACCCCGGCGGCGAGCAGGCCGAGCGAGGTCAACTTTTCGGTCTGGACGATCTGCTCCTCGAGGCGTACGCGCTGGGTGATGTCATCAAGCAGGATCAGCCGGCCAAGGCGCGAGCCGTTTTTGCCGACGAGCGGCGCGATGGAAGCGTTCACGACCACCCGGCTATTGGCGCGCGTAGCGAGATGAAATTTGTAGATTCCGGCGACGTGATCGCTTTTGGCATGTGATGTAATTTCGGAAACCAAGTCGGCTGGCAAGACATCCTGCAACCTCCGATGCAGCGCCTCGGTGCGCGGGATGCCCAGCAATCCTTCCAGCTGCGGATTCCAGGATTCGATGCGGTCCTGCAGGTCGACGGTGACCACGCCGATGTTCAGCGATTCCACGATGTTTTCGCTGAAGTCCTTCAGGCGCTCGATCTGCATGGCTTTCTGCTCAAGCGAGTGATAGAGCCGCGCGTTTTCGATGGCGATGGCCACGTAGCCGGCGATGGTGAAAAGGAGTTCGAGGTCGTCGCTGGAAAGATAATCACCGTCGACGGTCTTGCCGAGTCCCAGGACGGCGACGGCGCGCTCGTGAAAGCGACACGGAATGAAATAGTTCAGGTCCAATTCTTCGAGGGACCGGCGCACCGTGGGAGTTTCTTCGGTGGCGGCGCGGGCGGATTCGAAAAACAGGCAGCCGCGCTCGGTGGCGAGACGTTCGGCGCTGAGGAACGAGAGATCCAGCGGCCCTTCGGGGCGAACGCCCATGGAGCGCGCCAGGGTGAACGTGCCGGGATGAGCTTCATCCTCGAGAAAGATAGCCAGGCGATCGACGAGCAGGGTTTGCGAGACGCGATCGAGGACCGAGCCGACCAGCGGCTCGATGCGCACTTCATTGGTGAGCGTACGGCCGAATTCAATCAGGGTGCGGCGGTAATCGAGGCGATCGCGGTAGAAGAAGCGGTCGAGCCGGGTCTGTACGCCTTCACGCAAGGGTTCGATCAGGAACGCCGCAACGACGATGGCGATGACGCCGCCAATCGGGCCGGTCGAAAGTCCCGGGCGATGAAATAGTTCTCCGATCAGCGCGATGACGGCGAAATAAATGCCGACGACGGCGGCGGTGGCGAAAGTGTAGGCCAAGCCGCGCTTGAAAATAATGTCAACGTCCATCAAGCGGTAGCGAATGATGGCGTAACCAAAGCAGAGCGGGATGAGCGCGAGAGACAAAACCGAAAGCTTCATCCAGGGCTGCGGAACCCAGTTCACGAAAACGCGCGGAAGAATGTAGAAAAGCAGGAACGGAATGATGCCGGCAAAGGTCCCGCCGGTAACCCACTTCAACTGCTGGCGCAGGACGCCGCTGGGAGCGCGAAGGTAGCTGGCCAGGAAGATGCCGGCAGCAATCAGAAAATAAATTCCGAGATAGCTCAGGTCCAGAGTGTCGATGAAATTGCGGCTTTCGATCGAGGGCAAGAAATCGAGCGTGCCGGTGGCGATGAAGATCTGCAAAGTGAGTAAAGCAGCCGGCACGCTGTAGACCGCCAGGAGCTTGGGCCAGAGCTTGCCGCGGCGTTCGGGAAAGACCAGCGCGAAATGCAGGAAGAGCGCAGGCTGGATCAGCCAGGCGGCGGCGTTGCCCCAGTAAATAATCCAATCGAAGGAGTTCAGCTTGCCGCTGTAGTGGAAGCTGTAGAGCACGAACGAAACGAGACAGAAAATATAGAAATGGATGGCGCGCGGAGCATTCCAGCGGCGCACAAAAATGAACAAGCCGATGAAAAGATAGAGCAGCGCAGTAACCCGCAAATAATTTTCGATGGAGGACGAATTGTCCTGTGGCGCCGTTACCAAGGGAGTCTCGAAGGCGCGGCCGTCGCGGCGGAGCTGGTAGCGAATCTCCATCCAGGGAGCCACACGGTAAAGCACGCGGGTGACGTCGGTCGCGCGATGGATGCTGAAACCGCGAACGGTATCGACAATGTCACCCTGCTTGATTCCGGCTTTGGCAGCGGGAGAGTCCTTAACGATGTGCCAGGCGGTGACCCCACTGGTGGTGTCCATCCAGGTGACGCCGTCGTCGGGGAGGACGAAGCTGGAACGCTGCTGGAAGTTGAGGACCGCAAAGACCACGGCCGCCACGGTCAACAAGGCCAGAACGACCGCACCAAGCCGCATTCGGAGGCTATCGATCACTTGGAGACACCCGTGTCCTCAGCAAGAACATAGTAGCACGTCGTGTTCCAGCAAACCGGAGATCCCATATAGCGTAAATATCTTATTATGTTTTAGATACAACTATAGCTTTGCAGGTTGCTACGAGAGATTCCAATTACGGGAGGTGCTGTCCCGAATACCGTATCGCGCAGCAACTAAAACTGGAAGCTGACGCCACCTCGGAAGAAGCGATACGTGGGGACAAGTACTACCTGGCCGTCGTTTGTGGCTAGGGTGACATAACCCTGGGCGAAGATATTCCCGCAGTCGGCAACGATTTCCGCGTGCCCGGGGATGAATTGCGGCAGCTTTTGGCGCAATTGGAGGCTGAAGTACGGATCCAGATGGTAGGTGGATTGACCATAGGCGTCCTGCTGCGACACCACCGGACCATTGATCCAGCGGTAGCTGGTAATGATCTTGGTGCCAGTGCGCGGAACTTTTGCAGTGAGGCGGGCGGCAGCGCTGATGCGATATTGGGTCGCCAATTCGTTTCGCAGGGCGGCTTCCACCGGGCTTTCATTGGGCGCTAGCGCGCCGGCGTAAGCGTAAATCATGGTCATGTCGAGATTGCCGGCGAGCCGCTGCTGGTAAACCAGACGAAGGCCCATGGAACTCATGTTGCCAGCGTCATACGAAAACACGTCGGAGAAATAATCCGAAAGATAATCGGGGCCGGAAACGGCGCCATGGCCAAAAACCGCGGTGTGAGTGGACGAATCGTGAAAGACTGAAGCGGTGAGGCTCGCCGATTTCGACAAGTCATGTTCGACCGCCAATTCTTCGTGGACGTCGTTTTCGAGCACCGAGTGGCCGTCGCGGCGAAGCAGGGTGGGAAATTGGTCGAGCTGATTCACGGTGGCTTGCAGCGTGCCGGGTTCGCCCGAGGCATCCTGCCAGGTATTGGTGGTGAACATCACAGACGACTGCCAGGTGGGGCTGAGGCGGACAGCCATTTCCACGCGCGGGCGCAGCGCGGTGGTGAAGCTGGAATTGAGGCCGGCGGCCAAGGCGTCCGCGCCGTAACGAATGGTCACTTTTTCGCCGAGTTGGAAGGCGGAATCGTGGGACAGCCGCATGCCGCGGTAGGCCGGACCGTTCGCGCCAAGCTGAGTCTCGCGAATCAGCAGCGTGGTGACGGCGGCGGAATCGAAATCACTCGAAGGCAGCCACTGGGTAACGAAGCCGCCGGACTGGGAGCCGCCTTCGTAGCTGAACTGACCGGCGGTTAGCATGCGGCCCAAACCGCCCAACCGGTACTCGTAGGCAAAGGCGGTCGCGGGAGAATCGGCGCCGCTGGAAACCGAACCGGGATGGTCGGAACCCGACATGAGTTCAATGCGGGCGTGATCGGAATCGTTCCCGCGGCGGTCGAAGGAAGAACTTCGAGGGCCGAGAACGACGTCGCCATCCTGCCAGCGCAGCACAGGACGAGTGGCGGCGGAAGTACGAAGAACCCAGGACCATTCGTCGGAGGAGATCTGTTGGTCGGGAGTGCGACGCAACTTATCGAAGGAACTGAAAACGGTGCCGAGCACGATTTCAAGCAGCGTGGTGTGCTGATCGTTCACCACGATGTCCGGCTCGACCACGGGCAGGAAGCCGGCCAGAGTTACCTTGATCGAATACATGCCCGAAGGCAGGGCGGCGGTGGAGAATCGGCCGCGATCATTGGTGAGGAGCTCAACGGAAGCGGAATTCAGTAGGGCAGCGGAAGTGACAATGACGGTCGCGCCCATCTGCGGCGTGCCCGCGCCGTCCATCACTACGCCGGTGATTTTTCCCGAATTGGGAGCGGCGTGCAGCGCGGAAGAAGACACACCCAGAACGAATGGGATAACCAGCGCCAAAAATGCGGCGCGATACTTCCGGACATTCACAGGCTCTTACCTCCCCTGTGGTTGCGGAGTTGCAGCGGCCCGAACGCTAAAGTTGGTGGTCGGGGTTATGGTTTTCTTGGAAAGGTTATCGGTAACGGAAACTTCCAGCTTGTAGTTTCCAGGAGACAACGAGCCGAGGGTGATGATGTTCTCGAGCGTGAGCTCTTCGCCATGCTCCGGAAGTTTGTCGGTGCCAATGTCGAACTTCAGCACTGGATCGGTGCCTTTGTCCTTGGTCACGCGATATTCCACGGAGGCGTCGGCTTTGTGGGTTTTGTCGTCGACTTTGAGATTGTAGACCTGCAGGAAAACGCCCATCTGGTCGCTGGCGCTGAAGTCGGCGTCGATGCGCGGCCGGACTTTCATGTCGCCGAGAACGAATTGGCCGAGGCCGATGTCATGGGCGGAGACCCGCTGAATCTGGTCGGCCAGGATCAAGGTGCTGGAGGAAAGACTGTCATCCTCGAAGCGCGGAACCGCAAGGCGGGTGTTGACCACGCCGACGTTGCCGTTGTTGGTGTCCTTCAGCACGATGTCCAGACGGTAGAGTCCTGGCGAAAGCGGAATCGCCTTCTGGTAAATCGACGCCGTAGCGAGCGATTGCTGGAGCGAGGCGGTGGGCACGTCGCGACGAACGGTGTCCTCAAAGGTGTTGACGATGCGGCCGCTGAGACTGGTGATGCGGCCAAACAGATTGACGTTTGCGGATTCGACGCCGTTCTTCTGGGTAAAACTCAGCTGTTTGGTGGGAATTTGAACGGTGATCGGCACCAGGACGGTGTCAGAAGTGATCCGCAGAAAATCGGTACGATACTGGAACTTAATTTGATCGCGGACCAAACGTGAAGTGACCACGGCTTCCAGGTCTTTAAATTTAACCGGAGGCGCCTGATTGATTTTCGAGTACAACTCCAGGCGGGTAAATTCGTTCAGCGTTTCCGGGGAACCGCCGCCGAGACCAGGGGCCATGTGGGTGCCGTCGGTATTGTTGAATCGATCGTTTTTGCTGGCGAGACCCATGGATTCAAGCTGGGTTAAACCTGCGCCGGGCACGTAAAGCAAGGCGTCCTTTTCGCTGGGGTCGGTGGTGAGTTTGTATTCACCGGTCATGGTCGGATCGACGAATTCGAGTTCTACGTTCTCGCCGATGCCCTCGAGATAGCGATAGCGCCAGTCTTCAAAGGGATACGTGGAGGTTTCGCCGCCGCCTTCCGAAGCCGGGCGTTCATAGCTTCCGCCAGAGGGATTGGACTGCACCTCGTCGGGAGGTCCCCACATGATGTAAATGCGGCCGCGGTCGGTTTTCCAGCCGGGTATACCGGAAGCGTAGTGCTCGTTGGTGTAGGCGATGCGGCGGTAGTGCTCTTCCTTAAAAGTGTTTTCGGCGGAATCGGGATCCGGATTGCGGCGCTGCCAGAACTGTTCGATGAACTGTTCGCGTTCCTCGTTGGTCTGCAGGTGGAGGAAGGCACTGCGCTCTTCCGCGGAGATAATATAAACCACGTCCTCGTTGAGCCACTTTTTGTACTGAGAGTCGAGTTCTTTGTAGAGATCTTTATCGCGCTGGGCGCGCTGCTTGGCGGCTTGCTTGGCGGCTTTTTTGTCGGTTTGGTCGTCCTGAGCCTGGGTTTCACCCTGCGCAGAAACGCGTGGCGCGTACAGCGAGACAACAGCTAAAGCAACGAAAAGAAACAATTTGCTGCAACGGCCCATGGTAAACACCCTCTTCCCGCGGAAGTCAAAAATTCTAACCTGTCCACTGGTACAGGTCAACGAAAAGAATCCCGGACTGGCCCCTTGGAGGGTTGGAGTCGGATGGCGGTGGCCGGGTTGCCTGTGGTGTACGACGGGTTCCTTGGATTACAATGGAGCAGCACGAATTAAGCGTGCTTTCAGATAGGCTCCAGGGTTCAACATGGCAAGTCTTCCGGGTATGGCGGGTGCGTTATCCGTAATTTCGTACCTGTCCTTCTCTTGAAAACGACGTCTAAGGCCTGGAAACATTCTGCTAGTCTCGGACGTAATCATAAGTGTGGGATGTTGTGGCCGGGAAGGGCCCCTCTTCAAAGGTAAACAGCAATGAAAACCTGGCAAAAGGTACTAATCGCGGTTGCGGTGGTCGCCGTCCTGGGCGGGATCGTCTGGTATAGCGTTTATCAGACCAACAAGGGCGTAGTCACGGTGCAGACCGGCCACGTCACGAAGGCGGATTTGACCTCGATCGTGACCGCGTCCGGCGAGGTGCGCCCCAAGAACTACACNNTGAAAGAAGGCGATCACGTCAAGAAGGGCGACATTCTGCTGCGGCTGGAGAGCATTCAGCCTGGCGCGGATGTGCTGGCCCAGAAAGCGGCCATCGAAGGGTCCGAAGCGGGGATGCACGTGGCGGCCGCGAGCTATGATTCGGCGGTGGCGACTTTGGCGCAGCGCCAGTCCGATCTGGAGAAGGCGAAATTCGATTGGGATCGCGCGCAGCAGCTGTATCAGGAACAACTTATTTCGAAGCAGGAATACGACGCGAACAAGGCGACATATAACGGCGCAGTGGCGGCGGTGAATGCCAGCAAGGCTCAGGTGGAGCAGACCCGTGCGGCGCGCGAGCAATCCCGATTCGGGATGGATCAGTCCAACGCGGTGTTGCGGCACACGCAGGACATTTTGCGGAAGACGACCTACACCGCGCCGATCGATGGCATCGTCAGCTATATCGCCGTGCGCATTGGCGAGAACGTGGTGCCCGGCATTCAAAACGCCGAAGGCAGTTTTCTGATGACGATTTCGGACATGAGCATCGTCACCGCCGAAGTGAAAGTGGACGAGACGGACATAACCAATGTGCGGCAGGGCGATCCAGCGAACGTTACGATTGACGCGATTCCGGGAACGACTTTCAAAGGGCATGTGAGCCAGGTGGGCGACCTGGCCATTCTGCGATCCTCGGGGCTGGCCGCGACGACCCAGACGACGGCGAATACCCAAGAGGCGCGCGATTTTAAGGTAGTGGTGACGATCGACAATCCACCGGACGGGCTGCGGCCGGGATTGTCGGCTTCGGCCAAAATCGAAACGGCGCAGAAGAAAGACGTTTTGACCGTGCCCATTCAAGCCCTCGCGGTGCGCACCCAAAGCGATCTGGATGAAGCGCAAAAAGAAAAGAACAGCAGCGTGACGCTGGCGGCTCCGAAGCCGGCGGGCGACGCACGGGTGAAGAAAGACGTGCAGGGAATTTTCGTGATCCGCGGAAAGAAAGCGGAATTCATTCCGGTGCAGACCGGGATTTCCGGCGTGACCGACATTGAAGTCACCAGCGGATTGAAAGATGGTGACGAAATCGTCATCGGAAATTACAAGGCATTGCGCACACTGCGTCCCGGTGCGTCCATCAAAGTCGATAATTCCGCGCCAAAACACGACGACTCATCGAGCCAGAGTTAGGGCTTATGATAGGAATTCAGGAGCCCATGCCCATGGCCGTAGGAGACCTCGCTCTCCCACAAAGTTTCCGGCAGGATTTGATCGACGCCGGCGTCGTGATCCAGACCGAAGAATTGTGGAAGACCTACGAAATGGGTGTGGAACAGTTGCATGCGCTGCGCGGCGTGAGCATCGAGATTCACAAAGGCGAGTACGTGGCGATCATGGGGCCGTCGGGCTCCGGAAAATCCACGCTGATGAATTTGATCGGATGCCTCGATTCGCCGTCGAAGGGCAGCTACTGGTTGGCGGGCCGCTTGGTGAGCCAGTTGGACGATGACGAACTCGCTTATATCCGCAACAAGGAAATCGGATTCGTTTTTCAGACCTTCAATTTGTTGCCGCGCGCGACGGCGCTGCACAACGTGGAATTGCCGATGATTTACAACGGCACCCCGGCGGCCGAGCGTTTGGAACGCGCGAAACAGACGCTGGCCCAAGTGGATTTGAAGGACCGCATGCTACATAAGCCCAACGAACTTTCGGGTGGCCAGCGGCAGCGCGTGGCGATCGCGCGGGCGCTGGTGAATAATCCTTCGATATTGCTGGCGGACGAGCCGACCGGAAATTTGGATTCGCAGACCGGCGAAGAAATCATGGCGCTGTTTGCGCGGCTGCACGGCCAGGGAAATACGATCATTCTGGTGACGCACGAGCCGGATATTGCGGCGCACGCGCACCGGGTGATTCGATTGCGCGATGGAAAGATCGAAAGAGACGAGCGCACGCGCTAGATTTTTGGTTCCCACGCATTAATCCTTTCTTCCATTCGATTGCTGATTCGGCGTCATGCTGAGCGCAGCGAAGAATCTCATCCAGTATTGTGTCGCCGAAGCTGGCGATCGAGGTTTCGTCGTGGCGGTCCGGGCGTGGGAGCATGGATGAGATCCTTCGTTCCCTCGCTTCGCTTCGCGATGACATGTTGTTTGAATTTTGGGTGGATGCAAGACTTGCGAGCACTCTCAGAAGTGCGCCGTCGGTGCTGGAGCGTTGGGATTAATTCGAGAAGAAGTGGCGGGCCAGGAATAGGACATTCGCGGGGCGCTCGGCGAGGCGGCGCATGAACCACGGATACCAGAAGGTTCCGTAGGCGACGAGCACGCCAGAGGGGTAGCCGGCTTGGGCCAGGCGAATTTGTTCGGCGCGTTGGATGCCGTAGAGCATCTGAAATTCGACTTTGTCCTTGGGCACGCCTTGCGAGGCGGCCCATTCAATAATTTTCGCGATTAGCGCGCGGTCGTGGGTGGCGAGGACGGCGCGAACTCGGGCGCGGCGGGCTTCGGGGCTGAGCAGGCGTTGGGCGAGGTGCAGGAAATTCTCATCGACATCTTTTTTTACCGGGTACGCAATTTCGGCGGGCTCGTTGTACGCGCCTTTGACCAGACGAATGGCCGCGCCCATGGGAATCAGGCTGTCGAGATCTTTTTCGGTGCGAAATAAATAGGCCTGCAGGCAGACGCCGATATTGGCGTGAGATTTTCGCGCGCGGCGAAATAATTCCAGGGTGACGTCGACGTAAGGGCTTTGCTCCATGTCGATCCACAAAGTTTTTTCCGGCGGAGTGTGCTCGAGGAGCGTGCTGAGATTGTCGTAGCAGAATTTGGGATCGAGATCGAGGCCGAGCTGGGTGAGCTTGAGGGAAATTTCGGTGCCGAGACCCGCAGCGCGAATGCGATCGATGAGGCTGAGATAGTGTTGGGTGACAAGTTCGGCTTCGGAGCGCAGCGCGACGTTTTCACCGAGATGGGTAAAGACGGTGCGGAGCCCCTTGGTGCTGAGGCTACGGGCGGCGGTGAGAGCATCCTGCACATCTTCGCCGGGCATGAAGCGGGTGACGGTGCGGCGCATGAAACCGAAGCGCGGCGCGTGCTCCCGCATCCAAGGGCTTTGCGACGCCATCAAGATCGAGCGACGCATTAGGCCCAAGAGAATTTTCCTTTTTTTGGGTTCGCTGTGGGTTCTTGCAAGATTAAGACTTTTCCTCAGGGGCTAAGGCCCCTTGTGGCGTTTTAATGTCGAAGCTGAAGCTCCGCCCCCCCAAAATCGCCGCCCCCCAAAAATCCGGACTCATCAAGAATCCTCGACTCATCGAAAATCCCCGAGCTTTCTCAAAAATTCCGAGGCCAAGCCGAAAGTCCCAAGCTTACGTTGTGCTGAGAACTTTCATGAGCAGGTAGTAAAACTCGACGCCATCGTAGAACGAAGAGACGCGGATGCGTTCGTCGCGGCCGTGCGAGCGGTCGTCGTCGACATCCATGAATAATCCCGGCAAGCCGTAGGTCGGGAATCCGGCGGCGCGGGAAATGGCGCCGTCACTCGCGCCGGCGTCCATGACCGGAACGATGGGCACGCCCGGCCACATCTGATTCGAAACTTTTTCCAGCGCGGACATCAAATCCAGACGCAGCGGCGACGGAGGATTCGGCAAGCCACTGCCGGCCAGGCCAGCAGCGCGGGACACGACGATTTTGGGATCGTCGAGAACTTTGACGATCGTGCCTTGAATTTCGTCTGGTGAATGGCCGGGAAGAATCCGGCAATTTACATTGGCGCGAGCCATACCCGGCAGCGCGTTGTTGGCGTGGCCGCCTTCGAGCCGGGTGGCGACGCAGGTAGTGCGGATCCGCGCGTTGTAATACGGAATGGCGGAAAGGCGCGCCCAGGCCGCCGCTTCCGGAGGCGTCGAAAGAATGGCTTTCATATCGGCGCCGATCGGGCCGCCGACAATGGCGGATTCGCGCGCGAAATATTCGCGGGTGACTTCGTTGAGTTCGAAAGGAAATTGGTAGCGTTCCAGGCGGGCCAGGCCGTCAGCGAGTTGGTAGATGGCATTTTCAGAAGTGGGCAAAGAACTGTGCCCGCCCGGATTGGTGACCTTGAGATCGAAATCCTGGTAGAGCTTTTCGCTGGCCTGAATGCCGAGCAGCAGGCGCTTGCCCTTGTCGAGTTCGAAATCGCCGGCGTCGGGATTGATGATGTATTCGGCGTCGATGAGCTCGCGGTGATTTTTGATCAGCCAGTCGACGCCGTTCGATTTCCCGCCTTCTTCATCGGCGGTCAGCGCGAGGATTAAGTCGCGATTCGGTTTGAAATTTTCTTTTTTCAGGCGAATGAAAGTGGTGACGAGAAACGCGTCTCCGTCCTTGATGTCGCCGCTGCCGCGGCCGTAGAAGTAACCATCCTTTTCGATCAGCTGGAAGGGGTCCATGGACCAATCTTCGCGGCGGGCTTCGACCACGTCGAGATGGCAGATGAAGAGCAGCGGCTTTTTCGCGCCGGTGCCGTGAATGCGCGCGACCAGGTTGCCTTTGCGGTCGTTGGGGCCGAGGACCTGCACATCGCTGGCGGGAAAGCCCGCGTCGAGCAGGCGCTTGGCCATCGCGTCGGCTGCTACCGTGGTGCTGCCGACGGAGTCGGTCGTATTAATTTCGACCAGCTGCTTGAAAATGTCGCGGGCAAGCTGTTCGGTGGCGTCGTCCAGCTTCGGTTCGGATTGAGCCGAGAGAGCACGGGGGGCGGAAAGGGCGAGAACCAGACACACGAAACCTAGAAAGCGAGTCATGTAAAGCTCCAGGATGAGGGTGGCCCAAAAACAACCGAGCGTACCAGATGAGATGACGGAAGGCTAGAAGCGGTCGCCGAAAGAGGCGAGGACGAGATGGTTATAGGTAAACCGCGACGCTAAATTGCGAGAAATTCCTCGCCATCCGACCGCTGTCTGGATGAAATAATTCGCGCGAGGTGCCCGGGCCTATGGCGTCAGCAGTTTTCTCTTCGATTTCAAATCCTCCAGCAGACGATCGACTTCGGTATCACGGTCGAGGCGCGTCAGGCGCTCGGCAGTGTCGTCGTTGAGCAATTCGACTTCGGCGCTGGCCACCGATTCGGTGAGGTTGACGCGATCGCCAAGGCGGTCGAAGGCGGCGCTTTTGGATTGGTCGCCCAGGCCGGATTGCGCGCGCGCGGCTTTGGTGAGGGCGATGCTGCGGCGATGACGCGCGAGCAGCAGGTCGCGTTTCGATTTGGCTTCTTCTAGTTTTTGTTCCAGCTTGATCAGCGTGCTTTTCAATGTTTCCACCTGGGCCCGCTGGTCTTCGACTTGTTCGCGATAACTGAGCGCGAGCTTCGAGGAAGTTTGATAGCGATCGAGGGCGGCGCGAGCGAGTTCGTCCTGCGATTTATCGACGGCGAGTTCGGCCTTACGCATCCAGTCGCCGCCGGCGTCTTCGTTTTCACGAAGTTTCTTTTCGAGCATGTGCTGGTCGGCGATCGAAACGGCAACTTGGGTTTTGACCTGAAGATATTGGTTTTCCATATCGAGCATGACCTGCTTGATGAGTTTTTCGGGATCCTCGGCGCGGTCGATCATGTCGTTGAGGTTGGCGCGAATCAAAGTGCTGACACGTTCTAGCAGTCGCATGGTGAATCTCCTTAACAAATTCTGCTAACGAAGAATGCATCCCGGCGAATCGCAAAATTCGCCGGGACGCAGGTGAAGGTTTTTAGGACTTAGCCGGAGCCGGGCTCGGAGCCACCGGAATCACCGGAGGACGCGGAGCCTTGTCGCCGATCTGACGGACTTTGCCGAGCAGCTCGGACATTTGCATGCCGGAGAGCGCTTCGAAGAGCGCTGGAACCTGCGCGGCGATCTTGGTGATGTCGCCGGTAAGTTTGTAAGCGCCGGCTGCGTCGCCGTTGCCGGTGGAAACGATGGTGACTTTGTCGACCTTACTGAGCGGTTCGGCGAGGGCGCGCACCACTTCGGGCAATCCGGTGATGAGTTTGTCGAGAACGGCGGCCTGGTTGTATTCCTGGAAGGCCTCCGCCTTGACGTTCATCGCTTTCGCTTCGGACTCACCTTTCTTGAAGATGATTTCCGCTTCGGCTTCTCCTTGGGCGCGAATCGACGAAGCGCGACCTTCGGCTTCGCTGATCAGGCGTTGACGTTCGGCGTTGGCGATGGTCTCGATGCGCTGGCGCTCGATCTCCGCCGGTTTCAAGACGGTGGCGATCAGTTCGAATTCGCGGCGAGCAATTTCCGCTTGTTGAACTTTGACCTGCGCTTCGCGTTCGATCTGCATGACCTTCACGGATTCGGCGACGACTTGCTGCTGCATCACGTTGGTCTCGATCTCGTACGCTTTGTCGGCGGTGGCCTGGGCCTTCTTGGTCATTTCCAGGTAGCTCGCTTTTTTGATGTCGAGATCGCGCTCCGCTTCGGCCTGCTTCGCGAGCGAAGCGGTTTCGGCGAAGACGCGTTCCTGATCGGCTTGGGCTTTGGCAACCGCCGAAGCGCGAGTAGCTTCAGCACGCTTGATGGCGATGTCGCGTTCGGCTTCGGCAGTGGCCACTTCGGCGTCGCGGCGAATGCGCGCGATATCCGGGCGGCCCATGTTGGTGATGTATTCGTTCTTGTCGCGAACTTCCTTGATGGTGAAGCTGATCACTTCGAGCCCCATCTTGGCCATATCACTGGCGTTGGTGGAGCGCATGCGATCGGCGACCATCTCGGGTTCTTTGACGATTTGCTCGACAGTGAGCTGGCCGATGATGCCGCGCAGATGACCCTCCATCACCAGGCGGATCAGGCCTTCGCGCTGTTCGGGCCGCTTGGTCAGAAATTGTTCGGCGGCGGTGCGGATCGAAATCGGATCCGACTTTACTTTGATTTGGGCGACGGCTTCGACGGTGACCGCGACGCCCTGTTGGGTATAGAGGCTCTGCTGCGGCGCGACGTCGAAAGACATCAACTCCAGCGAGAGCTCCTTGCAGGTTTGCAGCATGGGCCAAATGATTGTGCCGCTGCCTTTGACGATGCGGGCTTCGGAACCCGTACCGTAAATAATCAGCGCTTCATGCGGACCTGCTTTGCGGTACATCTTGGCCAGGGTCATCATGATCATGATGACCGCCAGCACCAGCAGACCAGCGACGACGGGAACCAGCGGATAGCCGTGCAACATACCTACCTCCCATACATTCGGCGGGACTGTTGAGTCGAGCGTCAGTCCGCAAAGCCGTTTCTGATACCGGTTATTTATCGAGCTTTATAAATTCGTCATAACGATGCACGTAGGCGATGCCGTTCTCGTAACGCTCGGTGACAACTTCGGCGCCCTTTTCGAGGGGCTGGCCGTCGTGGGAGCGGGCGCCCGTGCTGCGGCGCACACCGCCCTGCAGGAATAGAATTTCGCCCGTGCCGTTGGCGCGAATGGGAATGGTCACGGTGCCGACCAATCCTTCGTAGCGATAGTCTTCTTCTTTTAAGTGCGAACTTTCGGCATTCATCAGCTTCACCATAAATTTGAAAACCACGAAGGCCGCGAGCAGGCCGGCCGAGATGGCGATGGCCAGCGCGATGAATGCTTCCAGCGTTGAGCGGGTCGCGAGGATGTAGCCAACGCCGCCGAACCAGGCGAGAAACGCCATGGCGCTGGAAGCGTTGAACCAGGAGACATGTGCGCCGCCACCGGAGCTGCCGCCTTTCGCAATCGCGCCGCCTTGCCCGTGGCTGCCGAAGTGAAACGGCAGATGCATCTTGAATGGAAGATGTATGTGCACGGCGCCCGCGAGAAACGAGAGAACGCTCAGCGAGAACCCAACGATGAAGCAGAGCAGATAAATATCCGACCAGGACATGCGACACCCCAAAACGCAGCTTTACTTGCCGCTGCGCGAGCTGGAATTCGAAACGGGGCCGTTTTTACCGGCGACGGTTTTTAGGCGTCGCTGACCAGACGGCCGGAGGTTGCCGGCGCGTCGGGCGGAGGAAATTCGCTGCCTTGATGCTCGTTCGGCCGAATAACTTCGGTCAGGCGCTCGGCCAATCCGGGCATCCGCAGAATCTCCGCCAGCAGCAGCATGGCGTGCCGCGAGTCTTCGTACGCCGCGACGGTGTTGAAGGCGCGGTGCAACTCTGGGTCGGACGCGAAGTGATCGGCGCCGGCATAAAGCCAGGAATCAATCTTGGCGTCCATCACGCGCAGCTCGGATTGCAGGTCCACGGTGTAACCCTCCGGATCGTCCACCAGAAAACCGGGATAGACGCGGAAGAAGCGGGCCAGAAGCTGACGCGTGGTGTGCGTCAGATGCGGGCGCGAGCCGCCCTCGATCTGCGAAAGATAGGCCTGGCTTAGAGTTTGGCCGGTTTCACGTTTCATGGCGTCGACCAGTTCATGCTGGGTTAGCGGCNNAGCGGCCTGCCGAGGCCGCGGAGCGAGCCTTCGACGGAGCGAAGAGAACGAATTTTGTCGCCAAGTTTCATGGGTGTTTGGTTCTATATTGCAATATGCAAACTATATATCGCAATATGCTATCATGTCAAGAAAAAACATATAGCCTGTTTTCAGTAGTTTGCGGGTGTCGGAGACGATTGCTTGCGGGGTGTTAGAAAGGCGGTGGCGAGAAGGGCTTATCTTTGCTGGGCGCTAAGACGAAGATGGCGTAACGATAGATCTCGACTTTGGTGAGATTGGCAACTGGAGCAGCGTCGAAAATCTGACGGAACGCGGCGTGGACCGCATGCAGACTTTCTTCCGGAAGAATGCCCAAAACTTCCCCGAAGCGGTTCTTGGCTTTCGTCATTTCGTCGAGTTCATCGGGCGTCAGCGGGCGCGTAAGAAATTCTTTCTGGGAGTAGCTCTGGTAGAACTGGTAGCGAAACTGCTTTTCATAGAGATGGACGTATGCGGCTTTCTGAGAATCCTCGGCAGTTTTGGTGCCGGCAAACGCTTTGAGATTGAAATCATCGAGCGCCTTTTGAAAATCGCGGAAATTTCCGTTGGCGCCCATCAGTGGTCCTTTTCCACTTTTCCCCAGAGCTGCCGCGAGGTGATTGGTGCGTTCTTCATAACACTTCCCGTAAGAGGCGATCGCGTGGAGAGTGGCGCCTGGTTTATCTGCCGGCATACCGGTTTTGTCGACGGAGTATGAAATCCACTCGCTCGAACTCATTTTCAGGATTTGCGTGCAGGTTTGTCCCAGGCGGTCCGGATCCGGCGCAGTCGCCGGATGTGCCGTCTTGGCCTGCGCAAAACAAGAAGGCAAGCAAATCGCCGAGAGAATGGCGGCAAACAGAAAGTTTTTCGTGGTGATCACAGATTTGGTTCCGACATTTCGAGCTTAACCAACAGCGTCGAGGTGTCCGTTGCGGCACGATAAACCATCACGATTTGGACCAGCCTGGCGCCATGGGCGAATTTAAAGACGAAGCGAAGTTTTGCACGCCCGTTTTCACCCTTGGCTCGCAGGCTCTGGAACCGCCCGCCGAATTCCTGCACCGCAGTGCAGGGTGCCACCTCCCGGAAGAAATTCTTGCCGAGGACATCGTTTGGCGCGAGTCCGGACAAAGCGGATTCACCGCGGTTGTACGCAGTGATCGTGCCATCGCCAGATAGCTGAATCGCTCCGAACGGCAGGGCGTCCAGCAATTCGGGCGGCAGATGTGAGAGATCTTCGATTGGATTACCCGACGCAGCCGCCATACAGGTTAGGCAAATGCCGTGCGAAAGGGGCGACTGCAGATTTCCCCGCTTCAGCTCTGCAGCGCACCACGCACAGATTACCGGGCCGGGATGTTCGGAAGTCATCATCGAATTACAAGAATATCACCAACACCAATGGCCCGCGCCATCGGGGAGTGCTTTGCTGAAAACAATCACAGCAGCGGAGCGAGCGCTTACGACGACTCGCCATAGCGGATTTCAAAAAGGTCGAGTTCCTGTTCGAGGCGGCGCAGAACATCGTCATTAATTTTATTTTGGTTGCGCAAGTTCAAAAGCGCCGCGCGTTGCAGGGCGCGAATGCTGCGGGTGAGCTCCTGATAGCGTTCGTATTCGCCGGCGGTGTATCCGGTTTCGGCGTGGCGCGGTCCCGGAAGCAAATTGAGATGGTGTTTCTGGATGCGAATCAATTCGTCATAGACCGGTGCGAGCTCAGCAGAATCCGTATCGCGGCCGGCTTCGAGATAGGCCAGCGCCGCGTCGATCATCGCATAACGCGCGCGCTCCTCTTCTGGATTTTCGACTTCCGCGGACGCCAGGCCAAGCTTGCGGATGAAGAACGGCAGGGACAGCCCCTGTACTACCAGCGTCACGAAAATGACGCAAAAAGTCAGGAAGATAATCACGTTGCGTTGAGGAAACGGCGAACCGTCCGCGAGAAACTTGGGCAACGATATCGCGGCGGCGAGAGCTACGACGCCGCGCATCCCGGTCCAACCGGCAATGAAAAGTTGACGAGGACCGGGCATCGCTTCGGTTTGATGTTGAATATGCACGCGCAGCCAATGCGCGGCGCGAGCACCGGGATAAATCCAGATCAAACGGAGCACGACGACCACCGCGCTGATCAGCAGCCCGGTAATCAGCAGGCGACCAAGACTCAGATCGCTAATTTGGCTGAGGATGTAAGGCAGCTGCAGGCCGATGAGAATGAAAACTACGCCGTTGAGGACGAAGCTCAGCGTGTCCCAGACGGCGGCGCTCTGCAGCCGGGCACGGGTGGAAAAAAACAACGAGCTCTGATGGCCGAAGTACATACCGCATGCGACGGTGGCGAGAACGCCGGAGGAGTGCAGGCTTTCCGCCGCGAGGTAGGCGAAATAGGGAGTGATGATGCTGACGGTGATTTCCACGGGCGCGTCGTCGATCTTCGTGAGGAGCATCGCAGCCAGTTTGGCGAGCGCGAGGCCGATTAAAACGCTGGTGCCGATCAGATAGGCGAGGAGCGTCATCCGCTCGTGCAGCGGCGGAGTATGGCCGGTGATGACGATGGCCACGGTGATTTGCAGCGCCAGCAGGCCGCTGGCGTCGTTGACCAGGCTCTCGCCTTCGATGATGCCGGTGAGCCTACTGGGTAAGCCGAGGCGCCTCCCTATGGACGTGGCGGCGATCGCGTCAGTAGTGCAAACAACGGCGCCCAGCACCAAGCCTTCGCTCCAAGTGAATTCGGGCAGGATCCAGTGCGTGGCGATGGCGACGCCGTAGACGGTGAAGCTGACCAGGCCGAGGGCAAGCAGCGAAATGCTGGAAAGGTTGTAACGAAAATCGCGCCAGGAAGTTTGATAGGCGGCAGCAAAAAGCAGGGGCGGAAGGAACAGCAGAAACACGACGTTCGGGTTCAGTTCGATGTGCGGAACGCGCGGGATCAAGCTGAGAAAAAGCCCGGCGACCATCAGCACGATGGGATAGGGCGTCTCGAAACGCTTGGCCAGGGTCGCCAGCGCCACGATGCACACCAGCAGCAGCAGGATGATGGGCTCGGAGTGCTGGATGTTCTGACCGTACATTTTTCGAGAGGATTACGATAACGCAGATGCCGGGCGGCGGCACGAAGTTCTAGAAAAGCTTGCGGTCGGGTGATTTCTTCCTGGTGCGGCGCAGGGCGCGGCCCTGGAGTATTTCGACGGTGCGATCGATGCGGCGATGAAGGGTTTCCGGGGCGCGGCATTTATCCATCATACGGAGAAGCTCCAGGCGCAGACCCGGTGGCAGATCGTTGAATTCCCGGCGGACGACGTGGTTGCGCTTCATCGCGGCTTCAAACTCCAGTGGGATGGGAAGATCACGAGGGGCGAGATCGAGTTTGAGGCTGATGCTGGCGACGTCACCGACATCGGCGTCCGCTGCTTTTCGCAAGCTGGGGTTGAATTGTAAGCGGTAACGGCTGCGGCCAGCGGGCACGAGCGTAGTGCGGGTGCTGCCCGAATTCACGGCCGCGACGACCGGGATGTGTTTCGGTTTCTTGGTTTTTCCCTGGGAGATACCTCGCTGGCCGAATTCCTTCGCCAGCTGCCCGCCGATCTCTGCGGGAACGTCAACGTAACGGAGCATCCAGATTTTGTAGATCGTGCCGCGAAACGGACTGGAGCTCATCGACACATTTTGCATCGAGAAAAGCTTCCGCAAAATAAAAAAGGCTCCGATTGCTCGGAGCCTTTTTCGTATTTTAATCCTGGCGGTGACCTACGT
>PMHK01000098.1 GCA_003156635.1 Acidobacteriota bacterium | reverse complement strand
AGGCAACCGCCGAATCGTTGTCCGTGGCGGTTTCCAAGCGCACTTCGTGCACGCCGGACGCGATCAGCCGCCGTTCGATTTCGTCGAGCAGTGCGGTCCCCACTTTGTGCCGGCGAAATTCTTCCAGCACGTCGATCGTCACGATGTAACCGTAGTGATCCTGCTGCGCGCTGATGCNNCCCCGCCACTTTGCCGGCCGCTTCCGCCACCACGCAATCCGCGCCGCGCAGCCGCAGGTATTCGCGCAGCTCGCGTTTGGAGTAGGCGATTTCTGCCTCGTAGCAGACCTGGTCGATTTCGTGCAGGACGTCGAAATCCGCTGGCTTGTAACTGCGCAGGGTAAGGTCCACAGCGCACAAACTAGACTTCCAGGATGACCGGCAGAATCATCGGCCGTTTCGCAGTTTGTTTATTCAGGTAGCGCTTCAAATCGGCGCGAACTTTTTCCTTAATGACGCTCCAGTCGGATTTTTCTTCGGGCGTGGAATTTTCCAGCGTTTTCAGCACCACGTCGCGTGCGCAATTCAGAATTTCCGCGCCGTCTTCGGAAGGCAAAAATCCGCGGGTCACGATTTCCGGCGGCGTTTCGAGCAAGCCGGTGTGCTTGTTGATGACCATGATCGGCACCACCACGCCATCTTCGGACAAATGGCGGCGGTCGCGAATCACCACCTCTTCAATTTCTTCCAGCGACCCGGAATCGACCATCACGCGGCCGGCCTGAACCTGGTCGCGGCGGTGCGCGCCGCCATCGGCGGTGAATTCCACCGGCTGGCCGCTTTCGAGCAGAAATATCTGCCCGCCGACGGCGCCGAGTTGTTCGGCTAGCGCGGAATGGCGGAAAAGCTGGCGGTATTCACCGTGGACCGGGATGAAATATTTCGGCTTCACCAGTTGCAGCAAGATTTTCATTTCTTCCTGGCTGGCGTGTCCCGAAACGTGGATCGGGGAAGCGTTCGAGCCTTCGTAGTACACCAGCACGCGGCGGCGGAAAAAATGATCGATCATGCGGAAAATGGCTTTTTCGTTTCCAGGAATAATGCGCGAAGACAAAATCACCGTGTCGTTTTCGGCGATGCTCATCAGCCGGTGATTGTCCACCGAGATGCGCGAGAGCGCCGAAAGCGGCTCGGCCTGGGTGCCGCTGGCCAACACCACCAGCTTCCGCGGGTCAAACCCGCGAATGTCCTGCGGGCGCACCACGCTGCCGTCTGGGACGCGCAACTTGCCCAGGCCGTGCGCGATTTCCACGTTGTCGACCATGCTGCGGCCAACGAACCCGATTTTGCGGCCGACCATCCGCGCGATGTCGATGACCTGCTGCACGCGATGCACGGAACTCGAAAAGCAGGAAACCACGACTTTCGCCGGCGCGGCGCGGAATAATTCTTCCAGGCGAACCACCACCGCGCGTTCCGAAGGTGTGAAACCGGCGCGCTCGACGTTGGTGCTGTCGCTGAAGAGCGCCAGTACACCTTCCTGCCCGTAGCGCGCGAAAGCGTGCATGTCGAACGGCTTGCCGTCGACGGGCGTGTGATCGATCTTGAAGTCGCCGGTGTGAATGATGACGCCGACCGGCGTCCGCACCGCCAGCGCGACGCAATCGATGGTGCTGTGCGTCACGTGCAGATATTCGATCGAAAATGGGCCGAGCACCGTCGTCTCGCCCGCTTTCACTTCGTGCAGTTTGGCTTTTTCCAGCAGGCCATGCTCTTCGAGCTTTTTCTTGACGATGGCCAGCGTGAACTCCGTGCCGTACACCGGCACGTTCAGCTCCGGCAGAATGTAGGGAATCGCGCCGATGTGATCTTCGTGCGCGTGGGTCAGCACGATGGCGCGGACTTTATTTTTGTGCTGCTTCAAGTAGGTGATGTCCGGGATCACGATGTCCACGCCGAGCAATTCCTGCTCCGGGAACATCAATCCCGCGTCGATCACGATGATGTCTTCGCCGCAGCGAAGCGCCATCATGTTCATGCCAAATTCGCCCAATCCGCCCAGCGGAATGGCCCACAACGATTGTTGGTTCAATTTTCTCTTCCGGCCCTACGGCCTAGCGCGCCCAACGGGATTGCACACGGCAAAGGAAACCACAGCAGTGCCCAAAATTGAGGTCGGCTCATGTAGATTGCGTTTATCGCGAAGTAATCGTATCACAAGCGTGTGAACGCTGCGTGACCGCGGAGGGGGGAAGGGCGTCCGCGGCGGACAAAGGCTTGAGATGAAAATCTCGCCAGAACGGCGATCTATTCTCCGCTGCCGCCTGCAAACAAACGCGCCACCGCGACCAGCAACACCGCGCCAACCGTAGCCGCCGCCAAGCTGCCCCAGAACCCAAATATCGCGATGTTCAACTTGGTGAAGATCCATCCGCCCAGAACCGCGCCCACCAGTCCCAGCACAATATCCGTCAAGCAGCCAAAGCCGCGCCCGCGCGCAATTTTCCCCGCGAGCCAACCGGCCAGCAAGCCGATAAAGATCCAATACAAAATTCCATGCGTTTCCAGATAAATCACCCAGCCATGTTCTGTCGTCGGGTATTCCTGCAGCCAAGTTGCCATCGCTAGCATTTCAGTTCCTGCCTCCGCAAATTATTGCTGACAGAAAATATACCCTAAAGTCTTGTAAATTAGTTTGGCGGCGAGAAAATCGGCACCGTGGTCCCGCGGCCGCGGCGAAAGCTCGGCCACATCCATGGCCACAATTTTCTTGTGGTCGGCCACCGCCCGAATCAAGGACGTCACCTGGTGCCAGTCCAGCCCGCCCGGTTCCGGCGCGCCCGTGGCCGAAACGATCGACGAATCAAACCCATCCACGTTCACGGTGAGATATACGCGCGGGCCCAAATCCTCCAGCACCTTCGCGATCCAGGCCTTCACCGGCGCGCGCACGATATCTTTGGCCCAGTAAATTTTGGTGCGCAGTTTGGGAATCGCTTTCGATTCCTCTTCGGACAGCGAACGTATCCCGACCTGCACCGCCGGGCACATTTCCACCACGCGGCGCATGGTGCAGACGTGGCTGCCGGGATTTCCTTGATATTCGTTGCGTTGCTCGGCGTGGGCCCCAATGTGCAGCACGGTGAGATCCTTGAATTTTTTCATGGTGGCGGCGACCAGCGGCGGCGTCAACGAATGTTCGCCGCCCAGCGCCACCGGAAATTTCCCCGCGTCCAGCAATTCGAGCTGCGCCGAGAAAAGCTCGCGCAAAACTTCTTCGAACGTGCCGTCCTGCGTGTCGATCGGCGGCCACGTGGCGATGCCGATTTCCTTGCTGAAATCCGTTTCGAGCTCTTCGTCGAACATTTCCATGTGCCGGCTGGCTTCCAGAATCGCTGCCGGGCCGTTGCGTGTGCCGCGTTCGTAGGTCGCGGTGCGTTCCAGCGGAACCGGAAAGATCACCGCGCGCGAAGTCTCATACGAGGAATGTTCTTCAGGGAGTCCGCCGAAATTTTGCGGCGGCAAGGGTGTATAGCGCGACATTTAGGAATCACTCTCCGGTCGGCGAGCGAAATTGTGCTTCCGTGCTGCGCGCATTTGTACTATCAATGATGCGCACGCGCGAACAAATTTTCGCTCCCGTGTTCTAAAAGGGAGCTTACCCCACCTGCGAGGCCAGGGCATGGCAAAGAAAAAAGGCGTTACGGGTCGCGTACTGCACGATCCCATCGCCGACAAGCTCACTCCGATTTACCCTCTCGATCTTTCCCGGGTCCGCACCATCGATGACATGGTCCGGGCCATGGGAAAGACCGCCTATACCGGCCGGCAAATTGGCGACGCGGCCGATGTGTTGGAAGCGATGGCTCGCGACAAAAAATGTTTCGTGGTCATGACTCTTTCCGGCGCGCTCACCGTCGGCAAAATGGGTTTGGTCTTTTGCGATCTGGTCGAATCGGGAATCGTGAAAGCGATCGTCTCTACCGGCGCGCTGATGGCTCACGGGTTGGTCGAAGCTACTGGCCGCTCGCATTTCCGCTACGATCCTTCGGTTGGCGACAACGAACTTTTTCTTTCCGGTTACAACCGTGTTTACGATTCGCTCGAGCCAGAGGTGAACCTCGACGCGGTCGAAGAAGTGGTCGACCACGTTTTGGAGCGCTGGAATCCCGACGAGACCTTGTGCAGCTGGAAAATGAATCGGGCCATCGGCGAATATCTGGTGCGCCACGCGAAAGGGCGCGGAATTCTAAAATCCTGCGTCGAGCATAACGTGCCGGTGTTTGTCCCGGCCTTCACCGATTCGGAATTGGGCATCGATCTCGCGCTGTTCAACCGCCTGCGCAAGAAACAAAACAAGAAACCCCTACAATTTGATCCGTATCTGGATTTCGAGCACTACGCCACGACCATGTTGGCCACTGACCGCATGGGCATCTTCACCATCGGCGGAGGAGTTCCGCGGAACTGGGCGCAGCAGTTTGGGGTGTATGCAGAATTGCTCGCGCGTCGCGGCTACGAAAAAATTCCGTTGAAGCGCTACAACTACGGTTTACGCATTTGTCCCGAGCCGGTGAATTGGGGCGGATTGTCGGGCAGCACCTACACCGAAGCGGTTTCGTGGGGAAAGTTTGTGCCGCTGGAAGAAGGCGGAAAATTCGCGGAAGTCCTCGATGACGCCACGGTCGCGCTGCCGTTGATCGTTGGCGCGGTGCTCGAACGGCTAGGTTATCGTTATGCGGGTGAGAAGGCTTCAAAGAAGTGAAATGTGAGGTAGGCCCGCGGAAAAATGAAACACAGCGGGCACAGAGAAAAAAACTGAGGGCACGGAGGCCGCGCCGAAACGCATTCTCCGTGCCCTCATCTTTGCTTTTCTCAGACTTTCTCTGGGTTAAATCTTGAAGCCGTTGAATTAATCGTCTTCGCCGATCAAAATCGCCGCGGCCAGCACCGTCGTCCAGAGTCCGCGCTTATCACCCACCGCGGACTGCGTGATATTCATGGTCCGGACGATTTTGTTTGAGATGCGGTAGACCTCTTTCTTCTCGTCCCACGAAAGATCCGGATCGAATTCCACATTCAGCGTCGTCGCTAGCATTTCTGCCGCAAGCTCTTCGGTATATTCGCCGGCGATCTCTTCGCTCTCGCCGAACGAATGATGTTCCGACAAGTATCCGAACATCGATTTGTCCGCGGGCAGCGCCAGACCCACGCCCGCCGCGATTAAACGATGCGGCTCGCGCGTCTGGTTCTCGCTGATCACCGTAAACGCGACCTGGCCAGCCTTGATGTGCTTCAAACCTTCGCTGCGGGAAATTAATTTGCAGTGCGGCGGGAAAATTGACGAGACCCGAACGATGTTGCACGCCGCAATTCCGGCATTGCGCAACGCCAATTCGAAACTGGACAGCCGCTCTCGGTGTTTACCTACGCCCTTGGTGAGGAAAATCTTCTTCGCGACGAATGCCATGTGGGTACCGAGCTGCGGTGCCTCCAAAAACTGCGAGAAATAACTTCGACTCGAAAATTAACAAGCACGCGCGGTGATGTCAATGGAATTCAGGCTCGTCGCGCACTGGAACCGCGTCCTGCGTGAGTGCAGCCGTCTCGATTATTCGCATTTCAGTAACAAATTGTGTTGGGATTTGGATTGGCTCGCAGCGAAATTCGCTGGCAAAAAAAGAGGGCGCGTTTTTCAACGCGCCCTCTCCGGTTCTCATTCGGTTTCGCGATCGACTGACCAGCTTCAGTACGGATATCCCGGACCGTAATAGTAGCCCGGTGGCGGAGGCGGCGGATAATATCCCGGCCCGTAGTAATACGGGTAAGGACGCAGCCTACGATAATTCGCGTTGCGCGGTTGCTGCGAGGGTTGATAGTCCGCCTGCGTCACTGGACGAAACGCCAGTTGCCCGCGCACGGTGGAAATCGTCACGGGCTGTTCGGTCTTGAACGTCAGCAAAGTTTCCGGCGTGATGATCGTCGGCTTGCCGCGCGTCAACAAAACTCCGGCCACGCTGGCCACGAAGCCCGCGCCCGCTCCAATCGCCGCGCCCGGACCGCCGGCCGCCGCCGCGCCAATTGCCGCGCCGGTACCCGTGGTCACGCCAATCGCTGCCGCGTCGCGTCCGTTAGAAGTTCCAGCACTGGCATTCAGCAGTTGGGTCTGAACCGGAACTAACTGTCCGTCGACCAACGTGAGCTGGCTCAAATCCAGCTGCAACCGCGAAACACCTTTCACCCGCCCGGCCCTGACCGCGTCGGTCACTTGACCGTTGATGGTTTGCCCGCGGCGCATCACCACCCAGCCATCGATCACGATCGGCTGCGCGAGCGTCGCGATAAAATTATCGCCCTTGTGATTTCCGTCGCTCGAAAGAAAATCGCGGGTGCGAATCTGGATCACCGTTCCGGCCGGAACCGTCAAACTCGGCGGCACCAGCGGCGGCGGACGCCGGTCAGCGGGCCGCGGATTTTGCCCGTTAGGATAGTTGTTATTGTTCTGCGGCGGCGGGGGCGCATTCATCGGCCCCTGATTTTGGTCCGGCGGGTTCTGCTGATCTTGCGGAGCGGTGGATTGATCCTGCGGCGGAGCCATCTGATCTTGCGGCGCTTGATTTTGCGGCGTGCCCTGATCCTGTGGCGGATTTGCGTTCTGATCCTGCGGTGGCACCGTGCTCTGATTTTGGTCGGGCGGCGGTGCCGGCTGATCCTGCGCGGGCGGCGCGGACGTATCCGGCGTCGGCTGCGTTTGCTGCGCGAATGCCGACGGAGCGCTCAGCACGAAAGCCAACGCCAAACTTCCCATTCCGAGTTTCGCCAGCAAATCGCGGGTCACGCGCTTCTTGCTTGCCTTCTGCATATTCTGGATAAGCCCTTGCTGCATATGAATGTCCCTCCTGCGCTGGTCAGGCCGTGCGTCCCGGGATACCCCTAAAACCGTTATCCCAGGCGCCACTCCGAATCAGATGAAAAACGTCCACCCGGAGTTGTAGCCCAACGAATCGAACACGGCGAACGGGAAAAAGTTGCGGTAGGCGAACGCCACGCGAAGCGGCAGGGGCTTGCACTCTAAGCGTGGGTCAGCGTGAATAGCGGGACGCACGGGCCGATGGTATCGGCCACGGTCTTGAGCTCGCGGAGCTGCGAGTGGGTGAAATCAGCCCCGGCTTCCGAAGCGGTCTTGCCTTTACGCGAAATCTGAAGCACTCCCACGATCTTTTTTTCGTGCACGATCGCCACGCTCATGATTTTCTGAATGGGCTCGCCGCGCTCTTCCTGCACGATGGGCACCGCTTCAAAAACGGAAGAATGGGGCACTACTGCGAAATGATTGATGACTTCCGGGCGCTTCTCGCGCACCGTGCGTGACGCTAGGGAATTGGTGCTGGTCAGCGGAATCTGGCCCACCTGCTGCAGCTTTTCCGGAACCACGAAGCGCAGAAACCGGTCGTCCGGCGTGATGGTCAGAATGGCCACTTCGTGAGGCTGCACCGCAAATGTTTTGCTGATCAGGTCCACAATGCGGTTCAGGCCCACGAATTCGGCGCCGGAACTTTGGCGCACGACTTCGGCCACCCACTTCTTCAAGTCGGTAATGTGTTCGCTGGGCATGATTGAGTACTACAATTTCGACAAGTTTAGCATGTGGCCTGGTTTCAACTCGGCACGCCTGCGTACCATGTATCCAAAGCGCTAGCTGGTCTTTGCGACACTTTCCGCCCGGCTCAAGCCGCCTCGGAAGGGCGGGAGTATATTTGCGCCGCAGCCGCCTCGCATAGGAGGGGCTTTAGCCCACAGGCCCGCCAATTTGTCCCACACAGATTCATCCATTTCGAATTTTCCGAAACCAAAATCGCGTCGCCCGCATATTGCAAACCCCGCAACTCCTACCTATACTGGAATTTCTGTGACTCAACCTCGGAGAGTGCATGTCGGTCGCAGCTTCGCATAGCCGAACCAGTTACATCCTCGACAAACTGCAATCCCTTAGCGGCGTCATCCCAATTGGAGCCTTCCTCGCCGAGCATTTCTGGTCCAACAGCTACGCCCTGGTCAGCGCCAAAAGTTACGACAATGTTTCCAGCGAATTGCAGCTGATTCCGTGGCGCATTTTCGTCGAATCCACGGTCCTCTGGCTGCCGCTGCTGTTCCACAGCTTTTACGGCCTGTACATCTGGTGGATGGGCAAATCGAACGTGCTCGGGCATCCCTGGATGTCCAACTGGCTGTTCACGCTGCAGCGCGTCACCGGCATCATCGCTTTCGCCTTCATCGCCTGGCACGTTTACACCGAGCGGTTCGTCGGCCGCGGTATGACCGCTTACGCAGACGTGCAGGCCTCCATGATGAACCCCTGGTTCGTCACCTTTTACCTGATCGGAATCGCCGCCGCTTCATTCCACCTTGGAAATGGCTTGTGGAATTTCGCCTGTAAGTGGGGCATCGCGGTCAGCGTGAAAGCGCAGCGCGCCGCCGGCTGGTTCGGCGCCGCCGTGGCCGTCTCGTTCACCTTGATGGGCGTGGCCATCGTGCTCGGCCTTCATTACGGGAAGTTTCCGCTGGGAGGCTACGTCCAGTGAAACACCAACCGAAAATCATCATTGTGGGCGGCGGTTTGGCCGGTTTGATGGCCACGATTCGCGTGGCCGAATCCGGCGTTCCCGTGGAACTGTTCTCGATCGTTCCGGTCAAGCGCTCCCATTCGGTCTGCGCCCAGGGTGGGATCAATGCAGCCAAGAATTTAAAGGGCGAAGGCGATTCCACCTGGAAGCATTTCGACGACACCATTTACGGCGGCGATTTCCTCGCGAATCAAAGTTTAGTCAAAGCGATGTGTGAAGCCGCTCCAGCCATCATCGATCTGCTCGACCGCATGGGCGTGATGTTCAACCGCACGCCGGAAGGCCTGCTCGATTTCCGCCGCTTCGGCGGAACACTTTTTCATCGCACCGCTTTCGCCGGCGCGACTACCGGCCAGCAATTGCTTTACGCGCTGGATGAACAGGTCCGTCGCTTCGAATCCGAAGACAAAGTGAAAAAATTCGAAGGCTGGACGTTCTTGTCCGCCGTTTTGGATGACGAAGGCATTTGCCGCGGCATCTGCGCCATGAATCTCAAGACCATGGAGATCCGCACCTTCCCCTGCGACGCGGCAATCTTCTGCACCGGAGGCGTCGGCGCCATTTTCGGCCGCTCGACTAATTCCGTAGTCTGTACCGGCTCGGCCCAGTCCGCGCTGTTCCAACAAGGCGCGTATTATGCCAACGGCGAATTTATTCAGGTTCATCCCACCGCGATTCCCGGCGAAGACAAGTGCCGCTTGATGAGCGAATCGGCCCGCGGCGAAGGCGGCCGCGTCTGGGTTCCGAAAGCGCCGCAGGATCCGCGCCGCGGAAAAGACATTCCGGAAAACGAGCGCTTCTATTTTCTCGAAGAGTGGTACCCGAAATACGGCAACCTGGTTCCGCGCGACGTCGCCACCCGCGCCATTCATAAAGTCGTCTACGAAATGAAAATGGGCCTGGTCGGCGAGCCCGCTGTGTACCTCGACGTCTCTCACATCCCGCGCGAAGTTCTCGAGCGCAAACTCGAAGGCATTCTCGAAATTTACGAAAAATTTGTGGGCGTTGATCCGCATGTCGAGCCCATGAAAGTTTTCCCGGCGATGCACTACACCATGGGCGGCCTCTGGGTCGACAACGAGAATCAAGCCACGAATATTCCCGGCGTGTACGCGGCCGGCGAATGTGAATACCAGTATCACGGTGCCAATCGTCTCGGCGCGAATTCGCTGGTGTCCTGCATCTTCGGCGGAGGCATTGCCGGCCCCGCGGCCGTCCGTTACGCACGCAGTCTGGCGCGGGGCTGCGAAGCCACATCTCCCGCGGTCTACGAACGCGAACGCGTCCGCCAGCAGGATATTTCCGACGCGCTGCTCAACCAGCACACCGGAACCGAAAATCCGCTGACCATCTGGCGCCAACTCGGCGACGTGATGACCGAGAACGTGACGGTAATTCGCTACAACGCCAAACTGCAGGCCACCTTAGTGAAAATCGACGAGCTGGCCGATCGTTTCACTCGCATCAACCTGCAGGACCGCACTCAGTGGGCGAATCAGACCCTGAATTTCGTTCGCGAACTGGGCAACATGATCGTGCTGGCCAAAGTCATCACCATGGGCGCGCTGGCCCGCAACGAAACCCGCGGCGCCCACTACAAACCCGAATTTCCAAACCGCGACGACGCCAATTTCCTGAAGACCACCATCGCTAGATACAACGGTGGCGACATTCAATTGGCCTACGAACCGGTAGACACATCGCTCCTCCCGCTGCGCGAACGCAAATACACAGCGTCAGCGTAAAAAATTTAGCAGTGCGCAAAGTTAAGGCACCGGTAGCGGCCGGCTTCAGCCGGGCCTGAGATGTAAAAAGTGACACAGCCGTAAGCGCGAAACCAATCACACGCAGCAGCAAGAACCGCACTAGCACCAAGTGAGGACCAGTGCCCGAAAAGACTTTCATCGTTCGCATCAAACGCCAGCAGCGTCCCGACGAATCCGTGCATTGGGAAGAGTACGAACTCCGCTACCGCCCGTACATGAACGTAATCATCTGCCTGCGCGACATCGCCGAGCATCCGTTCACCCGGGACGGCAAGGAATCCTCCCCGGTCACCTACGACGCGAACTGCCTGGAAGAAATTTGCGGCGCCTGCGCCATGTTGGTCAACGGCCAACCGCGCCAGGCCTGCACTGCGCTGGTCGACGAACTGGAAAAACCGATTCGCCTGGAGCCGCTGACCAAATTTCCGCTGGTCCGCGACCTGCAAGTCGATCGCAGCTCCATGTTCGAAAATCTGAAGCGCACCAAATGCTGGATTCCCATCGATGGCACGTACGACATCGGCCCCGGCCCGCGCATGTCGCCGGAGACGCAGGAAGTGGGCTACACCCTGTCGCAATGCATCAGCTGCGGCAACTGCCTGGAAATTTGCCCCAAAGTAAATGAAAATTCGCATTTCGTCGGCGCCGCCATCGTCAGCCAGGTGCGCCTGTTCAATATGCATCCCACCGGCAAAATGCACGCCGGTCCGCGCCTCGACGCGCTAATGGGTCCCGGCGGCATCGAAGATTGCGACAACGCCCAGAACTGCGTGAAAGTTTGCCCCAAGGGCATTCCACTGACGGAATCGCTAGCCGCCGTAAACGGCCAGGTCCTCCGCCACGCCGTAAAATCCTTCGTCTTCGGCAAGTGAGCCCGGCGAGTAGCGCAAACCTTCGTAACGATAAGAACCCGTTCACAGCGGCGAGGTTTCCGTAATAAAGGAAACCTGTCAGCCCGCAGCGAAGCAAGGGATCTGCTTTTTACTCCCTTCACCGCATCAGCGATCGTCACGCGCATTCTCCGTGGCCTCTCCCTTAGCTTTCCTCTATGCCCTCTGTGTTAAATCTTTCGCCTTTGATTTTTTCAGCATGCTCGTAGCCTCGACCGCACCACGTGTCGTAGAATCCCAAAGGGAATTTGGGGGTGTAATGCTTCGTACTGGTTTGCTTTTGACCGGCATCTTGCTGGGGGGAACTCTGTCGATTCTGGCGAATAGCGCGCAACAAAACGATCCGCAACCGAAAATCACGCAGCAGGCCCACGACCTGCATTTCAGTTCGATCGTCGTCGACACTCATGACGACACCACCCAGCGACTGCTCGACCCGAAATTTAATCTCGCCGCGCGCCACACCGATGGCAGCATCGACATCCCGCGCATGCGCGAAGGCGGCCTCGACGCGATTTTCTTTTCGATCTGGATTCCTGGAACCGTTACCGGCCCCGCCGCCGTCCGCCGCGCTGAGGATCAAATCGCCGCGGTGCGCCAAGCCGTAGCGCGTAATCCGAATGATCTGGTGCTATGCACCACCGCCAACGAAATCCGCGCCGCGAAAAAATCCAAGAAGATCGCGATGCTGATGGGCGTCGAGGGCGGGCACATGATCAACAACAGCCTCGCCACCCTGGATCAGTTTTTCACGCTGGGCGTCCGCTACATGACCCTGACCCACACCGTGAACACCGAATGGGCCGATTCCTCCGGCGACAAGCCCGCGCACGACGGCCTCACGCCCTTCGGCAAGCAAGTCGTCACCGAAATGAACAAGCTGGGCATGATGGTCGACATTTCCCACGTCGCCGACAAAACTTTTTACGACGTGCTGGCGGTCAGTGAAGCTCCGGTGATCGCGTCGCATTCCTCGTGCCGCGCGCTGTGCACCGCCCCGCGCGACATGACCGACGACATGATCAAAGCGCTCGCGGCGAAGGGCGGCGTGATTCAGATCAATTACCACGTTGGCTTCCTCAGCCAGAAATTCCAGGACGCCTCGAGAGCCAATCCCGAACTCGGCAAACAAATTGAAGGCGAAGCGAAAAAGCGCTGTGCCGGCAATGAAGCCTGCGAGCTGATCGAAGCGGATAAGATTACTCGCGACTATGTGGCTCAAGGCAAACTGCCGCGCGTGGAGTGGACCGAGATCATCGATCACATCGATCACGCCGTGAAACTGGTGGGCGCCGACCACGTGGGCCTCGGCTCCGATTTCGATGGAGCGGACATGCCCTACGGCATGGAAGACGCCACGCACTTGCCGCAGATTACGAACGCGCTGCTGGCCAAAGGTTACTCACCGGCCGACATTCAGAAAATTCTCGGTGGCAACACCCTGCGCTTGATGCAGGATGTCGAAGCCGTAGCACGCAAAATGGGAGGAAAATCGTGAAGCGCATCAGCACTTGTCTTACTTTTTGTTGTCTCGCAGCCATTTTCCCCGCGGGAGTTTCGGCGCAAGCCGGCGGCGCCGCGGCCGCACCGAAGCAAACCTCGGCGACGCAGCACACCGCTTCGACCCGTCTCGATCCGGCGTTGTTGCACCCGTCCACGCTGAAGGCGACTGCGCCCGATGAGTACGAAATCACTTTCAAAACCACCGCCGGCGATTTCGTGGTGAAAGTCACCCGCGCCTGGGCTCCGCTGGGCGCCGACCGCTTCTACAATCTGGTCCGCCACGGATTTTTTTCCAACGCCGCCTTCTTCCGCGTCGTCCCGGGCTTCGTTGTGCAGTTTGGCCTCAACGCCAACCCCGCCGTAAACGCGGCGTGGGAGAAGGCCTACATCAAGGATGATCCCGTCACCCAAAGCAATCACACCGGCTTTCTTACCTTCGCCACCGCCGGACCGAATACCCGCACCACCCAGCTCTTCATCAGCCTCGGCGAAAATGCCAGTCTCGATAAGATGGGCTTCTCGGCCTTCGGCCAAGTCACCAGCGGCATGGACGTCGTCCAGAAAATTTTCCCGGGCTACGGCGAATCTCCGGACCAAGCCCAAATCACTGCGGAAGGGAAAACGTACCTCGACAAAAATTTCCCGAAGCTCGACCACATCATCTCGGCCACGGTCACGTCGCCGGCACCTGCGGCGCCAGTGCATCACACAGCCAAGCCGCCCGCAGCCAGCACGCCGCAGTAAAGGAGACGCAGCCACAAATCGCGCCTCGGCACCTGTAGCGGCCGGCTTTAGCCGGGCATGAGATGTAGGAACCAACGCGGGCGTAATCGCGAAGCCCCGACGTAAAAGCCCATCTTAGAATCGCGACAAACAAGTCGCCAGGAGATCCAAAACCAATGGCCACCGAAGCATCCTTGCACCAACCCGCAACTCTGACCGACAAAGCTCCCGAAACGTTCGACGCGAATTTCAAAACCACGGCCGGCGATTTCACCGTGCACGTCACCCGCGCCTGGGCTCCGCTCGGCGCCGACCGTTTCTACAATTTGATCAAGCACGGTTTTTATAACGAAGCGGCCTTCTTCCGCGTGGTCCCCGGCTTTGTCGTTCAATTCGGCCTGCACGCCGACCCGAAAATTGGCGGCAACTGGCGCAACGCGAATATCAAAGACGATGCCGTAACCCAGAGCAACAAGCCCGGCTTCATCACCTTCGCCACTGCCGGCCCGAACACCCGCACCACCCAACTCTTCATCAACCTCGGCAACAACGCGCAACTCGACCGCATGGGCTTCGCGCCCTTCGGTCAGGTCACCGCCGGCATGGATGTGGTGAAGAAAATTCACAGCGGCTACGGCGAAT
>PMHK01000014.1:2344-20311 GCA_003156635.1 Acidobacteriota bacterium | reverse complement strand
TCATCCTCACCAACGATCACGTCATCGACCAGGCCACCAAAATTCAAGTCACCCTCGACGGCGATTCCACCAAATACAATGGCCACGTCGTCGGCTTTGACAAGGACACCGATCTCGCGGTGGTCAAGATCGACGCCGACCACGATCTTCCCGTCGCCAAGCTCGGAAATTCTGACGGCGTACAGGTCGGCGACTGGGTGCTGGCCTTCGGCAGCCCCTTCGGCTTGAACTCCACGGTCACCGCCGGAATCATCAGCGCCAAAGATCGCTCCAACGTCGGCCACCAGTTCCAGCGCTTCCTGCAGACCGACGCCGCCATCAACCCCGGAAATTCCGGCGGCCCGCTGGTGAATATGTCCGGCGAAATTATCGGCATCAACACCGCCATCTATACCGGCAGCCGCGGCTTCGAAGGCGTCGGCTTCGCGCTGCCCTCCACCACCATCGTCGGCGTCTACAACCAGCTCATCACCAACGGAAAAGTCACGCGTGGTTCCATCGGCATCACTTTCCAGGAAGAGCGCAGCAATAACAACGTGCTGCTCAAGGAACTCGGTGCGCCCTACGGCATCGTGGTCGAAGCCATCGAACCCGGCAGCCCCGCCGAAAAATCCGGCTTGCAGCCCGGCGACGTCATCACCGAAGTGAATGGCCAACCAGTGCACACCGGCGCGGACCTGGTCAACCCCATCGCCCAGACCACCATCGGCGATTCGGTAAGAGTTCGCTACGTTCACAACAAGCTGGCCAAAGAAGCTTCGCTGGTCGTAATGGATCGCTCCAAGCTCTTCCCCCAGACCGCCCAGACTTCCGAAGACCAGCCCGAAGACGCCGAAACCCAGAGCCAGTTCGGCCTCCACGTCGAAGATCTCACTCCCGACCTCGCGCGCAAACTCGGCATGAGCAAAGTCACCGGCGTAGTCGTCCTCGAAGTCGACCCGGCCAGCTTCGCCGAAGACGTCGAATTCGCCCGTGGCGACGTCATCACCGAAATCAATCACGCCACCATCACCAACCTTGGCGACTACAAGACCGAAATGGCCAAACTCAAACCCGGCCAGGACGTCCTATTCAAAGTAGCCCGCCACGGCGACAGCGACCGCGTCCTAACCCTATTCCTGGCCGGCGCCGTCCCCGCCGCGCAATAACCGGTGATATCGACGTGCCCAATGTTGCGCCGCTCGCGCACCCGCGAAGCGTAACCAGCGCGCATCCCCAATCGTGCGCGAAGCCGCACTCAGCGCCGTCCGTCACCTGTCGCGGCCGGCGCAGCCGGGCATCCTTTGCGGTTGCTTTTGCCTTGCGCTTTTCGTTGTCATCCTGAACGAGGTGCGCTTTTTGCGCCGACGAGGATCTCTTTTGGATCTCAGCCACGCCCAGCCTGCAGCTTCGGCCCGCCTTTGCCCAGTTACCCGATACGCCTCCCACTCCGCCTCCCACCTTGAGCCCCAGCCAAAATCGTCGATAATAGGGTCAACGCTCGGCAGGGCCTAGCAACACCAGCGGTAGGGAACTGCGTCAAATCGACATGCGAAACATGTGCACCAAACTCGTGATGGCCGTGCTGTCGTGCGCGTTACTCGCCGCGGCCTTAATCGCCGCGCCGCAATCGAGCTCCAGCTCCACCGCGACGCACAGCACCAAAAAGAAAAAATCGACCCACCATCACAGTTCCCGCCGCGAACCATTCCAAAAAGCCCCAACCGCCTCGCGCATCTCCGAAATCCAATCCGCGCTATCCCGCGGCGGCTACTTTGAAGGCGAACCCAACGGCAAGTGGGACTCGACCACCATCGCCGCCATGCAAAAATTTCAGTCCGCCAACGGCCTCAACTCCAGCGGCAAGATCGACGCCACCACCCTGCAAAAACTCGGCCTGGGCTCCAGCACCGCCGGCGTCGACGCCCCCAAACCAGTAAAAAAATCCGACTCCACCGGTTCAGCCAATGCCGCGCTGCACCCGCCATCAGCCACCAGCTCGACGTCCGCAGTGAACGCGAACTCCGCCTCCAACCTCACGCCCAATCCAGCAGCCACGCCCGCCCCAACCGACACCAAGCCCCAGCACTAGCCTCGTCACCACCGCTCGTATGCCGTGACGCTCCATTTTCTATTTTCGATTTTCCATCTTCATTGTGGAGCGACGCGGTCGACCATAAATAAGCGTCCCTTCGTCGCCGCTAGTCGAATCGGTCTGATCGCGGCGTAGGCGGGCGAATTGTACCAACCGCGTGCCTGTTCCGAGCTGTCGAATGCGATAACTACGATTCCTTTAGGCNNGGCGCGTCCCCATCCAGGCTTTCCGGATTGCCGCCTCGAACCACAAAATGGCCGTTGAAAGGCGTCAGGGTTTCGGGGGCCTTCGTTCCGTACTCCTTTAGGGCCGCCGGGTCCGTGATTGCATCCACCTCGGAAATTACATAAACAGGTGTTTTCACCTGCTGGCCATGAACTGCCTGGTGGCCGGCCGCTCCGGTCAAAATACCGGCGACTACACCAACGAGAAGTTTGCGGTTCGATTTCACGTTTGTTCCTCCGATCGTCAATTTGCAGCAGGTGCAGGCAGGTGCAGGACGAGTTCGCAGTTTCTCGAAAGCTTGGGAGTGTTGTCTTGTAAGAATGGGAACTGCGCAGGGTTAACTAAATCGGTGGAAAAACGAGCCGCTGGGCGACGGGCTCGCCAGGTAGGCGCTTGGTGAGAGCCCGGAGAAATCGTGGAATTCGTTTGCCAGATGGGCCTGATCGCAATAGCCCGCCGCTAGAGCCAGCTGGGCCCAATCCACGGAATTTCCCGACGCGATCAGCTTCAAGCTATTTTGAAAGCGCTGCAGCCGGCAATAGAGCTTCGGCGGTACTCCGATCTGCTCCCGGAAAAGCTGGGAAAAACGTCGGCGGCTCAGGCCCGCCCCGTGAGCGAGTTCTCGCACCCTGATGGATTCGGGCCTGCTCGCAAACTCTTGCAGCGCATACCGTACCGCGCTATTTAACTCGAACCGTGCATTGAAGTGATCCAAAAGCGCAACTTCCAGCACTCGAAATTTCTCAGCCGGGTCATTTGTGGTACGCAACCGATCGCGCAAACTTCGGACCATCGAACCCCAAATCAAATCCAGGGATACGTTCTCGTTATGAAACGCATCGGTGAGCGTGCCCAGGAAGCCATGCACACCGCCCGGCCGGAACACCACTCCCATGCCGGCACGGAGTTTCGCGGTATCCATGATGTTGAAGCGCGAGCGTATTCCGATCAGCAGTGCGGGCGCCATCCCTCCCCCATCGCCCATCGAATCGATCAGCGCATTTATGGGGCCTTCCGCCAGGCTGATAACTAACTGGAAGCGTCCATCGGGCAGCAGCACCTGCCGGGTTCGATCACCCTCGAGGTGTCCGTCGCAATACCAGATTTTTTCTACATGTGAACCGAGCGGAGCACCAGGCTGGTAGGCTGCAATCACCAGCCCATCTCAACACAGGACCAATCCTCAGTTCAAGCTGACATGCTGGTGGGAAGATCAAGGGCGCTCCGCTCCCCCAGCGATTTTCCATTTTCTCTTTTCCGTCTTCATTCATTCGGCATGCCCGGACCGAGCTTGTCTTCATCCGCGCCTTCCTTGCTCCGAATGTCGGCGATCTTCGCGCGTTCCGCCTCGCGCATCGCCTCAATCTCGCGATCTTCACCGCGCCAATTTTCAATTCGTCCGCGTACTCCGCCGCCGGGGTGTTCCGCCTCGTACTTTAAACGCGCCGCCTTCTCGGCCACCGTCTCCTGCGACCGTATCTGCGCCACCGCGCCACGCTCGCCGGCCCGCAACTCCAGCTGCTTCTCGCGTTCGATTTCCAGCTGCTCCAGCAACCGGTTGTGGCCGGTCACGACGCCGACCAGCGCGCTGGTGGTCCACGCAAACGTAAACAATCCGGATATACCGATGATCGGGCTGATGTTCCGCCACAAGGGATCCAGGTCCACCGCGCCGTATCCCAAAGTCGTGTACGCGTTGGCGCAGAAATAAATCGCGTCGTTGGCTTTCAGGATCAGCCCCAGATGATCCAGGATAAAGGCCCAGACCAGCACGCCAAAAATGTGTAGGCCCAGCATCAGGAATACCGAAGTGCCGAACAGGATCGTGGCCTCGATGTGGTGCGGCTTTCCCAGCCACAAGCGCCGCCCGTTGCGTTGGTGATAAATCAAAATCCAGTGAATCCCCGACCCGTGCACAAGCACCAGGCCCACCAAAATGAACGAGCCCAGGATCAGCGCGGCCCAGGGCTTAAAATCGTCCGGAATTTGCAGCAACAGCGAATGCAGGAAATTCGTCAACCCGCCCTCCGCGCCCAGCCACTCCCGACCGGCATTCTAGCACCACGGGTTACCGTTTCCGCGATGCCTGCCAGGGCACAACGCCCCTTCGAATTTTTGGCAATCGCCCCAACTCTTGCTACGTTGTAATTATGTCGATCGTGCCCACCAACGATCTGCTCCCGCAGAATCGCCGGCGCAGCAAGCGTTACCGCGCCCGGGTGCCGATCTGCGTCCGCTTCCAGGACGCCAGCAAACACTCCGTCTCCGAGCAAACCCACACCGTCATCGTCAACGAGCACGGCGCGCTCCTGCTGCTCGCCGCGCCTGTAAAAGTCCAGCAAATCATTCGCCTCGAAAATTTGATTCTCGGCAAAGAACTGCTCTGCCGCGTGGCCCTGATCGGTCCCACCTTCATGGGCAAAACCCAGATCGCAGTCGAATTCATCATGCCCATGCCCGGCTTCTGGAACATCGCCAGCCCCGAGTCCAAATCCGCCAGCTCCGAACCTGTCGTCAGCCTGAAAAAGTGATACCCTCGCGGCGCGGGATGCGCCACGCAACGTAAGTCGCGCCACCCGAATCCCACTTACAGCTCCGCAGGTTCAAGATTCCGCCAGGCTACACTGTCGCCGAGACTGTTCCCGAAACCACCGGCCGGACTCCCGGCTCTTCGACCTTCGTTCCAACGCCAAACTCCTCGCAGTAGTTGCTCGCTGTGGTAGTATCCACTTCGGCTGAACGCTCAATCTCGACGAAGTCACCGCCCGATCGCGCATCTAAATTCGTGCCGCTGGAAAATCAGGAATTTCTATGACCACAAATCTTTCGCAAAAAGTTTTAGCCGTCCTGCTCAGTTCTTTAATGGTCGGAACGACCATTCCGGCTGGCGCCCCGCCACCGCAACAGCAGGCTCCCCCCGCCGCGCAGCANNCAACAAGGACCTCCGCCGGATCAAAACGGCGACGTCGCGCCCGAAGACGACTACGCGCCGCTCACCCCCGATGAGCTCGACGGCGTCGTCGCTCCCATCGCGCTCTATCCCGACGCTCTGGTCGCCCAAGTTTTGGGCGCCGCCTCGTTTCCCGACCAAATCACCACCGCCGCGTTCTGGCTTCGCGACAATTCGAATCTGAAAGGCGACGCGTTGATGAAAGCCGTCGACTCACAGGATTGGGATCCCGCGGTCAAAGCCCTGACCCAATTTCCCACCGTGCTCGACACTCTCGCCAAGAATCTCGCCTGGACTTCCACTCTCGGCGAAGCCGCCACCACCCAACAGAGCGACGTGATGGCCGCGATCCAGCGCATGCGCGCCAAAGCTCAGGCCGCCGGAAACCTAAAATCCAGTTCCGAGATCCAAGTCGTGCAGCAGGCGCCCCAAACCATCGTCATCCAGCCTGCAAACCCGCAAGTTGTCTACGTCCCGACCTACAATCCGGCGGTCATCTACGGTGCGCCAATCGTGACCCCCGGATATAGCTCCGGAGACCTGGCCGCGGCCGCAATCATTTCCTTCGGCGCCGGCATCGCCATCGGCGCCATGATCAATAACAACAATTACTGTTGTGGATGGGGCTGGTCCAGTTGGAACACGAACTGGCACAGCCACACCGTGATCTACCAGCGCAATGTGTACCGCGGGAATCCTTACTGGCGCGGAGGCGGCGGTCGGTATCCGGGATACCGCCCAGGCTATCCGTCGTACGGCCGGCCGCCCTACTATCGCCCGCCCGGCGGAAGGCCGCCATACCGTCCGCCGACAGGGGGCCGTCCACCGAATGGTGGGCGCCCGCCATACCGGCCTGGCACGCCCGGAGGCAATCGGCCGCCGAACCGCCCCGGACGTCCGACGATTCAGCCCGTGCCGAACAAACCGTCGCGTCCCGGAACTCCCGGCAATCGTCCCGGCAGGCCGACCATTCAGCCAGTTCCCAATAAGCCCGGCACGCGTCCCGCGCCGGGCACGCCGCGGCCGAGCACGCAACCGGCGCGCGGTTATCCCTCGACGGCGACGCCGAAGCCCGGCTCGAGGCCTAACGCCTTTAACTCCGGCGGACGCCAGGCCAGCACGCGCGGCAACCAAAGCCTGGGCAACACCAAGCCCGCGCCTGCACCCCGCCCCGCTGCTGGCGGTGGCAACCGAGGCGGTAGCAATAGTGGCGGGAACCGCGGTGGTGGTGGCGGTGGCGGCGGCAAGTCACGCGGCGGCAAAAACAAATAATTCGCGGTGAAAATATCGCCGGCGGTTTTTCCTAACGCCGCCGGCTTACATAAAAGATCGCATGCAAAAGTCGAAGGAGTGGTTATGGCGGAACTGAACAGCAGGGAATTCAAAAAACATTCGCGCGGCCTCGCGCTGCTGGCGATTTTTTCACTGGTCGCAGTCGCGACCATCGCCGGCGGGTGCGGCAGCAAAAGCGGCACCCAGCCCGGCGCCGAAACCATTCCGGCGACGCCCCAAAATTTCGCCAGCCAGGACGACGCCGGCAAAGCCGTCTACGCCGCGGCCAAGGCCAACGACACCAACGCCCTGCTGCGCATCTTCGGCTCCGACGCCAAAGACCTAGTCATCTCCGGCGATCCGGTCGACGACAAAACCGGCGCGGCCAAATTTGCCGCCAACTACGACCAGATGCATCGCTGGGACAAATTGCGCAACGGCGACTACGTCCTCACCACCGGCGCCGCCAATCTCCCGTTTCCCATTCCCCTGGCCAAAAATTCCTCCGGCCAGTGGTTTTACGACAGCACCGTCGCCAAGCCCGAAATCCTGGCCCGCCGCATCGGCGACAACGAACTCAGCACCATGGATTCGCTCTACGCCATGGCCGACGCCCAGGAGGAATACTTCGCGGACCTCCATGACGGCGCCACGGTCCAGCAGTACGCCCAGAAATTCGTCAGCACGCCCGGCAAGCACGACGGCCTGGTCTGGAACGTCGCCGACGGCGAACCCGACAGCCCCCTCGGCCCGCTCGCGGCCAAAGCCAGCGCCGACGGCTACACCAATTCCGCCGAGCCTTTTCACGGCTACCTCTACCGCATCCTCACCAAGCAGGGCCCCTACGCTCCAGGCGGCGCCACCGATTACATCGTCAACGGCGCGATGACCGACGGCTACGCCATCGTGGCCTACCCCGCCGAGTACCGCAATTCCGGCGTGATGACCTTCCTCGTCACCGACGAAGGCGCCATCTACCAGAAAGATCTGGGCCCCACCACCGCCGCCGACGCCAAAGCGATGAACGAAGTGAACCTCGACGCCTCCTGGTCGCTGGTCGACGACAACGACACCGACGCCGACTAGCGCCAGCCAGCCCGTCCGCGCCGCTTAGCCGCCGCATCCAAAAAAACAAGGCCGCCCGTCAAATCCAGGCGGCCTTGCCCTGCGTGATCGTTACTCGCTGCTGCCCCTGACCAAACCTACGGCGTGTTACCCCGCAGGTACTCGCGATGGCTGCCGGTTGCTGGAACCCGGAGCGGCTTCGTCGCTTCCAGCTTTTTGCCCTTTTGCAGATGTTTCACTGGTGCTTTGCTTCCCTTAGCCTTGGCCATGTTATTTTCCTCCGTGTTTCGAATTTCGATTCCCGCTGCCGGGTCCCAAGTTAAGTTTCTGTCTTTGACCGGCGCTCGCCAGAACGTAATGCAAGCCGGCCACCAATGCCCGTCAGCCGGCCCACGGTACCGCAGACCGCCTGCTTCCCACAACATAGCGATTCCTCGCGCGACCCCGCGCCACTTTCGCCCGCCTTGCGCGCGTTGACATATTCAACAGCGCGTTGAAATTTTGCGAAAAACGCGACGCGCGCTGCAATTGCGCTAGCCTGCGCCCTCGCCATTTTCCATCTTCAAATTTCCATTTCCCGATGCTTCATTGCCCCAAATGCGCCAGCGCCGAGCGCAGCGGCCCGCTCGACACCAGCACGATCCCGCTGTACGGCGTGTACATCTCCAGAATCAAAAATATCGCGCTCGACACCGACACCGCGGTGACGAACCACGTCGCCGCCACCGTCCCATTCCGCGGCGCGTAAATTCCCCAGCTGATGAAAATCACGGTCAGCCAGAATATCAGCACGGTCACCAGCGGCTTGGGCACCTCCGTCGCCGACTGCGCGTACATCAGCCAGCGCGTTTGCCCCAGCACAATCTCCTCGGCCACCGCCTGCGACTGTATCAGCCGTTGCCGGTCGTCCTTGGGCGTCAGCGCCTGGGTCCTTTCGAACAAGCCCTCGTCGCCGATCGAAATCGTATCCGTCGGGCGCATCGGCGCATTCCCCCGTTCTTCGATCCGCGCCATCAGCCGCTCCACGATCTTGCGCAGCTCCACCCGGCACTCCGCCGTTTCCGGCCCGTAGTGCGCCAGCGCCCGGTCGAGGAACACGAATTTCGCCGCCATGTCGGTCAGCTCCGCGTTCTGCGTGTCGTAATACGTCTTCGCCGACGCAATCAGCAGCCCCAGCACCAGCGCGCACATCGTCGCCACCAACCCCATCCCCAGCTTCACCGAATCCTTCGAGTCCTCGCTCAAGTGCGGCTCGGGCAAGATCGACCCGAGATACCGCCCAAAGATCGCCCCGCCGAAAATGCAAACCAACGCCACCAAACTCACGTCCATCGGACCCATGGTCACCTCAACCTGACGCCCGAAGGTAATTCGCCCCGCCCAATTGTGCAAGCGAATCGCGCCACACCGCCTGCCGTCCGTTTTCGCATTTCCGGTTTTAGTTGTCATGCTTCGGCCGAGTTTTATAAAGACATCGTCAAAGTAATTATCGGGAATCAAAAGCGCAAAAAAAAGCTCACAAAACTGGTGTTCATAACTGAAGAGAAATGGGGTCGTCAATATCTTGACACCCCGATGCCAAGGGCCTACACCTCGTATCTCGCAACCACGGGTTTAGATGTAGTGGTTCTCTATGTGCAGCACGCGTCTTAGCGATCTGCCAATTTGCAACGTAGTTCTGCGCTCCGACTCAGTATTTCTACGAATATCCAACAAACTCCAAATCTGTTAGCGTGAGTCGGGGCACTTTTCAGCCCCACTGAATTTCGCGCCAATGCGTGTAAGAAGCGCGCGAACGCAGGAGGACGCCATGCACTACGGCGCACCACAAAACAACCCGCCTCGACGAAACCATCGCTCCTCGCCCTCAATCGCGCAACCCACCTTTCTATTTTCCGCCTCATCTAATCGACAGTTCGCGCGATTAGAAACCACTTTCAACTGCCACATAACAAAGGCCGACCGTGTTTTCTAATCGACAGTTCTTTCTGCGTGCGCTGCGCGCGTCCGTGCACCACCGCAGGGCGCGGTTTCAACACCGCCGGAAATCCCATTTTCCAGTTTCCATTTTCGAATTTCCATTTTCCGCCGCTGCGTTTCTAATCCGCTACCAGCAATTAGAATTCAACGTAAACCATTCAAAACAAAGCGTCGAGCTCATTTCTAATCCGCAAAATCCACGGTATTTGGAAACCAATTTTATCGCCAAATACGGCGGCCAATTTGGCCACGCCGTGCATCCCCAGTATCCCTTTTCCGTTTTCCCTTTTTCGCGCCCTCCTGCTACTCTGAATCGCCGGAAATCGCTCCGGCATCGAAGTATCTCAGCCCAAATCAAGAACTTCGCATCGGTTCGTTCATCGGGCAGCTATCGGAGGAAGGCGCATGGCTACGTCTGCGGCACCAAAGGCGTTTAAGAACTTCATCGACGGAGAATGGGTCGAACCGCGCTCCGGCAAAGTCATTGAGAATCGCAACCCGGCGAACACCACCGAGCTGATCGGGATGTTCCCGGCGTCGAATGCCGACGACGTCAACGCCGCGGTCGAATCGGCCAAGAACGCCTATGACGGCTGGCGCCTCACTCCCGCGCCCAAGCGCGCCGAAATTCTCTACCGCGCCGCCGAAATTCTGGTCGAGCGCAAGGAAGACTACTCCGAGGACATGACCCGCGAGATGGGCAAGGTCCTCGCCGAAACTCGCGGCGACGTGCAGGAAGCCATCGACATGACCTACTTGATGGCCGGCGAAGGCCGCCGCCAATTCGGCCAGACCACTCCTTCGGAGCTGCCCAATAAATTTGCGATGAGCGTGCGCACGCCGGTGGGCGTGGCGGGCCTCATCTGCCCGTGGAATTTCCCGATGGCCATTCCGTCGTGGAAAGCGATCCCGGCGCTGGTCACCGGGAACACGGTGGTCATTAAACCGGCAGAGGACACGCCGCTCTCCACTTTTAATTTGATGCACGCCTTGAACGAAGCGGGCTTGCCCCGCGGCGTGATGAACGTGGTGTTCGGCGAAGGGCCGGAGGCCGGGTCGCCGTTGATCATGCATAAGGACGTGGGGCTGGTGAGTTTTACGGGATCGACCGAAGTGGGGCGCATCGTCAGCAAGGAGTGCGCGCCGGATTTCAAAAAGTGCCACCTGGAAATGGGCGGGAAGAACANNACGCGAACCTGGACCTGGCGGTCGATGGCGCGGTGTGGGGCGGCTTTGGCACCAGCGGGCAACGCTGCACGGCGGCGTCGCGCGTGGCCGTGCATCGTAAAATTTACGCGCAGTTCGTCGAGAAGTTCATCGCACAGGTGGGCGCGCTGAAGGTGGGCGACGGGCTGGACCCCTCGACGCAGATGGGGCCGTGCGTGAACGAGCAGCAACTGAACACGGTGATGAAATACGTGCAGATTGGCAAGGACGAGACCGCCAAGCTGGCGACCGGCGGTCACCGGCTGACCGGCGACAAGTGGAAGAACGGCTGGTTCCACGAACCGACCGTGTTTACGGATTGTTCGCCGAAGATGCGCATCGCCCAGGAAGAAATTTTCGGGCCGGTGGTGTCGGTGATTCCGTTCGAGACCTTTGACGAGGCCTTGACCATCGCGAACGGCGTGAATTACGGCCTGTCGGCCTCGATCTACACTCGGAACATCAACCATGCGTTCCGCGCCCAACGCGACCTGCAGACCGGCATTGTGTACGTCAACGCGCCGACCATTGGCGCCGAGACCCATCTGCCGTTTGGCGGGATCAAGAATACCGGCAACGGCCATCGCGAATCCGGCGAAGCCGCTCTCGATTTTTACAGCGAGTGGAAGACGATCTACATCGACTACAGCGACCGCCTGCAGCGCGCCCAAATCGACAACGCCGATTAGCACCAAAAGTTTAGAGTAAGCGTAAAAGTTCGACGGCCCGGGGGCCGAGCACCACGCGCTGGAATCGGCGTCGCCGGTTCCTGCGCCATATCCCGCGCAAAGCTCGCGCGGCCGATGCACTGCGTTTTTGCTTTTGTTTTTGCTTTTGAATTTGTAATTGTACGGCGCGCCGCGCGGCCTAAACTTTCAGGCCGATGAGCCGCATCAATTCGAGCGCGTTGGATTTGGCCACCACGCCGTCGCGCAGTTTGTGGTCGAAGCGCATTTTGCCGTCTTCGACGTAGTCTTGAAAATGTACGTTGCGGACCACGCTGGAAAGCGCGCCGGTAATTTCGGTGAGGGCCAGGTCGTGGGTGGTCACGATGCCGACCGCGCGGCGTTCGAGCAGGGCGCGGAACAGGCCTTCGGCGCCGATTTTGCGGTCGTTGGAGTTGGTGCCTTCCAGCAGTTCGTCGAACAGAAAAAATACCGGCGCAGTTCCTTCCGTTAATTCAAACACATCGCGAATCCGCAAAATTTCAGTGTAGAAGCTCGAGCGATTTTCCTGCAACGAGTCCACGCGGCGAATGCTGGAGCCTAACGTCACCGGCGTGAGCTGCAGCGATTTGCCGCGGATCGGTGCGCCGGCCATGGCCAGCACCGCGTTAATTCCGGCCGTGCGCAGGAACGTGCTTTTGCCGGACATGTTCGAGCCGCTGACCAGCAGCACCCGCGTCTCGGCGTTGAGCCGCACCGAATTGCGGACGCATTTCGCGGCGGGGATCAACGGATGGCCGAGTTCGTCGCCGTCGAACACGGGCGGCGTGTTCGTGGCATCTTTCGCGGTGGCGGCGTGCGCGGATAGCGCACTTGGCGTGACCTTGGAGTCGTCGACGAACACCGGAAACGGATCGGCGGGATGCTCGTAGGAATACGCGGCGAGCGAGATCAGCGCTTCCATCTCACCGGTGATTCCAACCCAGGTGCGGAGGCTGCGGCCGAAGTTGCGGCGCCACGCATCCGCGGCGAGGCCCACCTGCACGGTGTAGAGCGCCGGCAGCTCGAGCATCTTGGCGATGAGTCCGCCGCGCGCGTCGATCCAGTAGCCGATGCGGGCGAGGTTGCGGATGGCTTGCGAGGCGGGGGCGCCGTCGCGTTTGAGTTGCGCCGCGAATCGCTGGAGGCGCGGCGAAGTGAACGGCTCGCGTTCGAGGCGTTCCAGGATTTGGGCGAAGAGGATCAGGCCCTCGGCGTTGGTGCCGATGCCGCCGACGACTTGCACCGCGCGCGGCTTCAGCCAGCGGTAGATCGCGGCTTCGAAGAGGACGACGACGAGCAGCGGCCAGAGCAGCGTGGTGGCGACGTAATAGACCAGCGCGGCGGCGAACGCTGCGGCGAGCATGGCGGAGACGATGCGCCACGGGCCGGTGGGAAGCAGCGGAGACTCCTCGGCCCACTGGCACAGCGACGACGGGTCGAGGCGGACGCGGAGGTCTTCGCCGAGCATAGCGAGCTGTTCGCGGAGATCGAGTTTCTCGCGCAGGTCGACGATGACTTTTTGGCGCTCGAGGATTTCAGGGACGGGCGAGCCGTGGCGGAGCCATTTCGCCAGGAATTCTTCGCCCATGGGCAGGCGCGCGGTGGAGAGCAATTCGAACAGGCAGCCGGTGCCGAAGATGTCGAGGTCTTCGGAGTAGACGTGTTTTGGGTCGCGGAAGCGATCGCCGGGGCAGCCGTGGCCGGGCCAGAGGTCTTCGATGCGGGCGAGGCCGCGCTGGTAGAAAGCGGCCGCGGATTCGGCGCGGGCTTTCGCGCGGAGAGTGAATTCGTGGAAGATCGCGAGAGCGGCGTAGATGGCTACGGGCGCTAGGATCCAGTACGGAGTGAACATTTTGGAATGGAGGGAGAGCCAGGCTGTCGCGATTCCGGCTGCGATCGTGGCTAGTTTGAAATTGCCGAAGCGGCGGTGATTTCGTTCTTGGGCGTCGGCGGATTTCAGGTGGGATTCGAGACGGTTGGAATATTCAAGACGTGGATCGGACAACAGGTTCCTCCGACGGCGTGTTTAGTTTACATGGCTGATGGGTGGACGCGCAGGAGTACGCGGATTATGCGTGTACGGGAGAGCAACTTGGAGCGGGTGACATCGAAGAGAGGTCCTTCGTCGCTGCGCTCCTCTGGATGACGGCCAACTGCCGGTGAGTGCGATTCGTTCGTTCGGCGAGGAAGCGGATCGATCGCCGTGACTGGGGACAAAAGCGAGATTCTTCGCTGCGCTCAGAATGACGCGCAAAACACTCGGTCGACAATTGGTAGACGCGCCGGTCGTGTCAGGCAGACTCGAACATTTTTCTTATGTTGTGGGTGGGGTGTAGGGTTCGGGGTCGGGCATGGCGATGGGGGCGATTACTGGCGGCGGAGTCCACGCTGGTTCCTGGGCCACTACTGGGGCGTGGCGGCGATACCAGGCGGATTCGCTGGCTCGTTGCCAGAGGCGGGCGGCGATCCAGACGACCAGCATGAACTGGCTGAGTAGAAAGGCGACGAGCGTTGCTTCGGGAGGCAATTTCTTCATCCAGAAGTACAGGCAGAGCCCGACGATGAGGCAGGCCACGACGGCGGCACGGAGATAAATCCAAAGCAGTGAGAAGAAATTGCGGAAGAAGAGGCTGAAGGCGAGGCGCAGGGCTTTGTGCATGCGCTTTTCGTCTTCGGCGACGGCGATGACCTGGGCCATATCGAACCAGATGCGAATGACGATCAGCAGGAACAAAATTACGACGGCGGCGGCCAGGAAGAAATGAACCGCGGAGTAGGGTGAGATCGAACGATCGTCGATGCGGCTGTACATCATGCTGGCGAGCGCGACGAGGCCGCCGATGGGCAGAAATACGATCAGCATATAAATCAGCAAGCGGACGAAGCGCCAAAAATAATAGCCGCAGCTTTCAAAGAAAATTCCGGCGGCGGGTCGTTCGTCGCGAACGTAGGTCGCCAGAATTCCGCCGGTAAAGAAGAGCATCAGGATCATGAAGACGATCGAGAAGTGAATAACCGTCGGACCCTGGAATTCGAGCGGGGAATCGGGTTGGCTGGCAAGCGCGGCCATTTGCGAGACGTCGAAGCCGTGCACGAAATATTGCGAGGCTTTGCTGTGATCGAGCGCGGGACCGAGCCGGTCGACCATGCCCTGGGTGGCGAAAAACGCGAAGACCAGGTTGAGGGCGAAGATCCACCACAGCAGGCGCTGCCATTTCCAGACCAGGCCCGCGCCGCTTATCGAATTTCCGTAATTCGCTCGATCCATTGCGTTCGTCCTCCGCTCGATTCCGTCCGGTTTCGGTTTTCTAGGTCAGCCAGGCGAGCAACTGCGAGAGCCACTCGCTGACGAAAACCCACAGATTGCGAAATTTGTGGGTGGCGCGAGCATCGCCTTGCTCGACATAACTGTTGTTGAAGAAATTACGATCCAGATACAACTGAGTCTGCGGGTCGATTTCGGCGGAGACGATTTGCGCCTTGCGGTCGTACTGGTAGCGGAACCAGCGATCTCTTCCGTCCCAATGCTCGGTGGCGGTGGTGCCGTCGTCGAATTTAACTTCGAGGTCGACCGGGAAGATGAAATCGCCTTTGCGGCGGACGGTGACGTAGGTGCGGTAAATTCCGTCGGCCGGCTTGGGATGGGCCATGGAGGTATCCCACCATTTCAGCGGATCGGAATGGGCATCGTCGATTTCATAATCGAAAACATTGGTGCCGTAGACGGCCTGATCGAAATACCACTTCAGATCTTTTCCGGAAACTTCTTCAATTGTTTTGAGGAAGTCCGTGCCGGTGGGATGAGTGAAACGGTAGCGCATGAAGTAGGTGTGAATGGCCTGGCGCAAAGTATCTTCGCCAATGACTTGTTCGAGCGTGGCGAGCATGGTGGCGGTCTTGCCGTAGGTAATGGCGCCGTAGGAATTGCTGTTGCGATATTTCCAGGCGAACTGGGCGATGGCGTCGCTGTCGTCACTGCCCAGGTAGCCGGCGCGTTGTTGGCCATGTTCGCCCATCTGCGCGAAACTCCAAGCCATGGTCGAGGTATTTTTCCCGTAGAGCGCGTCCATGACTTTTACTTCGGTGTAGCTATTGATGCCTTCGTCGAGCCAGGCTTCTTCGAATTCGTTGGTGGCGACCATGCCGTACCAATATTGATGACCGAATTCATGCTCAGTGACGCCTTCGGGCGCGAGCAAGCCTTTGGGCATATCCCAGGCGGTGCCGGCGGTGATCAAGGTGGGGTATTCCATACCACCGGCGTCGAGACCACCGTGAGGGGGATCGATCAGGGTGATGCGGTCGTAGGCGTACGGTCCATACCAGTCGTTGAAGAGCTGCAGCGTGCCTTTCAAGTTGCTGAGGTAACGCGGATAAGTGGCCATGTGGCCGGGGGACATCAGGATGTGAATAGCGACCGGACCGTTGGGACCGTCCCAGCTATCGTTTTTCTCAGTGAAGCTCGGACTCGCCGCCCAGGAAAAATCGTGAACGTCTTCCGAATGGTAGGCGAGGGTCTTAGTGCCATCGGAATTGGGATGGCTGGAAACCAGATCGCCGCCGGCTCCGACAATTTCATTTTGCGGGACGGTGATCTTAACGTCGAAAGTGCCGAAGTCAGCGAAGAATTCGGAATTGGCGTGGAACTGGTGGCAGTTCCAGGCGTCTTTCCACCAGACGCCGACTTTGGGGAACCATTGGCCGACCATATCGAAGTCGTGTTTGTAACCGGTGCGTTCGACGACTTCCGGAAGTTGGTCGCGGAAGGTCATATGAAATGTTACCGAGGAACCGGGAGCGACGGGTTTGTCGAGGGTGACCTGAAACACGGTGCGATCTTCGGTGTTGTTATCGTCGGGATGGATGAACGCCATCTTGGAGGTGAGGTCGCCGCTGCCTTCGGCTTCGAGCTTTTCCATGGTGATCGCGCCGAAATGTTTCGGATCCCAGGCGGTATCTGGTCCGCTGCCGCGCGTGCCGGCGCGGCGGACTTCAGTCATAAATGTGGACTGCGGCTGGAAGGCGTTGAGATACATGTGGAAAGGAAAAGTTTGCTGCGGCTTTCCGGTCAGGTTGCGGTAGGTGAGGGTTTCGGTGGCGTCGATGACGTGCTTGGTGGGGTCGAGTTTGGCGTCGATGGTGTAGGCCACAATGCGGACGGAGAGAGTTTTTTCGTCGGAGGGCGCGACGGGAGCGGGATGGGAGAGCAGCGGGCCGGCGGCAGCCTGCGCGAAGAGCGGCGCGCTCGACATGCCGCTGAAAATGGCGCAGCCCAAAATGACGCAGGAAAGTCCGGCGAGTCGCATGCTTCCTCCAGAATCTTCGGCGGTGCTACAGGCAAGGCGGCCGCAGTTTCACCCCAAGGCGACAACACAATATGATACGTAGAACTGGCGTGCAAGTTCCCTTTACCGAAAATTCATGCGGGGACGATATGCGGTTGAAGTGCGGGGGATTGGGAGAGGCTGGCTATTTGCGATCGGTATACAGTCCGCGCCGGGATTTTAGGGCTGCGTTGACGGCTTTCGGCGCAGCGACTAAACTGGAGATACGGATAACGTGCGCGCTAGTGGCGAAACGAGCCGGTTAATGGTGGTCCCGCCGGATGTTAAGAGAGTCTATGAGCCCTACGGTTCTGCAATCAAAACGCAACCAGCAGATTTTGACGGAACTGGTGCGGGTGTACATCGAAACGGGCGAGCCGGTTTCATCGCGCAGCGTGGCGCGGCGGCATGTGGAAGCGCTGAGTTCGGCGACGATTCGCAATGTGATGGCGGATTTGTCGGAGGCCGGCTTTCTCGAGCAGACGCATACCTCGTCGGGCCGCGTTCCGACCACCGACGCATACCGGTACTACGTGGAACAGATCACGGGAACAGCCAAGCTGGCCCCGCAGGAAGAGAGCATGATTTCCGATTCGCTGGCGGGCATCAGCGATGTGCAGGAATTCATGGAGCGCACTTCGCGTGTGCTTTCGCTGATCTCGCGGAATGTGGGCGTGACCGTGGCCACCAGCGGCGCAAGGAATGCGTTGGAGCATGTGTATTTCTCGCGCCTGGGCGATCAGAAGGTGCTGGCGGTGTTGGTGACGCGTTCGGGATTGGTTCGCGACCGCGTCCTGCGGCTCGATTTGCCCCAGGCCGAGCTGGATCTCGCTGCGCGGTACATCAACGACAATTTTCGCGGCTGGACCATGGAGTCCATGCGCGCCGAACTTTCGCGCCGGATTGAGCAGGAACGCAGCGAGTACGACCGCCTGATGAATTCGATTGAGCAACTCTACAAGCAGGGAGCGCTTGCTTCTGAAACCGGAGCGCAGGTGGTGTTCGTGGAGGGCGCGGCCAACCTGGTGACCGGCCAGGAAGATCGCAAGCGTCTGCAGGAAATGCTGCAGACTCTGGAGGAGAAAGAAAAAGTGGCGCAACTCCTCGGAGCCTACCTCGACGTGAAGCAGGAGGCCGTGCGGGTGGTGATCGGCCTGGATGATG
>PMHK01000014.1:0-2287 GCA_003156635.1 Acidobacteriota bacterium | reverse complement strand
CAGCACACGATGACCGCCGTTTCCTACATGGCGCGCCTCTTTGACAAAATCCTGAACGAATCGGAGTAATCATTGTGGTTATGGCTAAAGCGAACGGCAAGTCGGAAGCACAAAACGCCGGGCTGGATTTGGATCACGAAGTGCCGGCGGGGGATGATGGAAATGACACCGTAGCGGAAGCAGCGGCGAGCAGGGAATCGTCTGGCGCGGAGGCGGAATTGCAAAAGCTGAGGGCGGANNAGGCGGAGCGCGACTCGCTGCTCGACCGGCTGGCGCGGGCGCAGGCGGAATTCGATAACGCGCGCAAGCGCGGGATCAAGGAGCAGCAGGAATCTCGCGACTATGCCGTGGCGGATGCGATCAAGTCATTGTTGCCCGTGATGGACAGCATGGAGCGCGCCCTGCAGGTGAAATCGGACGCGGCTGAGCTCCGTAGCGGAGTGGAGTTGATTTACAAGCAACTGCAGGCTGGGCTGGCAAAGCTTTCGGTGAACGCGATTGTGTCGAAGGGGGAACCGTTCGATCCGCATTACCACGAGGCCATCGAAATGGTGGAGACCAGCGAAGCTCCCGACCATCAGGTGATCGAGGAATTGCAGCGCGGTTATAAATTCAAGGATCGCCTGCTGCGGCCTGCGATGGTGAAGGTGGCGAAGAATCCGGGGAGATAAGCAAAAAAGAAGTTAGGTTTTCCAGCCTGATTTGTTTTCATAATATTTTTTGATCAGAAAGGCGCCTGTTCTGGCCACGAACGCAAAACGCGATTATTACGAAGTGCTTGGCGTGAGCCGCACGGTCACGGAAGTTGAACTGAAGAGCGCTTATCGCAGGCTCGCCATGCAGCACCACCCCGACCGGAACCCGAACAATCCGGATGCGGAAGAACGCTTCAAAGAAGTTACGGAGGCTTACGCGATTCTCGCTGATTCCGAAAAGCGGTCGCTCTACGACCGTTACGGCCACGCCGGAGTAGGTAATGCGGGCGGGCCGGGCGCGGGTTTCGACCCTACGGGGTTCCAGGACTTCGGCGAGATTTTTGGTGAATTCTTCGGTTTCGGGGACGCCTTTGGAGGCGGTGGACGCCGCCGCAGCCGGGTGCAGCGTGGCGCGGACCTGCGCGAAGATCTGAGCATCGAGTTCGAGGAAGCTGCCTTCGGCACGGAAACTCGCGTGATGGTTCGCCGTCACGAAGCCTGCGAGGAGTGCCGCGGTTCAGGTACGGCGACCGGCAAAGGCCCTACCGCCTGCCGGTCCTGTTCTGGCCGCGGCCAGGTGCGCTATCAGCAAGGCTTCTTCAGCATCGCGCGGACTTGTCCTTCCTGCCAGGGAACGGGCAGCGTGATTACCGATCCTTGCCCCAAGTGCAAAGGCGAAGGCCGGATTCTGCGCCAGCGCTCGGTCGACGCGAAGATTCCCGCGGGTGTGGAAGACGGGACCCGCATCCGCTTTACCGGCGGAGGCGAGACCGGCCCCTTCGGAGGACCGGCGGGTGATCTCTACATCGTGTTGCATGTGAAGGAGCATCCGTTTTTTGTGCGGGAAGGGAACGATTTGCACTGCGCCGTCCCGCTGTCCGTAACGCAAGCGGCGATGGGCGCCGAAATTCGCGTGCCCACTCTTGAAGGCGAGCACACGCTCAAGATCCCCGAAGGAACCCAGCCCGGCTCCACTTTCCGCATCCGCAACAAGGGCGTGCCTTTGCTCAATGGACACGGCAAGGGTGACCTCTACGTGGAAGTGCGTGTGCAGATTCCCAGCAAGCTGAGCAAACGCCAGAAAGAGCTTCTCCAGGAACTAGAGACTACCGCGAAGGTGGACAATCAACCGATGACGCGGTCGCTGCTCGGAAAAGTGAAGAATATGTTCGGGTAAAAGAGTTTTCAGTTCCCAGTTCTCAGTTCTCAGCAAAACCGGAATCAGATTGCCCTTTCACTTTCAAAACACATAACAAATAAGAACCCTGTGCGCGCTTCTGAGCTTCGCTTAACTGAGAACTGAGAACTGAGAACTGAGAACTGACCCGTGACCCGCCGCCGCTTCATCGCCGACGAAGTTGCTGGAGATCGTGCCGCTCTGCTCGGCGCGCACGCCGATCATCTGGCACGCGTCCTGCGCGCTAGAATTGGGCAGAATTTCGACATTGCCGCGGGCACGGTCGTGCGCCGCGGCCGAATAAGATCGGTCAGCGACGATCGCGTTGAGTTCGACCTAGCCGAAGAAGTTTCCGCTATGAGCTTGCCCGAAATTACCCTTGTTCTCGCGGTGTTCAAGTTCGACCGCATGGAGT
>PMHK01000080.1 GCA_003156635.1 Acidobacteriota bacterium | reverse complement strand
CGTTCCGCCAAACTGGTTCTGGTCAAAACTGCCCCGCGTCGGCGAAAAAAAGTTCCGCGCGTCGAGATTCGTATTTCGCAGAAACTCGAACGCGTCTCCATGGAACTCGTTGCTCCCGCTCTTGGTCACCACGTTGATCTGACCGCCGCTGANNTTTGGCCGCCGCTGAATTCTCCGTACTCGGCGTCAAAATTCGAAGTCAGGATCCGGAATTCCGCAATCGAGTCCAGATTAGGGACGATCGCCGTCCCGTTGTTTACGTCTTCCTCCGAATCGCTGCCATTCACAATGAAGCTATTCGCAAATTCCCGTTGCCCGTTGATCGACACCGTTCCTGGGTTCAGATTTCCCGAAGGAGACAACGCCGCCGCACCCACGTCCTGCACCGTCAAATTGGTAATCGCCGTCTGCGGCGCCACGCCGGGCTGCAGCGCCAGTAAATCGGTATAACTCCGCCCGTTTAGCGGTACAGCAGTCATCTGCTGGCCGGTGATCACTTCGCCCAGCTGAGTGCTCGACGTTTCCACCTGGGCGGCGTTGGCATCCACGGTGACCGTTTCGTTTTTGCCTCCGACTTCCAGCACGGCATCGATCAGCAGCGTCGAGTCCGCATCGATCACAATTCCTCTGCGTTGATACGGCTTGAACCCGCTGCTTACGATCTCCAGATCGTATTGGCCCACTTGCAGGTCGAGAAAAGCGAAAACTCCTTTGTCGTCCGTGGTGAGCGCTTGCCGGATTCCCGTCGCAGTGTTGGTTATCGATACCGTGGCCTTAGGAACTACGGAACCGCTTGCATCCTTCACGGTGCCGGAGATCCGCCCACCGACTCCTGCAAATGCCGCCAAGGGGGACCATAGACCAAGCAGAACGCACAAAAACAAGCTCGTGAAGCGGGGACCGAGACGTAACACAAGAACTCCTAGTTGCAACTGGTTATCAACTGAGGGTACGAGCCTAAGCTAGTTGAAAACCAGTGTCAACTGGAGTTTTGTAAAACTTCTGTGACTACGCCCGAGCGCTCCGATCCGGTTACACGAGTGGAAAGCGTGAGGGCAAACGCGGGAGACTGAGTTTGCCCTCAGTTTGGTTAGAAGTGGAAACCGACTTCGGCGCTCAAAGCTCGCGGCGTCACATAGTGCGTCCCGCTGAACGTCGAAAGGAAGTTATAAACCGCTTCCTTGTTGGTCACGTTGATGGCCTGCAGGCGCAGGCTCCATTTGTAACGGTCGCCGCGAAACAGATTGTCGTCGCCGACCGCCAGATCGAACAGGCTGCGACCGGCCACCCGCGGAGGATTGTGGTCGTCGTTTTCGGTACCGGGTTTGGGAATCTGCAGGTAGATCGAACCGTACTGCGATGACGGGCACGAACCCGTGGGGCTGATCGACGTTCCAGTTCGATTCGTGGCGCTGGGCGGCGTCGCGAAAACGCTGCCGCAAAACAATCCGGCTTGAAATTGCTGATCGGGTGACAATCCCAGGACGCTTACGAACCCAGGATTCTGTATCCCGGCGCAATTTCCGCCGTCGCACGGCACCGGACCCGCGACCAGCCCGCTGTCATAGCGCCAGTTGAATCCGATCCACGGCGAATTCTTCTTCGGCTGATACTGCAAATGAGCCGTCGAATTGAAATGTTCGTCGTGGTCGATGCGGAACGGCCCCACCGCGGACGGTACCGCGCCCACTCCTCCAATTTGCGGCGTGAAAAATCGAGCCGCGACGCTCGACATCACGACCAGTGCGGTGATCCCGTGGACGTTCGGCATGCTCGCGCGAATGGCATAGCCCGGAATTTTCGAATTATTCCATTCGATCGGGAAGGTGATCGGCGTGGCTCCCAGAATGCTGAAGTCGTACGCGTTGTGCGTGTACTTCCAGATGTACTCGCCGTCGACCACTAGGTATTTGCCGAACGCCTGCTGGAACCCGGCGTGAAATTCATTTCGAAAGCCGGGTTGGAGCGGAGTTGCAGTTCCTGACGCGCATCCTTCGCCCGTCTGCGCAAATAGCGCGCCCACTTCCGGGTTCAAGCAACCCAAGCTGGAAAGCACCAGATTTTCGTTGAAAGGAGTTTCAAGCGTTCGCGCGTATGACACCCGCAAAACCGTATTTGTTTGTTTGATGTTGTAGGCCACGCCCAACCGCGGCTCGGCCTGAGTCGCATGCGAAAGTCCATCGTAAATATCGCCGCGAATTCCCAGGTTGAACGACCAATTCCCCTCCGTGATGGTGTCCTGAACGTACATCGCCAGTTGCTTCACATCGGCGTGCCCGCGGAAAATCGATTCGGTGCTGGTCGCCTGGCCCGAAGGGCAGCCATCGCTGACCGGAAGTCGCGCGGTTCGCGTCAAGTCCAGGCAGCCCAGCAGCGGAACGAACGCCGCCACCGACCCTTGCCCGGTGTTTGGTTGCAACCCGCCGATGCACTGCGTGGGGCTCGTGATGCTCGGATTGGTGTTGGGAGTTAGGTCCGCGTTTAAACAAACTGCATTCAGAGTCGGATCGACGATTCCAAAAGTGTCGCCCTCGTTAAGGATGGTCTGCTCGTACGTCACGCCTGCTTTTACGTTGTGAACTCCTTTCACCCACGATACGTCGCCGCGCACGCCAGCGTTGGTGAGGTTCCTCGATTGCCCGGCTGTCTCCTGCTGCAAGTCGGACGGGCCCAGGTCGGCGAAGGGATTGCTGCTGGGATAGTAGTCGAACTGATCGCGGCGCACGAATGCGCCGAGGGTCAGCACTGTCGATGAATTGATCAAATGCGTCCAGGTTGGCGCGATGTTAAACGTTCCGATTTTCGAGCGCTGATCCGCGGGCCCGACCACGTTGCCGTCCGGATCGAGACCGCCGTTGTTCACCACGACCCCAAACCATGGTGCGGCCAATTGCGCATCGAACGAATTCGGCGTTTGAAACCAGGAACGCGTGTAGCCCAGATTCAAATGCACCGAATCGGCGGTTGAAAGCTGGTAATCGACGCGATCGAAAATGTTTTCCTCGTTGCCTTTGTCGTGCATCACTGTGAATTCCGGGCCATCCAGGAATCGCCCGCTATTCAATCCGCTGGCCGCGATGAAATTCCCCCATTTTTCGCCGCCGTAGGCGAGATCGAAACCCGTTTCCGCGGTCCCAAACGCTCCATAGGAGCCGGTAATGCTCCCGTGCGGCGTGGTCACGCCTTGGCCCGATCGCGTGGTGACCTTGATCACCAGGCTGGTCTTGTCCCCAAATTCCGCCGGAGGAGCGCCCGAAATTACTTCCAGCGACTGAATTGAATCCAAAGGAATCTGATTCGAGAATACTTTGCTCTGTTGATCGGTGATCGGTTGGCCGTCCACCGAAAACGAATTCTCCGCGTGGTCCCCGAGCCCGTGGAAAAGCCCGTTCGAATCGGCCGCAACTCCTGGAGTGGACAGCGTCACCAGCGAGCTCACCGATGAAGACGCGCTCTCCAGCGGAAGTTTTTCGAATAACGCGCGGTCCACATCTGTGTGGAACGTTGAATCGTTCTCCAGCAGGTCGGCCCCGCCTTCGACCGTCACCGTTGCCGAGCTGCCCGCGATTTGCAAGCCGATCTTCACCTCGACCGGCACCGATGACCGCACGTCGATATCCTGGGCGAACGGCGCGAAGCCCGTCGCGTTCACCGAAACGTGATAAGGATTAAATGGCACGTTAGGGAAGCTAAAATCTCCCGACGCGTCCGTGGTGGTCGAGCGTTCAAATCCGCTGACCGGATTGTGCATCGTGACTTCGGCATTGGATACCACCGCTCCCGACGGGTCGGTGACGGTTCCATGCACGTTCGACGAATTTCCGGTCTGGGCCGGACTGGCCGGCGCATCCGCCAGAATCGGCAATACCAATACCAGGAGCCAAAGAATACTGCGTACGACTCGCATAAATAGTTCTCTCCTATAAATGGCGGCCCGGAACGCCAAAGCGTCCGCCGCATGGAAGAATTTATGAATGAATGGAAAAATGCGCGCCCGCCACCAAAAACGGCGGACGCCCAAGAAAAGCAATTTATCAGGGGATTACAGCTGTACCGGAGGAGCTCGGGGAATTCGGTGAGTGCGAAGGGTCTCGCATGGTGTCGTTTTTTCGTCGGCCGCCACAAACCGCGCGACCGGCACCGGCGCCAGCAATTTCATCTGCGCCACGGGTTGCGGCACCGCGACATGGCCGACATGGCATACCTGGCAATGCTGCTCGTCTGATTCGTGACCGTGCCAGTGCCCGGCTGCCTGCATGGCAAACAGGCCCACGGAGAGGATCAGGGCCACGGCCAGCAATCGCGATGTGAGGCGTGTTCTCATCTCAAATTCGGCAAATCCTGTCACCTTGGATGCGCCCGGCGACCAACCGGTTCAGTTCAATTTCTCAGACTTGCAGTACGTCGCCCTCGCGCGCCACCAGTTCATACAGCACTGGATTCACAAAAAACCCCAAAACCAGCCGCGAAATCAAGCCGGCCACAATCACGATCGCAAACGGCTTCTGCGTATCCGACCCGATTCCGGTGGACAGCGCGGCCGGCAGCAAGCCGAGACACGCTACCAGCGCGGTCATCATGATCGGCCGCAACCTCAGCAACGACGCTTCGCGTGTTGCCGTCCGAATATCCTTATGTTCCAGCCGGAGCTTGTTGATGTACGAAACCAAAATTACGGCGGTTTCCACCGAGACACCCATCAGCGCCAGCAGACCTAGCACCGAGGAAACGCTAAACGGCGTATGGGTCAGTTTCAATGCAATCAGCGCACCCACCGGCTCGGTCATCACGACGCCCAGCGCGATCGTTATCGGGAATTTGAAATTTCCATACAACGCAAAAAGAATCATGAAAATCAGCAGGACCGCCAACGGCCCGATGATCATGATCTGGTTCTTCGCCTCCACGAACTCGCTATATTCCCCGCCCCAGCTCAACCGGTAGCCCACCGGCAAGGATTTCTCGACTTCCGTGATCGCCTTTTGCCCCTGCTCCACCGCGCTGGCCAGGTCGCGCCCTTCGATGCTGTACTGCACGCCGATATACCGCGAATTATTTTCGCGATAGATGAACGACGCCCCGCTGCCTTCCCGAATATCGGACAGCTCGCTCAGCGGAATCTGCTGCCCGGTCGGACTGCCCACCAGCAGATTTCCAATCTGCTGCGCATTTTCGCGGAATTCCGGATGCATACGCACGACCAGGTCGAATAACTTTTCGCCCTGAATCACTTGCGTCGCCGCTTGGCCGCCCACCGCCGCCTGCACCACGCCTTCCACGTCCGCCACGTTGATTCCGTACCGCGCAATCTTGTCGCGATCCACCTGCACCAGCAGGCTGGGCTGCCCCAGTTCGCGTACCACGGTCAGTTCCGTGAAGCCCGGAACTTGTGCCAGCCGCCGTTTGATTTCCAGCGCCTTATCTTGCAGCACATTCAAATCCGGCCCGTAAATCTTCACGGCCAGCGCGCTTTTCAAACCGGTGAGCGCTTCGTCCACCGCGTCTTCCGCCGGTTGGGTGTAATTAAAAATCACGCCGGGATACGCGGAGAGTTGCTTCTGAATGTCCTCGGTCAATTCCGCTTTGGTGTGAAACTTGCTCGTCTTCCAGGTCGAATCTTTGTAAGGCTGCAGTCCCACGTAAAATTCGCAATTGAAAAATCCGGTGGGGTCCGTGCCGTCATCCGGCCGCCCCAGTTCCGAACCCACATCAATCACTTGCGGATACTTCCCCAAAATCTCGCGAATCTGCGGAGCCAACTTCGCCGCTTCCTCGTACGAAATCGTGTAGGGCATCGTCGCCCGCACCCACAACGCGCCTTCATCCAGGTGTGGCATGAATTCCCCGCCGATGAAAGGAATTAGCAGGAGCGTCGCGCCAAAAATCAGCGACGCCACCACAATGGTCAACTTCGGCCGGTCCAGGCACCACGTCAAATATCCTTCGTAGCGTTCCTTCACCCACTCGAACGCCTTGTTGCGCTTCTCGCGCACGCCGTTCTTGAACCAATACGAACACATCACCGGCACGAAGGTCAGCGTTAGAATCAGCGCCCCCACCAGCGCGACCGACATGGTATCGGCCATGGGGTGAAACAATTTTCCGGAAGGCCCGCTCAGCGCGTAAATCGGAATGTAGCCCGCGATGATCACCGCGACGGAATAGAAAATTGGCCGGTCCACGTCTCTTGCCGCAGCCAGAATCACTTCCTGCAGGTTGTATTCCTGACCCTCGCGTAAACCCAACTCGCGGTAAATGTTCTCCACCATCACCAGCGTGCCGTCGATGATGATTCCGAAATCGATCGCGCCAATCGACAGTAGATTCGCCGGCACATCCTGCGCATGTAGAAAAATGAACGCGAACAGCAGCGCCAGCGGAATCGTCAACGCCACAATCACCGCGGCGCGCACGCTGACCAAGAAGAAAATCAGCACGATCAGCACCAGGGTCATGCCGAGCACCATGTTTTCTTCCACCGTATCGATCGTCAGCTTGACCAGATCGCTGCGGTCGTAATACGGCCGAACCTTCACGTCTGGCGGCAGGATGTGGTCGTTCAGTTCCTTGGTTTTCGCTTCCACGCCCTTCAATACATTCTGGGTCTGATCGCCGCGCAGCATCATGATGACGCCTTCCACCGCATCATCATTCTTGTTGAAGCCAAACTGGCCCAGGCGCGGCGCATGCCCGATCGCTACGTCGCCCACATCACGCACATGCACCGGCACGCCGTTCTGCGAACCGATAATCACGCTGCCAATGTCCGCTTCGTCCTTGATCAATCCCAACCCGCGAACGTAATAAAATTGCCCGCCCTGCGAATAAAATCCGCCGCCAGTATTAGCGTTATTCACTGAAAGCTGCTGCAGCACCTGCGGCACCGTGATGTGGTAGCCGTAAAGCCGCGCGGGATCGAGCAGCACCTGATACTGCATGACGGTGCCGCCGAATCCGGAATCATCGGCCACTCCGCGCACCTGCTTGTACTCGCGCTCGATCACCCAGTCTTCAAAGGTTTTCAATTCCTGCGGCGAGCGGTCCGGAGATTCCAGCACGTAGCGGTAAACCAGCCCCGACGGGCTGGACAGCGGCGCGAGCGACGGCGTCACACCCGCGGGATAAGTCACTTCGCTGAGCCGCTGAAAAACAATCTGCCGCGCAAAATAATCGTTGGTGTCTTCGTCGAAGGTAAGGATCACGTCCGAGAGCCCGTACAGCGAAATCGAGCGCTGGATCTGCATCTTCGGCACGCCGTTCATTTCCACTTCGGTAGGCAGCGTGACCAGGCGTTCCACTTCTTCCGCGGCGTGCCCAGGCCACTGCGTGATCACTTCGACCATCGGCGGCGAAAGATCCGGATACGCATCCACCGGCATGCGCTGAAACGAAATCGCGCCGCCGACGGTGATGAATACCACCAGCATCAGGATCACGAATCGCTGCTTCAGCGCGAATTGGACTAAGCCGTGAATCATTTTTGAGCAGTCGCCTTGTTACTGCTGAAACGAGTTCGCAAATTGCAAAAACACTGCGCCGTTGCCCACCACTTTGTCGCCGGGCGCCAGGCCTTTGGTGACTTGCGTCTGGCCTCCCACGCTGGGCCCGATTTCCACCGAACGCCGGCCGAACTGATCGGTCCCTTCCGTTACGTAAACGAACGGCTGATTTTCGTCGTCGCGTAGGATCGCTGCGTCCGGCACCGCGATCGCGTTACGCGTGGTTCCGGCCTTCACCGTGGCTGTCACATACATATTGTTTTTCAACTTTTCGCCCGGGTTATCGACCACGATCCGCGCCTGCAGCGTTCGCGTGTTGGGATCCAGCGCCGGCGAGATGAACGAAATTTTTCCGTGGAACGCATCGGGATACGAATCAGTTTGCACGCTGACGTCGTCGCCGACTTTTACGTCGGCTAGATCGCTCTGGTATATATTGGCGAGCACCCACACCGAGCTCATATCCGAAATGATGAAAGCCTGGGTCACGCCCGCCTGCAGCAGTTGACCGGGAGCCACGTCGCGTTCCACGACTTCTCCGCCGATCGGCGCGTACAAAGGAATTTCCGAAGTCGGCGACTTCTCCAGATCTTCCGGCTTCGGGATCCCCAGAATTTTCAATCCCAGAAGTGAAGCGTTCAAATCTGCCTGCGCCTGAATCCGGTCCGACTCTGCGCTCAGCAAATCACGCTCCGCGATCGCGTGATGCTCGTACAGATCCTTGGCGCGGTCATAATTTTTATCCGCTACCCGAAACGTGTCGCGCGCCTTCAAATACGACGCATACAGCAGCGAGTAGTCCGGGCTGCTGACTTCCAGCAACGATTGCCCCTTTTTCACGCGCTCTCCCGGCACCGCCAGCAGCCGGCTCACCGGCCCACCTACCTGCGTGATCACCGGCGTCGTATTAAACGCGTTATAGGAAACCGCTCCGGTCAGACGCAGAACCCGCGGTAGGTCCGAGGGCGCGACGGTCACCACCTGCACGTGCGACCTCTGGTCATTGGGTATCGTGAACAATCCAGGCGTCTGCCCTTTGCTTTCTTTCGATGAGAACGAGGTCATTTCGCCCGCGCGCTGATCTGCGCTGCACGCAGTCAAAGCGAGCGCCACGGCCGCGACAATTCCCAGTTGTGTTCCCCGCCGATGTCGCCTCGCGAATCCGCCCACGATTTTGATCATTGCAGGCTCCTCGTTCCCACCGCCTCGCGAAGCTGCTCTACCGCCGTCAAATACGCCGCCAGCGACTGCCGGTAAGCGAGTTGCGTTGCGCGATAACTCCGTTCCGCGTCCAGGAAATCCAGCAGGCTCGCAGCGCCGCGTTTGTAGGAATATTCGGTGATGTCGCGCGTCTTCTGCGACGCGTCGAGATACCCGCCGCGGTACAGCGCAATGATCTGATCGTTCTCGCGCACGCCTTCGTAGGCATTCAGCACGTCGCTCATGACCTGATCGCTGGCCGCGAGTTGCAGTTCCTGCGCCTGATTAATCGCGTAATTCGTTCGCGCGATTTCGCCCTGGTTGCGGTTGAAAATCGGAATCTGCAAACTGCCGAAAAAAGACGCCGTGCTTACGGCGCTCACGTGGTCGTAGTCCGCCGTCCCGGTGATGTCCACCTTTCCATTTGCTTTGGCCAATTCGTATTGGCTCTTCGCCGCCGTCACGCCCAGGACCGCCGCACGATAGTCCGGCCGGTTCTGCAAAGCCTGGGCCTGCAGGTCTTCGAGCTTCATACCGACCGGCCGGTAATCGAAATCGCCGGTGACGTCGAAATCCTCGGGCACCGTTTGGTATCCGAGCAGTTGCCGCAACCCGACCAGAGCCTGGGTCTTGGCCAATTGCGCCATCGAAACGTCGCTTTGAAATTGCAGCAATTGCAGTTTGATTTTCAGGTAATCGACTTCGCTGATGTCGCCCGCCTTGTAGCGCTCTTCGCTGATGTCGACCGTGTTCTGAAAACTTTTCATGTCCTGTAGCGCCAGATCGAGCGAAGATTCGGCCAGCTGCGTCGTCAAAAATTGCGAAGCCACATTGAAAGCCAAAGTGCGTTCGTTGTCCGTCACCGTGGCTTTGGTTTCCGCCGTGGCGTCTTCGGCGGCCTGCAAGCGGTGCTGCCGCTTCTTCCCGCGTTCGAAAAGATACGAAACGCCGACGTCAAACTGCGCGATGGTGTTGATGTAGTCCGCAGTGAATTGGCTCGGCTGGAAGATCGGCAAAAATTGCGAGTCAACCGTCAGCGTCGGATTCGGGCGCAGGTTGGCGGTGATTTCCTGCGCTTCGTTCTGTTGGATCGTCGTACGCGCTGCCTTCAAGGTATGGTTGTTCTGCAACGCCTTTTGAATGGCCTCGTCGAGCGAAATTCGCACCGAACCGTGCGCTTGCCCCGACGGAATATTCTGCGGCGACGTCTGCAGCGTACCTTGCTGCGTCGCCGGTGCCTTTTGCTGCTCCGGAGTTTGCGGCGGCAGACCCTGGGGCGAACGCGTCTCCTGCGGCGTGGATGGAGCTGGCGGCGTAGTTTGCTGCGCGGAAGCGCTCGACCCCAGGCACACGAATGCCGTTAGTAGTGCGAACGGAGCTGGTTTGATAGCCATAATCTTCAACCTCGAAAGAGAAAACGAGAGTCAGTCGGTGTGCTGTGAATCAAATCAGCACAGTTTTGGTCGGAAGAAATTAAGCGGTGGGTGGTGCGCGGGCCGGCAAACGGGGTTTGATCGGGCTTGGTGCGAATCCGGGTTCTTGCGGGGCGGAATACACGCCGATTTGTGTCAACGCCGTCGTGCTGTCCGCCGGCAGCGGTTGGTCGATGGCCTGATGGTTCAGATGGCAGATCGAACAGTTCGCATCCGTCGATCCGGCATGGTGATGCAATACGTTGCACAGCGTCATCCCCACCACGAGCAGCAACAGCAGGGCAACGGGCACGATTAGACGTCGGATTGGGCTGCGATTACGCATTCGCTAAGGCTGGATAAAACCCCTGCAATTCATCATATAAGAGATGTTCCGAAGCACCAACGGGTTGTGCCCCCGCGGTAACGGCTTAGCGCCCGACCGTCATCGACGCCAAGAATCGGCGTTCGCGCTGGCGAGTACGCCGTTCAGTTCGTCTGCTCCAGCGCTTTTTCCACCATCGAAACGCAATTTTCCACGCGCTGGCGCAACGGCCCTTCAATTTCCTGCTGCCGCTTCCGCGTCTGAAACATTTCGTCGGCGATGTTCAGCGCAGCCAGCACCGCGACTTTCAGCGA
>PMHK01000236.1:500-12506 GCA_003156635.1 Acidobacteriota bacterium | reverse complement strand
GCACGGATCCTGAACGGAAACGCGATTCGCGATGAGATTTATGGGGAGCTGAGCGGCGAGATTGCGGCGCTGGCTGCGGCCGGGATTCGTCCGGGGCTGGCGGCGGTGCTGGTGGGCGAGAATCCGGCGTCGAAAGTATATGTGAGCAGCAAGATCGCGGCGTGCGAGAAATTGGGATTGGCGAGCATTCAGGTGACTCCGGCGGCGACGATTACCACCGAGGAATTATTGGCGGTAGTGGAGGAATTGAACCGGCGCGACGACGTGGATGGGATTCTGGTGCAGTTGCCTTTGCCGCCCCAGGTGGATGCCAAGAAGATTCTGGACGCGGAANNACCCGGCGAAAGATGTGGACGGTTTTCATCCCATGAATGTGGGGCACCTGGTGGCGGGGCGGCCGACTTTGGTTTCATGCACGCCGGCTGGGGTGATGGAGATTCTGAAGCGCAGCGGGATTGCGGTGGAAGGCGCGAACGCGGTGGTGCTGGGGCGCAGCGATATTGTGGGCAAGCCGATGGCGCTGCTCTTGATGCATGCGAACGCGACGGTGACGATATGCCATTCGAAGACGCGCGATTTGGCGGAGACGACGCGGCGGGCGGATATTGTGGTGGCGGCGATGGGGCGCGCGGCGATGGTGACGCCGGAATATATTCGTCCGGGGGCGACGGTGATCGACGTGGGGATTAACCGGGTGACGGACGCGGCGCAGGCGGCGAAATATTTTGCGAATTTTCCGGAGCGGCTCGCTGGGTTTCAGGCGAAGGGATCGACGCTGGTGGGCGATGTGCATCCGGACGTGGCGAACGTCGCGGGCGCGATTACGCCGGTGCCGGGAGGAGTGGGTCCACTGACGATTGCGATGCTGATGAGTAATACGGTGAAGGCGGCGCGGCTGCGGGCGAGGAGCGATGGACGGCTGACGAGCGACGCGAAGAAAATTCCGGTAGCGGCGACGGCAAAAAATTAATGTTACGCATCGGGCTGACCGGCGGGATCGCTTCGGGAAAATCGACAGTGGCATCGATGTTGCGGGATTTGGATTGTCCGGTGCTGGCGGCGGACGCGCTGGGGCACGAACTGCTGGAGCCGGGGCAGACGGCGTACGCGGAAGTGGTGCGCGAATTCGGGATCGACATTCTGGATAGTTACGGGAACGTGGACCGCACCGCGCTGGGGGAAATTGTTTTTGCGGACGAAGAGCGGCGCGAGAAGCTGAACAGCATTTTGCATCCGCGGATTCGCGAGATCATCGAGAAGTGGTTCGCGGCGCTGGATCAACCCGGTGGGCCGGAACTAGCGATCGTGGAAGCGGCGCTGATCATCGAGGCGGGATTCAATCAGAATTTGGACAAATTGATCGTGTGCTGGTGCCGGCGGGCGCAACAAGTAGAGCGGCTGCTGGAGCGCGGCTTGACCGAAGAGCAGGCGCTGCAGCGGATCGCGGCCCAGATGCCAATGGAAGAAAAACGCAGCCTGGCCGATGAGACCGTCGACTGTTCGGGGACGCTGGAAGAAACGGAGCGAGCGGTGGAAGTGGTGGTGAAACGGCTGATGGATGCGGCGGCCGCGGGGCGAAACATTCCTTGAGCGCGGCGCGTAGAATATTGGTGAGTAGGCCGGCGGGATCTGGAAATTGAGCATGAACCAGAAGTCGAACGAAGGACGCGCGCTGCGATTCCTGACGATCGGGCTGATCGTGGGACTGGGCGTGTATTGGGCGGGTTCGCGTTACGGGTCGCACGCGACCGCGACGGTAAACGCGCGCCCGGCGCTGGCGATTGTAAACGGCAGCGAGACGGGACTGGATCCCACCGAAACCGAAAATGTGCGGATTTACCGGCAGGCTTCGCCGGGGGTGGCGAACATCGTCACGCGCACGGTGGAGTACGATTTTTTTTACAATCCGGTGCCGGTGGAAGGCGCGGGCTCGGGATTTGTGATCGATACCGACGGGCACATCCTGACGAATTTTCATGTGGTGCAGGGCGCGCAGACGATTGAGGTGACGCTGGGCGACCAGACGCGGTACAAGGCGAAACTGATCGGTGCGGACACGCGGAACGACATCGCGTTGATTCAGATTGATACGAAGGGAAAGAAATTAACGCCGCTGCCGCTGGGGGATTCGCGGAATCTGCTGGTGGGGCAACGGGCCCTGGCTATTGGAAATCCATTTGGATTTTCGAGCACGCTGACCACCGGGATTGTGAGCGCGCTGGGGCGCACGGTGCAGACCAGCGATACGACATTTATCGACGAAGCGATTCAGACGGATGCGTCGATCAACCGCGGAAATTCGGGCGGACCACTGTTGGACTCGCACGGGCAAGTGATTGGGATTAACAGCGCGATTTATTCGCCGTCGGGCGCGGCGGCGGGAATTGGATTTGCGATTCCGATTAATACGGGGCGGCGAGTTGCAGAGGATTTGATCAAGTACGGGCGCGTACGTCGGGCGACGCTGGGAGCGGAAGGACGCGCGCTGTGGCCGGAGCTTTCGCAGGCGTTGGGCTTGAACGTCGATTCCGGAATATTGATCGAGCGCGTGGAGCCGGGTGGTCCGGCGGCGCAGGCAGGGATTCGCGGCGGAGACCGGCCGGGACGGCAGGGCTTGCAGCAATTGCGCGTGGGCGGGGATGTGCTGATCGCGGTGGACGGCAAAGCAGTGACGAGCCAGATGGATTTGAATTTGATGCTGAACCGTTCGTGGCCGGGGAATACGATTACGCTGACCGTGATCCGCGACGGCAAAAAAATAAATATTCCGGTGAAACTGGGCGAAGGCTAGTTCGGTTTTACGATTTGGGCTGAGAAATTCTTCCGTGGTATTGGTCGCGCAGGTTGTCGCGTTCCCCTTCGGTAAGGTCAAACCAGGATTCGGCGGCGTCGCGGACGCGTTCGAGCGCTGCTTGTAATTCTTCCTGTTTTTGCTTCATGACTTCCGGGCCGCCTTCTTTGGGGACGTAGATGGGCGGGGCGACGAACATCACTGCTGCGGAAAACGGTAGCGGGATCTGAAACAAATCCCAGGCGTTCTTGAAGGTTAGCGCCCACTGCAGGCCGAAATGGACGGCGGAAATGGGGCTGCCGGTGCGGCGGGCGAGGATTACGGCGCCGGGTTTGGCGACGTAGCGCGGACCGCGGGGCCCGTCGATGGTAAAGGCGACGTGGTTCCCTGCTTCGAGCTGGCGGCCCATGGCGAGTAAGCCTTCGACGGCGCCGCGCGATGAGCTGCCCTGCGCGGTGCCGAATCCGAGGCGTTCGACGACGCGGCGAGTCCACTGGCCGTCGAAATTTACGGTGTTCAGGACCACTACGCCGCGATTGCGCCAGACCCAGGCCGCGGTGAAGATGCAGCGATGCCAGAGTGTGCCGATGCCCGGCTCGCCGGTGCTGCGAATCTGGATGGCGTTCTGCACGCCGACGATTTCGAGGCGCAGGGTGGGGCCGATCAGGCGGATGGTCCAGTAGACGAACCAGGCGAAGATGGGAATCTGAAAGCGGCGCCAGGGGGAAAGCTGGGGCGGCGGAATTTCCGCGGGCGGATTCGCGATGTCAGCGCCGGGAGGCGCGGTCGATTTCCCGTCGGTTTCCACGTGGCTATAGTATAGGAGGACGCTGACTCGCACCCCTAGGGGTTTGGCGAAACCGCGGAACGCGTTTCGAGCACTACGCTCGTCACATTGCCGCGAGATGCGCGGAGCCACTCTTTTTTACTCGAGCGCCACCGCCGTTCCCAGCCCGGCATACAAATAGTTTTCGCCGTAGGCCTTCTTCAAGCGCGCGAAGGCCAGCTCACCGGTGCAATGTCCTGGAGCGATTTTCTGCACCTTCCACTTGGTTTTTAAATTTTCCGCGAGGACATCAATTTCTTCGACCGGCGCGGTGACCAGGTGCAATCCCCCAAACACAATCTCGGTTCGCGGATCGACCGCGCTGGCCGCTTCCAGAATTGCTTCGAGCCCGGCGTGCGAGCAGCCGTCCACCAGCAGCAATCCATTCGGTCTTTTGATGGCCAGGGTCAATTCCGGCAGCTCCAGCGTGCCTTTCTTCTGGGAAACGGTGCGCACCAGGGAAATCCCCGGCGAAACTTCCATGGTCTGACTGACCAGTACGAAATTTCCAGTGTCGTACAGTTTGCCCCAGGCGAAATGTTCCGGCGTAGTTCCTCCGAAATACTTCATGTTCGCAGGCAGGCTGTCATCGTCCTTCAAAAACGCTTTCGGAAAGTCCGCTCCGCCAAATCCATTGCCCCCATCGGCGGGCACATAGACGGTAACGCCCGGGTTGACCTTGAGCACGTAGCGCAAGCCGGTGGTGTGGTCGGCGTGGCGGTGGGAGATCACCACAAAATCGAGTTTGGTGAGGTCGACGCCCAGCGCCTTCACGTTGTGCTCAAAAATCGCGGCATCGTTCCCGGTGTCGAACAAGATCCGCTTGCCGTGGTGCTCGACGAGCGCGGAAAATCCCCAGTCCTTGGTCAGTTCCTTCGATTCGCCGAAGGCATCGTAGAGAATGGTCACTTTATCCTGGGCCGGGCAGGGCACGGCAGCCAGACACAGCAACACCAGCAGAATCGAGATAATCCGCAAGACGTGGATTCGCACGGAACGCCTCCAGCGTGAGATTCGATTTGGGGGCCCTGGGACTTGGGCATCGTACATTTTCTTTTGGTCTGAGCGCAACGAATTGGCTGAACCGCAGCTAGGCGGACCAGGCCACCTTCTTCTCGATTTGCTTCAGTCTTTCGGCCAGCAATTCCCGCTCGCGGAGGTTTTGGGTCAGGGTGATGGCGCGCTCGATTTCTTTGCGCGCCCCGGTAAATCTGCCGAGCTTCAGCAGCAGGTCGCCGCGAACGCTGGGGAGGAGGTGGTAGCCGGCTAAGGCCGAGCCGGTGCCGGAGTCGGCGCCGGGTTTTTCGATGGCGTCGAGTGCTTCGAGTCCGGCGGCCGGGCCTTGGGCCATGCCAACGGCGACGGCGCGATTCAGGGCCACGATGGGCGAAGGGCGGATTTGCATCAGCGCGTCGTAGAGCAGCACGATCCGGTTCCAGTCGGTCGCTTCGGCGGTGCGGGCGCGCATGTGACAGGCGGCGAGCGCGGCCTGCAAGGCATAGTTGCCGGCGCCGCCGCCAAGTTTTTGGGCGTGGGCGAGCGCGGCCATTCCGCGCTGAATCTGGGCGTCGTCCCACAACGAGCGATCCTGATCCGGCAGTAACACGGCTTCGCCTTGCCGTCCGCGGCGGGCGGCGGTGCGAGAGGCTTGGAATTCCATCAGCGCGAGCAGACCGTGAACTTCGGATTCGGTGGGAAGAAGTTGCGCGAGCATGCGGCCGAGGCGGAGCGCATCTTCGCAGAGGGCGGCGCGCATCCATTCATCGCCCGAGGTCGCGGTATAGCCTTCGTTGAAAATCAGGTAGACCACCGAGAGGACGGAGTCGACCCTCAGGCGCAGTTCTTCGCCGCGCGGCGTTTCAAACGGAACATGTGCTTCCAGGAGAGTTTTCTTGGCGCGGAAGATGCGCTGGCCCACGGTTTTTTCCGGCACCAGGAAGGCGCGGGCAATTTCCGGCGTGGCGAGGCCGCCGATCAAACGCAGGGTAAGAGCGACGCGGCCTTCGATCGGAAGGACGGGATGGCAGGCCGTGAAGATGAGCCGGAGCACGTCATCGTCGATGACCTGATCCAGTGCGTGATCCAGAGCATCGCCGAGATGCTGCTGTTGAAATTCGAGTTCGCGGGTAATTTCTTCGTGCTTCTGCACCAACATCTGGCCACGGCGAAAATAATCGATGGCGCGGCGCTTGGCCGCGGTCATCAACCACGCGCCGGGATTCTCGGGGATGCCTTCAGCGGGCCAGACTTCGAGGGCGGTGACGAGCGCGTCCTGGGCTAGTTCTTCGGCGATGCCGATATCACGGGTGACGCGGGCAATGCCGGCGATTAGGCGGGTGGACTCGATCTTCCACACGGCCTCGATCGTCTTGTGAATGTCGGTCACGTTTTCGCGGCGGCGATCATTGTGTAACAAATTTTAGTTGTTCCTTAGCGATTGAGTCACGCGAGGTCCAAGGCCCCAGCCTTCCAGAATCGGGAAGGCTGGGGCACCGGGGAAGGCTCTCGCTGGCGTTTACTTGGGCCCGGAGAGAAACTCGCGGACTTCGACGGGCGCGCGGCAAGCTTTTACGGCTTTGCGTCCCCAGGCCACGGCTTGGTCGACATCACCACATTCCAGAATCCAGAAACCGCCGACGTGCTCCTTGGCCTCGAGGTACGGGCCGTCGGTCATGAGCAACTTGCCATCGGTCTGCGCGCGCAGCGATTTCGCGTGGCCCGCCGGAGACAGGCCGCCAGCAAAAAGCCGGACGCCGGCGGCAATCATCTCTTTGTTGAGCGCGTGGATATCGTCCATCATTGCGGGGTCCGACTGAGACGGGTCGAAATTGTCGGGCAAGTGAATCGCAACCAAATATTGCGGCATGTTTTCTCCTGTAGAGGTCGTGTAGTAGACTTGTAATGATCTTCCGGAGGGCCAGTTAGCCGGCCTTCATTATATCGACGAACCGCGGGAGCGGAATTCTACACATATTCGAAGATATTTTCGTCCTTCCAACTTTAGCCCGGACTCACGCGGCTCGTCCCCTCGACCCTGGAATGAGCGGTGACGCCGAAGGGCGTGATTATCGTTAATTACGAGCTGGGGGGGCGCAGTCCCTACCGGAAGTATGTAGACGGTAGAGGCACTCGATTCAGTCCCATATTCGGGCACGCGCGCGGTCGGGGAGCTCGAGGATGAAGGCCGGGCGGCGCAGCTGCCGGGGCCGGTTCGCGTTTGCTATAGTAGGGGGGAATCGCTGCCGGGCATTCGATGTGCTCCCTACCCCAATTCGAGCGAGGAAGGCTGGGCGTTTTGCGCAGTGGCGCGGTTGCGCTGCTGCGCATTTTTGTTTTAGGCGTTGGCCTGCTGCTGCCCGCGGTGCTGCGGGCGCAGACCGCGCCGCCGGGTGCGGTGGCGCGAATCGAGGGCGCCGACGTTTCCGTGGAAGGCGGCGGTGTTGCGGCGGCGAATATTTCTGGTGATGGCGGGCTGAGTTACGTTTTCAACGGCAGCATCGTTACGGTGCACACGGGGCGGGCGAAGCTGACGTTTGCGGTGGGCGGCGAAGTGGATATTTGCGGGCCGGCGAAAATTACGGTGCTGGATTCGGCGGGGTCGATTACTTTGGCGCTGAGCATTGGGCGGATTCACTTGCAGCTGCCGGCGGGCTCGCCGGTGCGGGTTTTTACGCCGACGATTATTGCGACGCCGATTGATATCAGCGGAGCGGCGCGGGACATCACGCTGGGACTGGATTTGAACGATTCGCTGTGCGTGCTGGCGACCAGCGGGGCGCTGCGGCTGGAGCAGCAGTTCACGGGCGAAGGGTTGATCGTGCCGCAGGCGGGGGATTTTTTGATTGCGCCGGGCAAGCTGGTGCCGACGGCGGGGGTTTCGGGGAATTGCGAATGTGCGGCGATGCAGGCGCGGTCGGCGCCGCCACCGAATATTCCGCTGATGGGGGTTACGTCGGCGTCGCAACTGCAAATGCCGGAGGCTAACGCGGCAGCGCCGCCGACGGATGGCAAAGCGGCGATACCGCCTCCGGCTGACCCGAATGTGCAGTTGCGGGTGCTGGCGAAGGAAGATGAGGTGCATCCACTGCCGCAGGCGGAAAAGGCGGCGGCACCGCCTCCACCGCCGACGGCCATGCCGATCTATAAAATAGTGATGCCACCTTTGGGATTTTCGGCTTCGTCGCCATCGCCGCCGGAAGATCCGTCATTGGACGCAGTGCTGCTGGTGCGGACGGTGCATGTGGAGCCGGAATACGAATTCAGCGGGCATGTCGATCCGCCAGCGTTGGTGTCGAGTGCGCCGGTCGCGGGAGCGACTTCCGATACCGCCGATAGGAAAACTAAGAAAGAAGAGAAGCGGGGCGGATTCTGGGCTGGGCTGAAACGGTTGTTCGGCGGCGGGTAGACGCGCCAGGAACAACCGTAAAAGGCGTTCCGGTGTTGGCTACGTTGTGGCGAGTCGCGGGCGGGATATAAACTTCTGCGGCAGAAGTAACGGGCATGGCCGCGCGGCCTTCGATTTGCGCTCCCCCTTTGCCGTGCATAATCACCGGCGCTTCTTCATGGGATCGACACGAAAATATCAGGTCGTGTATTCTGTCACCCACTTTCAAGAAAAGGCGTAAATCGAAACACTCATGAGACCTAAACCAATTGTGCTGACGGTGCTGGACGGGTGGGGCTACCGGGCGGAGACGGCGGGGAATGCGATTGCGCTGGCGCGGAAGCCGAATTACGACCGGTTGCTGCGCGAGTTTCCCAACACTTTGATCCAGACTTCGGGGCCGGCGGTGGGATTGCCGCCGGGGCAAATGGGCAACAGCGAAGTGGGGCATTTGAATATTGGCGCGGGGCGCGTGGTGCACATGGATACGACGCGGATCGAGGCGCTGATCGCCAGCGGCGAATTCGCGCGGCAGCCTTTGCTGCTGGACACGATGGAGCGGGCGCGGACGCATCAACTGCATTTGCTGGGATTGGTGAGCGACGGCGGAGTGCATTCGCATATCGAGCATCTGTACGCGCTGCTGCGGATGGCGCGCGAAAACAAAGTGGAACGCGTTTTCGTGCATTGCTTTATGGACGGGCGCGACACNNATTACGCGATGGATCGCGACAACCGGTGGGAGCGCGTGGGGGTGGCTTACCGGGCGGTGGTGCATGGCGCGGGGGAGATCCGGAGCACGGATCCGATTGCGGTGATGCAGGCGAGCTACGAGAAGGGCGTGACCGACGAATTTGTTTTGCCGTCGGTGATGGTGACCAAGGACGAGCCGGGAAAGCCATCGGCGGCGCGCGGAGTGATTCGCGACGACGATGCGGTGATATTTTTCAATTTTCGAGCGGACCGAGCGCGGGAGATGACCCGGGCGCTGCTGGAACCGGGGTTCAAGGAAATCGAGGATCCCGACCGGCCGAAGAACCTGGCGTTCGTGGCCATGACGCAATACGACAAGGCCTGGCCGTGGCTGCGGTATTTGATCGCGCCGGAANNCTTATTTTTTTAACGGCGGCGTGGAGAAACCGTTCTATGGCGAAGAACGCGCGCTGGTACCGTCACCGAAAGTGCCGACCTACGATCTGAAGCCGGAAATGTCCGCGGCGGGAATCGCCGATGCGGTGATTCATGCGATCGAGCGCGGAGATTTCGACGCGATCATCATGAATTTCGCCAATGCGGACATGGTGGCACATTCCGGGAAACTGGAAGCGACGATCAAAGCGGTGGAAGCGGTGGACGAAGGGCTGGGCCGAATTTTTCAGGCGCTGCGGCCGCGCGGCGGGGCGTGGATTATCACGGCGGATCACGGCAACGCGGAAACGATGATCGATCCGGTGACCGGGGGACCGCACACGTATCACACCACGAATCCAGTGCCGTTTATTTTGCTGAGCGAGGACGGGACCAAGCAACTGCGGCCGGGCGGGTCACTGCGGGATATTTCACCGACGCTGCTGGGCGTGCTGGGCGTGCCGGAGCCGGCGGAGATGTCCGGGACCGACCTGCGGGTGCTGAAGAAATAGGCGAATCAGGAAATGCCCGGACGCACCCAATCTGGCGCACGGGCTCCAAAAACACTTCTAATTAATTTCCGCTGGCGGGCCTGGGCGACGTGTACCCCTGGCGCGCATACACCGTGACCTTCTTCTTGTGGTTCTTCTTGTCCAGGGTGGTGAAGAGATTGCCGTCGTCATCGACCGCTTCGACTTTCAGCTTGTGGTATTTGCCATCGACGCCGGTCGAGGGAGTGAAGCCGATGGTGTACTGGTTGCGCAAGAAGGCCGCGACGGAATTGAAAATTTCGTTCATCTCGCCTTCGAAGCGCGGGAACCAGGCGTAGCCGCCGGTCATTTCAGCGAAGGTATTAAGCTGGTTTTTGGCCTGCAGGTAATTCACCTGGGCAAATTCGGGTCCGGTCAGACTCTTTTCGTGAATACCCAAAGCGTCCAGCAATTCGCCCATGCCCACGCAGAAAATGGTGGTGTCGGTTTCTTTGAGGTGCTTGAAGGTCTGATCGAGAGTGTGTTTGCTGAAAGTGTCGTAGCCGGAGGCGATGACCAGAATCGCTTTTTTGCCTTTCACGTCGCGAAGCTGATCGAGGGTTTCGAGCACGGCGTCGAAGAGGATGGCTTCGTGAAAATCGGGCCAGAAGAGGCCGTTGATGGCCTGGGCGATCTGGCCTTTGTCCTGGGTGAAATCGACTAAAACATTGGTGCGAAGATCGAAAGTCTTGAAGGCTACCCAGTCTTTTTGATTCATGTGACCGAGAAAGTTATAGGCCCAATTTTTCCCGCGATAACCGAAATAGCCGCCCATGCGGCCGCTGAATTCCATGAGCATGACGATGGTGATGGGCGCTTCGCTGGGGGCAAAGTTGGTGATTTGCTGGGGCTGATTGTCGTCGAGGACGCGAAAATTCTGCTTCTTGAGGCCGGTGATGAGATTTCCATCGCTGTCGGTGACCACGGCGTCGATATTGACGACGTTGGATTGCACGGCGATGGCGACTTGGGGAGCCTGCGATGCGGGCTGGCCGGCGTTCGCCGGCTGCTGCTGTCCGGTGGGAGCCTTGGGCGCGGCGCCGGGTTGGGGCGTGGGCGAAGGCTTGGTGGGACCTTCCTGCTGCTCCTGCTGGCGGGCGCGGGCGGTGAGAATGCTGGTGGGCAGGCCCAAAAGCGCAATCAGCGCGACAAACAGAACGATGCGAGTCGAGGTCTTCGTCTTCAACTGCCGGCTCCTTCTACTTTTATTGGTCAGCATTTGGATGCCGCGAGGCCCGGTTCAGGATGGTCGGCGCTTTTCGCCGCCCGGCCTGGTGAGGGCGAGGACGATTGTACTTGAGAAACTGGGTGCAGCCCGATTACCGAACGCGATTCGTACACATGATAGTATCTTTCGTCGGTTCGTCCGCGACAGAAATTCCGAATCTGGGGGAAAACAAGAATGGCGCGCCCGCGCACACCAGCCCTGCTTGTTGTGTTTGCCGTCACGCTCGCGATCATGTTCGCTTTTGCTACGCCGGTTGGCGCGCAGGCCGTTACCACGCCGCCGTACGGACCGGGAGCGCAATCATCTGCACCGGTGAATTCGACCCTTTCGCAGATCGAGGTGGAAGCGATCGGCTGGCTGCAAGGATTCCTGCGCATCAACACCACTAATCCTCCGGGAAATGAGCTGGTGGCGGCGAAATATCTTGCAGACATCCTGCAGAAGAACGGAATTCAGAGCGAAATTTTCGAGAGCACGCCGGGGCGTGGAATTATCGTGGCGCGGCTGGCGGCGACGGCGGTTCCGGATCCGTCACGGGCGCTGCTGCTGATGGGCCATCTGGACGTGGTGGGAGTGAACAAGGCGAAATGGACGGTCGATCCGTTTGGGGCGGAGCTGCGCGATGGATACATTTACGGGCGCGGGGCGATCGACGACAAGGGCATGACCATAGCGAATCTGGCGGTGTTCATCGCGGTGAAACGATCGGGGATGCGATTAACGCGAGATCTGATTTTTCTTTCGGAAGCCGACGAGGAAGCGGGCGGCGACGAGGGGATGAAATTCGCGGTGGAAAAACACTGGGACAAGATTGCCTGCGGATTTTCGCTGAACGAAGGCGGCCACGTCGAATTGAAGGACGGGAAAGTGCAGTTTGTGGCGGTGGCGGCCAGTGAAAAAGTTCCGGTGAACGTGGATATTATCGCAACGGGACCATCGGGCCACGCGTCTTTACCTATCAAGGATAATGCGGTGGTGCATCTGGCGGCCGCGGTGGCGAAGATCGGAACGTACGAAACTCCAGTGCAATTCAATACGGTTTCGCGGGCGTATTTCGAAGGATTAGCGTCGGTGGAGGATCCGGAAACGGCGAAGTGGATGAAGTCGCTAGACACGGCG
>PMHK01000236.1:0-469 GCA_003156635.1 Acidobacteriota bacterium | reverse complement strand
CGGCTGCTGCCGGGAAATCAGATCGCTCCGCTGCTGGGAAAATTGCGGACGCTGATCAACGACCCACAGGTGAAGCTGGAAATGCAGGTCAGCGATGAAGAGACCGCGCCTTCGGCGCCGGTGGAATCGGAGCTGATGACGTCGATCAGCCGGGTAACCGGGCAAGTTTTTCCGGGAGCGGTGGCGTTCCCGGGGATGGATACGTTCGCCACGGATTCGGCGCGGCTGCGGTTGCGCAGCGTAGTGGCTTACGGATTACTGCCATTTCCGCTGAGCACGGAAGACGAGTGGCGGATGCACAGTGAAGACGAACGAATACCGGTAGCATCGTTTCAGAAAGGAATTGAATTTCTATCCGCAATCGTTAACGATTTCTCGGTGGCCAAATAATCGTGAATAACATTCGAAAAGCTAAAATTGTCTGCACGCTGGGCCCGGCAAGTTCCTCGAAAGAAATGATCGACAAACT
>PMHK01000024.1 GCA_003156635.1 Acidobacteriota bacterium | reverse complement strand
CGGGTGCCCCATCCTTTGCGCTTTCCGGCAAAGGGTGGGCCGCTTCAACCTTGCCGACTCGATCCCCACACGAATGACCGTCGTAACGCACGTCGCTCTTGACCCAATGTGATGCGGGATGATACCACTGCGTTAGTTACCGTAACAGTACGCGCCCGCTTTCTCCGTCGCGGTCCGGTTTTCGCATCACCTCCCTAACGTCAACAACCGATGCATAAAAAACCGGAGCGCCGCTATGGCCAGCGGCACTTGCATTTCATTACCTGTAGTTGCTATCGCCGACGACGGTTTCTCGGCACGCCGCGCCGCCGCGACGTGCTTCTGAAAATCCTCAATGAAGTTCGCCAAATCTATCAATTCGCGCTCGTCCGTTACGTGGTGATGCCGGAGCACATTCATCTGCTCATCTCCGAGCCCCAGACCGGCACGCCTTCCGCGGTCATGCAAGTTTTCAAACAACGCATCTCGCGACGCTTCGCGCCAAGAAACGACGGCCGCGCAACTTGAATCAACTGGCGCTCTGGAACGATGCGGCGCGCGACGCTCCTCGCAGTTTCTGGCAGAGTCGCTTCTACGATTTCAAGGTCTGGATTCGTTTTGAATAACGCTCTTCTTCCTTCCGGAATTGGTAGGTCTCAACAATTTTGTCGATGTCTTGACGCGACAAGTCTTTACCCCACATACAGAAAACCGTTCGACCTCATCTTTTGTAGTCTAGCGAATCAGAGGACCTCGTATTCAAATACTGCCCGGTCGGCGGGTTTACCAGGCACTTGCCGGGTTATTGCTAAGTGGGCTTCGATAAACCTACAATCAGGCCGTTCCAAGTAGTTGACCTGCACTCAAACGCAATGCGTGGAGGCCCAACCGAATTTGATCACGTCGCAAGAGGTGAAAAGACATGAGCCAATCACAAACGAAATCATCACGAAAGTTAATGTTAGCGCGGTTGTTGATGGGTCTCCTGTGTATGTTCATCGTAATGGGTCCCAGCGGCTGCCCGCTCAAGGATGAAGCAGAGAAGGGGGACAATGTAGCAGCCAAGCTTTTCATAAATTGGATGGCTTTCGAAGCCAATGTCGATCCGCCCGCTCAGGACGCCCCAAGTACGCCAGCGGTGCCGTACTTTGCCTTCCTGCATCGCGAAACGAATTGCTCGCTAACGCGCATCGCAACCGATGCCACGCTCAATATCCTGAGCACTTATCCTAACTATCAGGATTACATCCATCAGCAGTCGCTGCTGACCAGCACGCCCGATGCGTTCCCCAATGGTTGCCAGACCTCTACCGTGGGCATCGGTTCGCAAAGCGGCGCATTGCTGGGCACGACCCCCGCGGGCAATTTTGTTGGCGCAACCCTGACCTCACAAGGCATCGAGGTTTTTGTCGTCTCGCCCACCGGGACCATCATTTCCGGTCCCACGCAGATCAGCACCACCGGAACACCCGGGCAAGGAAACCTCGCCTCGTCCGCCGGCATGGCGGTGGCTGATTTGAACGGCGACGGCATCCCCGATCTCGTCGTCGCCAGCAGCGGTTTTAGCGCCCCGAACGTTGGCACGCTGACGGTTTTCATCAGCAACGGCGACGGCACATTTCAAACTCCCACGACAATCAACCTGACGATTCCGGTCTCCGGCGTGACGATTGACGACGTGAATGGCGATGGCAAGTTTGACCTGATCGCCACCGCGCTGCAAAATCCCGGCGCAACCACGACTGGGCTCAATGTGCTGCTCGGAGATGGTAAGGGTGGTTTCGGCGCCCCAATACCAGGCCCGGCGGGCGTCAGCGCCATCGTCTCCGTCACCGGCGACTTCAACAAGGACGGGAAAAAAGATATCGCTACGAATAGCGGCCAAATCTTGCTCGGGAATAATGACGGAACTTTTACTCTGCAGCCGAACGTTCTGATCAATCAGTCGTTCAGTACCACGGGCGGCCCGGGAGTCGTCGGCGTCGCCGCTGGCGATTTCAATCACGACGGCAATATCGACCTGGCATTTTCGAATCAAAACGCAGTCACGGTCGATGTGTACTTGGGACACGGTGACGGCACTTTCTCCTACGGCAGTTCCTACGCTGCGGTATACGGTGCGAACAATCTCGTATCGACCGACCTGGACGGCGACGGCGCTGCAGACATTTTCCTCGGCACTTACGCCGGCACCGGGTTCGCCGCGGACCAAACTTCAGCCGGCATGTTTCAGTCCTTTCTCGGGCGCGGCGACGGCACGTTTGCGGCCGCCCCTGCTTATATTCCTCTAGGCCCGGGAGCCACGGGCATCAATTTCTTCGACGTTGCGGATTTCAACGGCGACACCAAGCCGGACATGGTCACGATCGACGCCGACAACACGAACGGACCTTATCTCTCAGTCGAATTGGGGAATGGCGACGGAACGTTTAAAACGCAGCCACCGATTCCGCTGACTGCCGATTTCAGTACCGCCGGGCAGGTCGGAGGTTTTCTGGCCGCCGACGTTGACGGCGACGGGAAATCGGACGTGGTGTTTGCCCGCGCCAATAACGCGCAGCAGGCGATAATCTCCGTCCTGATCGGCAAGGGAACCGGCGGATTCACCGCCCAGGTCGATTATGACGTTCCAGCTCCGGTCGTCGCTCTCGTCGCTCTTGATTTGAATGGCGACAAGAAACCCGATCTGGCCTTCATCGGCAATCCGGGGAATTCTTTCCCTCCCACCGCCACAATTCTGTATGTGATGTTGAATAACGGAGACGGCACATTTGCGGCCCCGGTGCAGGTAGATGCCAAGCCGTATCTCGGCAGTCTCGCCGTCGGCGACGTAACTGGCGACGGAGTTCCGGATTTGGTCGCAACCGCGTCTGGCGACGTTACTAACAACATCGCGGGCGCTACTTATCTTTATGTCAGCAAGGGCAACGGTACGCTCGCGGCCGCGCAAACCCTCAGCGGCGGCATGTTCCCCAGCGCCGCGGCCATCGCGGACATGAACGGTGATGGAAAATTGGACATTGTCGTCAGCGGAAGCACGACGATTACGACCGGCTACGTCAACGTGCTGGTGAATAACGGCGGTGGCACATTCACCACGGCAACGGCTGCCACCACTGACGACGCGTCTCCTTCCAGCGTGGCAGTTGCCGATTTGAATGCCGACGGCAAGCCCGACGTAGTCCTCAGCGGCTGCTGCGGATTGGCATTCAGTGTCTATTTGCAGGGCGATGGCGACGGCACGTTTTTGAACAACGTCGGCGCGGACCTGCCACTGGCAGTTTCAACGACGCAGGTGAAGCTGGTGGATGTGAATAATGACGCGGCCCCTGATTTCTTGGCCGTATCGAACGGCTTGGCGCTTGAAGTCTTCCTGAACACCATCCATTCGCAAACGGTTACGGCGCCGACGACTACCGCTTTGACCGCTTCCGCTTCCACCGTTACTGTCGGCCAATCCGTTACGTTCACGGCAACGGTGGCGCCGGTTTCCGGCACCGGTATCCCGACGGGGTCCGTCACATTTTTTGACGGCGCCACCGCGATTGGAACCGCCGCAGTGAACGGATCGGGCGTCGCAACGCTGATGACTTCCACTCTTGCCCAGGGAAGTCATTCCGTGACGGCCACATATGGCGGTGACCTGAATTTTGCGTCGAGCGCCTCCGCCGCAGTTTCCGTCCAGGTAAACGCCGACGCGCTGATCGGCACCACCGCGGGCGTCACCGGTCCGGCCACGGCAACTCAAGGCGCGAGCGTAATGTTCACTGCCACAATCACGCCCGCGAGTGGCACCGCGAAGCCCACCGGCATTGTCACGTTTCTCGACGGCGCCACAGCGCTCGGCACCGGCACGCTGAATTCTTCGGGCGTGGCCACATTCTCGACTACTGCCCTTACGACGGGCGTACATTCCATCACCGCGCAATATCCCGGAGATGCAAATTTTTCCGGTAGCACGTCGCCCGCGATTTCGATCACCATCAACGCCGCGGCGCTCCTTGGCACCACTACCGTGCTGACGGGACCGTCGACGGCCGCGTCGGGCGCGAGCGTTTCCTTTATGGCCAGCGTGACGCCTGCGAGCGGAACGAAAACGCCCACTGGGACGGTGTCGTTTCTCGATGGCGCAACCAGCCTGGGCACCGGCACGCTAAACGCGTCCGGCTCCGCGACGTTTGCCACTTCGGCTCTCGCCGCGGGTTCGCACTCGATCACGGCAAGCTACGGAGGCGACACGAGTTTCGCATCGTCCGCGTCGTCGGCGCTTTCGATTAGCATCACCGCCGCAGGTAGCTTCACGCTCTCCGCGAATCCGACAGCAATCTCGCTGAGTCGAGGACACGCTGGATCTTCCGTGATCACGGCGACGCCCGCCAACGGATTCAGCCAGCCGATTCAATTTTCGTGCGGGGCGCTGCCGGCGGGAATTGATTGCGCCTTTCAACCCAGTTCGGTCACGCCGAACGGAGCACCGGTAACGACGACGCTAACGATCAGCGAGGACGCAACAAACAATATCCGTCGCGGAAATTCTCCGGTGTCTACCACTCCAAAAATCAGTGGGGACTCTCCAGGACGTTCGCTTCCGTTGCGTTCGCCGTTCGCTCCAATCTTGGGTGCGGAACTGCTATTCCTCTCGGCCTTTTGGCGTAAACGCAAAATAACCGCACGAATCCCTCTGCGCATTGCGGCCGCCTTCCTATTCCTGCTCACGATCGCGACGTTTGTCGGCGGTTGCACCGGGACACCCAACCCCAAAAGCACCACCACAACAATCACAATCACCGCGACAGCTGGCGCCCAATCCGTGCCACTGCCAATCACGATCACGGTGCAAAACTAAGCAGTCACCCTGCCCACAAGGCGCGGAGGACAGCTTCCGCAAGGTCTCCGCGCCTCCCGGAAGCGATCGTCTTGCGGGATTGCTACCACCCTGATCTTAAGGGCTGCGCATCCCTGTTGTCTCGGGCAAGAACTCTATTCCGAAGGGAATATACGCTACGAAAAGACAACATGGGTCGCGCCGTTTCCACTTTCTTAGCGAAAGTGTATTCCAATGAGTGGGCTAAGTCCCGATTAGT
>PMHK01000065.1 GCA_003156635.1 Acidobacteriota bacterium | reverse complement strand
GCGAATATCAGGCCGACGCTTCTGGCGTACAGATGGTCGGCCATGCGAATGGATTGATCAGCGCGCTGGAAAAGCTTGGCGCTTACAACCAGCGAATACCGATGAACATTCCTGCTTCGACCTCGGCGCTGTGCATCGTGCAACCGCTGACCGCGCGCGAAATGTTTTCAAACCTGTTCAGCACTCACCCACCGCTTTCCGAAAGAATCGCCATACTTCGCAACATGACGATTACGCGCCAAGGCTAGTTAACCTTCTAGTACCAACAAACCGAACTTCCGCAGCGTGTCTGCCGCACCACGAAGAAATGTTACGGGCGCGTAAATTTTGCGCTGTTTGGCGGGCATCCGCTTTATCAGATTCTTCTCCTATGCTGGCGTAAAACCCTTATTTACAGAGCAATACACGCTAAATCCCGCGTGCCAGGGTTTGGCCTGAGGCGTGCATTTTCCAAGCCCTGCAAGGGAATCCCGGAGGAGAAACTGTATGAGTGACGATCGGAATGATGTGCAAAGCGTAGTTGTGGCTGATGAAGCCGCGGCACCGCGTTGGGTCGGCATCATTGTGGTGGTTTTGGCAATCGTTTCACTGGCTGCGCTGGGTGTAGGTTGGTCAGCTTCCAACCACTCCAAGAGCCTCGAACAAACTTTCGCTACGCAAGAGCAGCAGACCAAGCAGAGCGAAGATGTTCTGAGCCAGCGTCTTGCGAAAGCTGAGGACACCGATGCGCAGCTCGCCGGCGAGTTGAGCGTCGTCACCGACAAAATGAAGCTCACCGAGGGCGAACTCTCCAAGGCGCGTTTGCAGGCCAAAAAGATCAAGGAAGATGACGCCCAGGAATTGGCTGAAATGCAGAACCAGACCACCGCGCAGCTCGCCACCAAAGCAAGCGTGGATGACGTCAGCAAGATCGGCACGGACGTTAACGGCGTGAAGACGGATCTGGAGGGCACCAAGAACAGCTTGCAAATGGCCAAGGGCGAATTCGGAACGTTGATCGCGCGCAACCACGACGAAGTGGAAGAACTTCGCCGGCTGGGTGAACGCGATTACTACGAATTCACCATCGACAAGAAGAACCAGCGCGAAAAAGTTGGCGCTCTGGCAGTGGAGCTACATACTACCAACACCAAGAAGAGCCAGTACGGCGTGACCATCTACGTCGATGACCAGCGCCACGAAAAGAAGAATTTGACGGCGAACGAGCCGCTCTACTTCTTCGAATCCGGTGCGCGGGCTCCGCTGGAGTTCGTAGTTAACCAGGTCGGCAAGGACAAAATCACCGGATACTTGAGCGTGCCGAAATCGAATGGAACCCACGCCCAGGCAGCAGTCTCCGGCGGCAACTAGCTTTCTTACTTCATACCATCATAGGACCAAAGGAAAAGGGGCGTCGAGTCGACGCCCCTTTTTTTATTACTCGATGGGTCTAGTGCAGACCGCTTGAGGACTATTCGGCTTTCTTCGCGGCGCGGGTCTTGCGGCTCAAGAATTTCTTGGCCAGCGCGGGCAGCTTGTCGTGCGTGATCTTTCCCGCTTCGTACAGTTTTACTTTGCCTTTTGCGGTCTTGCGGCGGCGGCGCTGCCGTTTCTGCGCCACGTAACGCTTGTCGTGTGACATCCAATTCCCTCCAAAGAGTGCGCCTACGATTGTAGCGGACTAGGAAAAGGATGCAAGGCTCGCCGCTGATTTTGCGCCGCACTTCGGGTAGCATGGACTTCTTATGTCGGCCACCGCAATCTATGCCAGCCGTATTTTGACGCCGCAGGAGGAACTGCGCGACTGCGTCATCGTGGTCGAAGCCGGGCGAATAACCGGCATAGGCCATCGCGACGAAGTTCATATTCCGCCGGGCGCAAAAGACTACGTGGCATCCGGCATGACGGTCGTTCCCGGATTCGTCGACGTGCACATTCACGGCGCGGGCGGGCACGATGTGATGGAAGCTGAAGCCGCAGCCCTGGACAAGATTACTGCTACCGTCGCGCGCTTCGGCACCACCTCGATCGTCGCGACCACGGTCACGGCGCCCATCGAAGCCACCTGTCACAGCCTGGAAGGCATCGCGGCGTATATTCGCGCGCACGAAAGCACGGCGGATAATGCGCGGTTCGGCGCCGACATTCTCGGGATTCACCTGGAAGGTCCGTTCATTAATCCGGAACGCCGCGGTGTTCATCCCACCGCATCGATCTTGGCGCCTTCAGTCGAGAGCTTCGAAAAGTTCCGCGCGGCTGCGGGAAATTTGATCAAGCTCATTACGATCGCGCCGGAAATGCCCGGCGCACTCAAGCTGATTGCCGCCGCAGTTGCCGATGGTGTGGTCGTCGGGCTGGGCCATACGGATGCCGATTACGCCCAGGCGCGCGCGGCGATTCAAGCTGGGGCGCGGCATGCGGTACATGTTTACAATGCGATGCGGCCATTCACCCACCGCGACCCCGGCGTGATCAGTGCCGTGCTCACTGACGCCGACGTCACTGCGGAAATTATCGCCGATGGAGTGCACGTCGCGGGCCCGGCGATTCAGGTCCTGCTCGGCACCAAAGGTTTCGACACCGTGCTGCTGGTCAGCGACGGTACCGCAGCGACGGGCATGCGCGACGGCACATTCAAACTGGGCGGTTTTGAGGTGCAGGTACGAGATGGCGTGGTTCGTAACTCCGAGGGAAAACTCGCGGGAAGCACGCTGACGATTGATCGCGCGATTCGCTACCTGGTGGAACTCGGCGTCCCAATGGTTGACGCCATTCGCATGGCGACGATTCTGCCCGCGCGGCGTCTGGGCCTGGCCGGCAAAAAAGGAATCATCGCGGTCGGCGCCGATGCGGATCTGGTCGTACTCACTCCCGATCTTCATGTCGCCGGCGTAATGACGCGCGGCGTCGGCCTGGCGTAAACACAGCGCGGCGCCATTTCGTAAAGGCGCATCACAGATTCTGCAGGAAGACTTCGGAAGGAACTACTTGTTTAGCGGGATTTTCAACTCTTCGGCAAACCGGTAGGGGTCAAACGGGCTCATCGGAAAATAGCGGCCTTCAACTTCGATGGTCGGAACCTTGCGCTTGCCATTGTTCACGCGCAGCACCGTCGCTTCGGCTTCCGGATTGTGATCTATATTGATCTCGCGATAGGCAATTCCTCGATCCTTGAGGAAGCTCTTCGCGCGACGGCAGTCGCAGCACCAGGTATTCGAATAAACCGTGATCTCAGACATCACATTCCCTTCAGCATTTCTAGCACGATAATTAGATGCGCTGTAAACCCGCCGGATTCCGGCGTACGGAAGACCAAATACCTCAATGGATACTACGCTTTAGCGTGCTCCATTTCGCGTGACGCAGTGGCAGTCGCCCCCGTCCCACCCTTCACCGCCGCTTCCAGCCGCACCGTGGCCCGGGTGATGGCGGCGTTCGCCGCATCCCAGTCGGCCTCGGTCGCGTTAGCGCCGGGCATGTTCGCCTTGGCGCGATCGAGAGCTGCCTGCGCCCTCGATACATCGATTTTTTCGGTGAGTTCCGCCGCATCGGCCAGCACGATCACGCGGTTGGGCAAAACCTCGGCGTACCCGCCCATCACCGTCGTAGAACGAGTTTCGCTTCCCTTTCGATAGGTCAAAATGCCGAGCCCCATTTCGGTGAGCAGCGGCGCGTGACCCGGCAAAATTCCCAGATAGCCGTCTTTGCCCGGCATCTCGACCGAGTCGACGTCTTCACTCAAGACGTGGTGCTCCGGCGTGACCACCTGCAGTTCAATCGTGTTTTGTTCGTTGGCCATTTCGTTTGAAGTTCAGTTCGCGCAGCTGAAAATTACGCCGTCGCCGCCATCTTCTCGGCCTTTTCGCGGGCCTCTTCGATTGGTCCGACCATGTAGAAAGCCTGCTCCGGCAAGTCGTCGTGCTTGCCTTCTACGATTTCCTTGAATCCCCGCACCGTGTCTTCGATCTTGACGTACTTCCCGGGCAGCCCGGTAAACTGCTCGGCGACGAACATCGGCTGCGACAGGAATTTCTCGATTTTACGCGCGCGAGCAACGGTCAACTTGTCATCGTCGGAAAGTTCTTCGATACCGAGAATGGCGATGATGTCCTGCAATTCCTTGTACCGCTGCAGCACACCCTTCACCGAGCGCGCCACGTTGTAGTGCTCCTGGCCCACAATGCGCGGATCCAAAATGCGGGAGAAGCTGGCCAGCGGATCGACTGCCGGAAAGATTCCGCGTTCAACAATCTGCCGGCTCAAGTTCGTGGTGGCGTCCAGGTGGGTGAAGGTCGCCGCCGGGGCCGGGTCGGTGTAGTCGTCCGCCGGAACGTAAATCGCTTGCACCGAGGTGATCGATCCGCTCTTGGTGGAAGTGATGCGTTCCTGCAGTTCGCCGATTTCGGTATTCAAGTTCGGTTGGTAGCCCACGGCCGAAGGCATGCGTCCCAGCAGCGCTGACACTTCCGAACCGGCCTGCACAAAGCGGAAAATATTATCGATGAAGAGCAAGACGTCCAGCTTTTCTTCGTCGCGGAAATATTCGGCGACGGTAACGCCGGTCAGGGCCACGCGAAGACGCGCGCCGGGCGGCTCGGTCATCTGGCCGTAGATCAGGGCGCAACGCGATTTTTCCGGATTGCCCGCTACCACCACACCGGATTCCTGCATCTCCAGCCAGAGGTCGTTTCCTTCGCGGGTTCTTTCGCCCACCCCGGCAAAAACCGAAACGCCACCGTGCTGCATGGCTACGTTGTGAATCAATTCCTGAATCAGCACGGTCTTGCCTACACCCGCGCCGCCGAACAATCCGATTTTTCCGCCCTTCAAGTAGGGTTCGGTGAGATCGACCACCTTGATGCCGGTTTCGAACATTTCCAGATTGGTAGATTGATCTTCCAGTTTCGGAGCGGGACGATAAATCGAATGGTGCTTTTCGGTCTTGATCGGGCCCAGGTTGTCGACCGGCTCGCCGAGCACGTTGATCACGCGGCCGAGCACGCCGCGGCCTACTGGGACGGTGATCGCGCCGCCGAGGTCGACCGCCTTCATTCCGCGGACCAGACCCTCGGTAGGTTTCATCGCGACACAGCGCACGCGCCCTTCGCCCAAATGGCTGGCGACTTCGGCGATGATGTCCAACGGCTCCGGAGTGTTGAAACCTTCGCTGGTGATGTGCACCGCGTTGTGAATGAACGGCAGGTGCCCTTCTTCGAATTGCACGTCGACCACCGGCCCGATGACTTCGACCACTCGTCCGGTTTTCAAATCACTCGTTGCCATGATTGCTCCTGAAATTTCGTAAGTCCCAATTCTGCCGGCGCAATTCCCTACGAATTTGCCGAGGACGCGCCGCTGACGATTTCGATCAGCTCTTTGGTGATAGCGGCCTGGCGAATGTTATTCATTTTCAGCGTCAATTTGTCGATCAGCTCCGACGCGTTGCGGGTTGCCGAATCCATGGCCGTCATGCGCGCGGCGTGCTCCGCCGCCGCCGACTCCAGCAGGATGCGGTAAATCTCGGACTGCAAATATTTCGGAACGAGACCGGCAAAAATCTCTGCCACCGGCTGTTCGTAGATGTAATCGACGACCAGGCCTTCACCTTGCGGTCTGGGTTCGATCGGCAGCGAGCCCGCCGCGCCGGCATTCTCCGCGACGCTTCTCTTCTCCGCGCCCTTATCGTCTTTCAGCACGACCGGGTCGATGGGCAGCAGTTTTTCAGCCCGCAGGTTCTGAACCATCACGTTTTTGAATTCGTTGTAGATGATGTATACCGCGTCGACTTCTTCCTTGATGTAGAGCTCCGCGACACGCTGGGCAATTTCCTTGGCCTTGGAGAATTCCACGTGCGCCGAAACGTCGAGATATTCACCAACGAATTTGTAGCCGCGCTTTTTCAGGTTTTCCCGGCCCTTTTTGCCGACCACCAGAAATTCCAACTTCTTGTCTTTGTGTTCGCGAATAAACGTCGAGGTATGGCGCAGCACATTGGAATTGAATGCGCCGGCCAGGCTGCGGTCGCCGGTCAAGACCATCACCAAAAGCTTTTCTTCCGGCCGGCGTTTCAGCAAGTCGTGCGCCGGCGACTCCATGCGCGCCGCCGCGGAACGCAACACCCGCAAAATTTCCTTGGCATAAGGACGCGCTGCGTAGACGCCTTCCTGCGCCCGCCGCAGTTTCGCCGCGGCCACAAACTTCATGGCCCGCGTGATCTGCTTGGTGCTCTTCACGGAGCGAATGCGTCGCCGGTAATCTAGAAGTGTGGGCATCGATCAGGAAATTACGCAGCGGCCCCGGCTTTTTCGGCGGACTTGGCTTTTTCGGCGGCGCTGGCTTCCGCGGACGCGGCAGTTTGCTGCGAGGACTTGAACCGTTCCTTGAAATCGCCCAAGGCTTTCATCGCTTCAGCCTTAATCGCGTCATCAAACGCTTTCTTCTCGCGCAGCGATTTCAACAAGCCGCTGTAGTTGGTCTCGATGAAGGGATACAGCTCTTTTTCGAATCGGCGGCACTCCGACGGTTCGATATCGTCGAGGAACTTATTCGAGGCGGCGAAAATAATCAGCACCTGCTTTTCGACCGGCAGCGGCTGGTATTGATCTTGCTTCAGGATTTCCATTAAGCGTTGGCCGCGAGCCAACTGCGCCTGGGTAGCCTTATCCAGCTGCTCCGTGCCGAATTGCGCGAAGGCAGCGAGGTCGCGGTACTGAGCCAGATCCAAACGCAAGGTACCGGAAACCTGGCGCATTGCTTTGATCTGCGCGTTGCCCCCGACGCGGCTGACCGAAATGCCCGCGTTCACCGCCGGGCGAATACCGGCGTTGAACAGGTCAGCTTCGAGAAATATCTGACCATCGGTGATCGAAATCACGTTGGTCGGAATGTAGGCGGAAATATCGCCGGCCTGCGTTTCAATGACCGGCAGCGCGGTCAGCGAACCAGCACCGAGTTCGTCATTCAATTTCGCGGCGCGTTCCAGCAAGCGCGAGTGCAAGAAGAAAACGTCGCCAGGGAAAGCTTCGCGGCCGGGCGGGCGCCGCAACAAGAGCGATATTTCGCGGTAAGACTGCGCATGCTTCGAAAGATCGTCGTAAAAACAGATCGCGTGGCGCTTGGTGTCGCGGAAATATTCGCCGATCGCACAGGCCGTAAACGGTGCGATGTATTGCATCGAAGCAGATTCCGAAGCCGTGGCCGCGACGACGATGGTGTGTTCCATCGCGCCAAAATCGGTCAGGGTCTTAATCACCTGCGCGACGGTCGAGCGCTTCTGGCCAATCGCGCAGTAGATGCAAATCATGTCGCCGCCGCGCTGGTTCAATATGGTGTCGAGGATGATGGCGGNNCCGCGGCCAATGGGAATCATCGCGTCGATGGATTTAATCCCGGTTTGAATCGGTTCGCGCACCGGCTGGCGATCGATGACGCCCGGTGCCAATCGTTCCAGCGGATTGCGTTGCGTGGACGCAATCGGCCCTTTGTCGTCAATCGGGTTACCCAGCGCATCCACCACGCGGCCGATCATTCCATCGCCAACCGGCACGGACATGATTTTGTTGGTGCGCTTGACGGTGTCGCCTTCCCTGATCTCGGCGTAGTCGCCCAGCAGCACGGCGCCAACTTGATCTTCTTCCAGATTCAGCGCGATACCGAACACGTCGTGCGGAAACGCGATCATTTCACCGGCCATACATTTGTCCAGGCCGTGGATACGCGCGATGCCGTCGCCGACCGAAATTACGGTGCCGACTTCTTCCACCGCCATGGTCTGCTGGTAGTTCTCGATCTGCTCGCGCAGTATTTTCGAGATTTCGTCCGCTTTAATATTCGCCATTCCTGCTCCTCGTTTCGATTCCGCTATTCCGCTTCCAGGCGCTCGCGCATGCGATTCAACTGTTCGCGCACCGATCCGTCATAAACCGTGGAACCCACCCGCACCACCGCGCCACCCAGCACCGATTGGTCCGCCACGAATTTCGCTTCGATTTTCTTGCCCGTGCGCCGCTCCAGCACGCTCAGCAGTTCTTTTTTTTCAGCGTCGCTCAATTGCCGCGCGGTGGTGACTTCGGCTTCTTCAATCCCCAGCCGGCTGTTCAGTTCCGAAACAAAAGCCCGATCGATCTCGTGCAGCAGGTGCGTGCGCTGGTGGCTCACGATCAGAATCACGAAATTGCGCACCGCGTCGTTCAGGCCCATTTTCGCCGCGATGGATTGCACGATTTTGGTCTTGAGATCCTGTTCGAGCGAAGGTGTTTCCAGCGCGTTGCGCAGATCAGCCGATTCCGAATAGACCGCGATAAACGAAGCGAGATCCTTGCGTACCGCCTCGCCGGATTGGTGCGCGACTGCGACGTCCGCAAGCGCTGCTGCGTATCGTTCCGCGACGGCGCTCAATTCACGTTCCTTCCCAACTCGCCGACAAACGACCGGAAAAGTTTCGCTTCCGCTTGCGGGGTCAATTCTTGCCGCAACATCGCCTCGGCCAACTGCACCGATAGCCGCGCACCCAAAGCTTTCAATTCCAGGCGTCCGGCGCGCGCCGCCGCTTCGATTTCGGTGCGGGCGGCCTGTTCGATTTTCTCGCTTTCGCTGCGGGCCGTGTCGCGCAGGCGCTGGGCTTCATCGGCCGCATCGCGCCGGCCCTGCACTCGCAGCTGCTCAATTTCACTTTGCAGGTTCATTACTTTGGCCTGAATCTCGCGGCGCTGGGCTTCGGCGGCTTCGCGGGCCCGCGCACCTTCGGCAATCTTTTCGGCGATGTGCGATGCGCGGTTTCGGAAACTCGGCGCTCCGTATTTCACGATCACGTAAGCCAGCAGCGCGAACACGATTGCAAAATTGAGCCACCGAAAGGTGCGGCCCACCGGTGATTCCGTCGCGGCTTCTTGCGCGAACACCGGAGCCGCAGTCGACAGAATTGCTGCACAACTGACGGCGGCGACGCGTCCAACCTCGCGGACACGCGCGCCCAAAACTTGCGAAATATTGCGAGTTTTGCGCGGCGCGTGTTTCATGAGCGTCGTGTTTCCCCCTGCAAGGAAAGCGGTTTTTCCAGAATGCTCCGCGCAATTTCGCCGGCCATCGCCGGGGCACTGGCCTCGATTTCCTTGCGCGCGACGGCGAGATCGGCGTCGATCTTCTTTTTGCCTTCGGCAACTTCCTTCTGCGCCAGCGTGCGCATCGCCTTCAGATTTTTGCTGCGTTCCTGCAAAATCGCCTGACGCGCCACTTCCTGCTCCGCGTAGATTTCAGCGCGCGCTTTCTTCAGCGCGTCGTTGTAATCCTGCAGGTCTTGGTTCGCCGCGGCCTGCACCGTGGCGGCGTCCTTGCGCGCGCCTTCGATTTTCGCTTCACGTTCGGCCATCGCCTTCTGAATCGGTGTGAAGAACGCCCAGCGCATGAACAGGTAAAAAAGGAAAACAATGATGACTGTAGGCACAGCTTGAAGAAACAAGTTGCCGAGTTGGTGAAGGATTTCCATTTTCAGGAGAGAATACGGCTGTGTCCGCCCCGTTCCTTAAATTCCGCTCACGCCCAGGCTTCACGGTACGCGCCGGAGCACACACGTCTTAACTCAATAAGTGCAAAAGATTATCGCATCGAGGCTTCCCGCCGTCAACGGCCCGCGAACCACCAAGAATCATCCAAATTGGGCGAGAAACGGCACGCCCGCCAAGGTGAACTGTTTCAGAACGGACCAACGACTATCGGGCCACGGAGGAATTCGGGGACTCGAACGCCGGTTTGCTGGCGATTAGGAACCACAACTGTATCCCGATGAACGGCAGCGAGAAAAACAGCGCGATCCACAGCGGAAAATGAGGTTGCGCCGGCGCTGCCGGAAGATTCATCGTGGATTGAATCGCCGCAATCATCTGTTCGTAGCGCGCCTCCGCCCCGGGAAGAATTGCGGAGATCACTGCATTAAAGATCGCGAAGTTAAAATAATAGATCGAGAGGTTGCGGCCCCAAGGCTTCAACTCCCACAAACCGTACGCCAGCGCCGCTTGAACCATGGCATAAGTCAAGATAATGAGGGCCGCCGCCGAACCGGTGAAGAAAAAACCCAGGAACATCATGGGAAAATGGAAAACCAGGAACAGGGGCAGGCTGAGAGCGCCCAGCATCAAGAGTCCCGCAATGATCGTGATGCTGAGCGGCCGTCCGCCAGAATATGGCCCGATGCGCGTCGAAGATTCCAAATCTAGGCCCGAACTCGCATCGTGACGCGCAGCAAATTGTCCCTTCACGCTTCCAAGGTTGAAGTAATACAGCCACCAAACCGCCAGGGCAGCCAAGAACGCGTACATGGCGGCTACGAACATACGTGTGATCCAAATGGTTCGCTGCGCTAGTTCGACGTCCGGAGAATTAGCCGGCACCGGAAATTTCGCGAAGAGACACATTAAGCAGCCGGGAAACGCAGCCATCAACAGCAGCGCGGAAAACACCAGAACCGAAATTCGCGACCATTCGCGCAGCTTGAGCAAACCCACGCCCGACACGATGCCCCACGCGGCCATCAGAACCATGACCAAGACCGAGAAGATAGCGATATATCCGAATCCGTGAGGCAGTTTTCCGTTGGGAATCGCAACCGTGAACGTAAGCGCCATCAACGCAGCGGCAAACACGGCTAGGGCGCTGCCAGTGAACGCCAAAACCGCGGTTATGGTAATCCCTGCCGAGCGTTTCACGCCGCCTCCAGCCCACTCTTCACTGGTTATATCACTAACCTTGTCGTTACCGGTTTGGGCCCCAGGCCAGATTTTCTTCAGACGAAACCTGCTTTGCATGAGATTTACACGAAAACCGAGACCAACAAACCGTCCGGTGGCGCAAAACCTTACACATTCGCTACAATCAAAGTTTCGGAACGAGCATGCGGCGCGTTCTGTCACAGACTCTCAGCCGATCGCAGGAAAAGACGCGCGGATTTGAACCGTTTAAGGAGATTTTGAATGCCTTCATTTTCCGGGGTCGACTATCTCGACTTCGATTCCGTTCTCAGCGACGAAGAAAAACTGTCGCGCAACACCACGCGGCAATTCGTCGACGACCAGATAATGCCGATCATCGAGGAATACAATCGCGAAGGGAAATTCCCGATGCAACTGGTTCCGCAGATGGCGGAACTGGGCCTGTTTGGCGCGAGCCTCAAAGGTTACGGCTGCGCGGGCATGTCCAACGTCGAATACGGCCTGGTGACTCAGGAACTGGAGCGCGGCGATTCTGGGTTGCGCAGCTTCGTCTCCGTACAGTCGGCGCTGGTGATGTATCCGATTTATACCTTTGGTTCCGACGCACAAAAAGACAAGTGGCTGCCCTTGCTGCAGCAAGGCAAAGCGATTGGGTGTTTCGGGCTCACCGAACCACAGTTCGGCTCCAATCCTGGCGGCATGTTGACCCGCGCGGTGAAGAAGGGCGACAAGTACGTCCTGAACGGCGAAAAAATGTGGATCACCAGCGGCTCGCTGGCCGCCGTCGCGCTCATTTGGGCGAAATGCGAAGACGGAAAAATTCGCGGCTTCCTGGTGGAAAAAGGTACGCCCGGCTTTAAAGCTTGGGACGTGCACGGAAAATATTCGCTGCGCGCTTCGGTCACCTCCGGCCTTTCCATGACCGATTGCGAAATTCCCGCGGAAAATGTTCTCCCCGGCGTGGAAGGTCTGCGCGGCCCGTTGTCCTGCCTGAATCAAGCCCGCTACGGCATTGGCTGGGGCGGCATCGGCGCGGCCATGGCCTGCTACGACACCGCGTTGCGTTACGCCAAAGAACGCAAGCAGTTCGACAACAAGCCGATCGCCTCGCACCAACTGGTGCAGGAAAAACTGGTCTGGATGATCACCGAAATCACCAAAGCGCAATTCCTGGCGCTGCAGGTCGGCCGCCTGAAAGACGCCGGCCGGGTGCATCCCTCGCACATTTCGATGTTGAAGATGAACAATGTGTGGATGGCGCGGGAAACCGCCAGCCGCGCCCGCGAAATTCTGGGCGCAAACGGAATTGTCGACGATTACTGCGTGATGCGCCACATGGCCAACCTCGAATCGGTCTTCACCTACGAAGGCACCCACGACATCCACAAACTGATCATCGGCGAACGCATCACCGGAATCGCGGCGTTTTCGTGAGACGTTCGCGCGATCATCGCACGCGCGTGCTGACCGTCGCCGCGGTGCTTTCTGCGTGCTGCCTGATTTCCGCGGCTGTTCTTCCGGCGAATGCCTTCGACGCGCCGTCGAAGCCCAAGGTTCGCACGATCACTGCGTTCGTGCGGCTCGACCGCGCGCACTACCAGGCAGAAATTCAGGACACGCTCAAGTTCCTCCGGCAGGCCAAAGCCAGCTACGAAAAAACTGGTTTCGAAGTCACCACCATCCGTATCACCACGCAACCCTTCCCCGAATACACGCGCGGTCTGCCGGACGATCGGGTTCTGGCCTTCTTCCGCGATTATGATGCCCTCGCAGTAAAGGAAGGCTTCATCGCTTCGATTGGCCCAGCGATGATGAGCGATGCCGACGATCCACATGAAGCAGAAGTACTCGGCAAAATTATCGCCAACTCAAAAGCCATCGACGGTTCAGTTTTCATCGCTGCCGAAGATGGAATTCACTGGAAGTCGATTCAAGCGGCCGCCGGAATCATAAAATATCTGGAAGCGAATACGGCGCACAGTCAGGGCAACTTCAACTTCACGGCCTCCGCTTTCATTCCGTCCGGCACTCCGTTTTTCCCTGCCTCCTACTTCGCTGGCGAAGGCAAACAATTTGCCATCGGCTTGGAATCTGCGAACACCGTGGCCGACGTGTTAGCGTCCACGAAGTCTCCCAGCGAGGCCGAAGCGCGCCTGACATCCGCGCTGGACAAGTACGCGACCCAAATCGAAAAAACGGCGGTAGAAATCAGCGCGTCAACCGGCTGGGCTTATGGCGGCATCGATCTTTCGCCCGCCCCGCTGAAGGACGTTTCCATCGGCCAGGCCATCGAAAATTTCACAGGTGCGCCGCTAGGATCCAGTGGCACGCTGAGCACAGCAGCGCTCATTACCCGGTCGCTGAAAGCGATTCCGGTCAAGCAAGCGGGCTATTCCGGATTGATGCTCCCGGTCCTCGAAGACACCGTGATCGCTAAGCGCTGGAACGAAGGCCGCCTCTCGATCGATGCCCTGCTCTCGTATTCCGCGGTTTGCGGCACAGGCCTTGACACCATCCCGCTTCCCGGTGATGTCACGCCCGAAGCGCTCGAACGCATTCTCGGCGACGTCGCCAGCCTTTCCGTGAAATGGCA
>PMHK01000039.1:7640-31114 GCA_003156635.1 Acidobacteriota bacterium | reverse complement strand
AATCCGGCGACCACCAATACGCGGTTCGCGTGTCTAGCTCCTCCGGATACACCCAATCCAGCTTGCCTTTCAAAACTTCTTCGCTTCCCCCGGTCGTCAGCGTCTTGGTTTCACCGCTCGCCAGGTTCACCGCAAACAGATTGGCGTTGCGCGAAAAACTGATCCACTTCCCATCCGGCGAAAATTTCGGATCTTCGATTTCAGCTTCGCTCGAAACCACCGGCGTGGCTTGCATCGTCTTCAAATCCAGCAGCACCATGCTGCTCGTGCCAATAAAAAGCAGCGACCCGGAATCCGGTGCCCACTGATAATTGTCCGCCTGCACCCGCCCCAGCCCCGTCGCTTGCGTGGTTTTCGCCTTCTCCGGCTGCGTCACCGACTTCAGTGTCTCCGCATTGACCAGCACCTTGCGTTCGCCGGTCGCCGCGTCCATCGCCCACAACTCGATGTCGGAATTCTTTCGCTCGAGGTATGAGAATCGTTTCCCGTCCGGCGCCCACTCAATCCCTTGGGTTGTCCGTCCGCCCAAAAACGGAGGACTGAACAGCCGGTCGAGCGTGAGCTCCTTCTTGGCCGCAGCCGTCGCCTGGGCCGCTGCGCCCGGAGCACTCAGCATGATCGCCGCGCCCATTACACCAACCAGCACCGCAACGCTAAGCATGCGCGACCAACGATTCATCTCTGTCCTCCGGAAACAAACGCGACATTCTATATCGTGGGGTACAAATGCGGTATGGGAAGATCCATCCTAAACAGAAAGAAAACTACTCCGCATGCTGCGCAGTGGAAATTGCCGAAGCTGAAACCGGATCCACGGAAACGGCTCGTTTGCGACGGTTGATGACGAAAGCTCCGACGGTTACCGCAATCGCCAGCGCCAGAAACGAACCGTCGTGCAGAAGCGTTTTTGGTCCCAGTCGCTCGCCCGGACCGAAACAGCCGCAGTTGATTTCCAGGCCCATTCGATAGGTTCTTACTTGGGTCGCGAAAAAAAGTCCCATCAGCAGAGTGGTCACCATGGCCGAATAGCGAAGCAGCACTTCGCTAAGGAGCCACACTCCCAGAAACAGCTCGAAAGGAGGAAGAAGATGCGCGGCCGGACTCACCAACCGCGGAGTCAACAGCTGGTAGGAGTCAACCTGCATCGCGAACATGGACAAAGACGTCTTGATCGTTCCCAACGACCAGCCGGTGGCCGCCTGCGGTTTCATTTTGGCGTAGGCCGCAAAAAGAAAAATTCCAGCCAGCGCCAGCCGCCCTACCAGCAGTAGAACCCATCCAATTGATCCGCGTGTAGTCGTAGTCATCGGGGTTTCAGTTACTGGCTCAACAGCGAATCAAAAAACTGTTTCAAAATCGGATAGGTCACGAATCCCGATGACGCCGGATATTTCTGTCCTTTGTAGATAATCACGAATGTAGGCGTGGCCTGAACCGGGACCGAATAGCCGAGCCCAATATCCTGCACGATGTAGGGATCAACGCTGCAGCCAAGATCTGCCGCTGGCGCGGAACGATCGGCCTTCGATTTTGGCGCGACAGCACTGCAAGGTTTCAGCAAAGCTTGCACGCGCTTGAAATCGGCAGGGCTCAGCGCGGCTGCCACGAACTTTTCAATATTGCCATCCGCGGACCACGAGCCCTGGTTATCCCACAAGGCCGCATCTACGTCCTGAAATCTGCCGATCTTCGCCGCCGCGTTTGCCCATCGCGCCGCAATCGCTGAATATGGATGCATCTCCAGTGGGAAGTCGCGGTGCACCAGATAAACTTTCCCGGCGGCGACATAGCCATCTGGTCCTAGCAACGGCTTCAGCGTCTGCTCGTAGAAATTCGCGCAGGACGGGCACTGGTAGTCGCTGAAAACTTCCATGGTGATCGGCGCGTTCTTGTTCCCAAAAGTTTTCACCGGCGTCGCCGATGCCGCCGCATCCGGCGCTGCGTGCGGCTTCGCCGCCTTGGGTTTCGCCGTCGCAGTTGCGACCGGCGCTGCGGTCCCTTGCGCTCGAAGGGTTGGCGCACAGAGCGCAGCCGCCCCAAGAATCAGTACCGCGAGTGGCATCCTGAAAGAGCCCCCGCGATCAGTACTTGATAATGGTAGAGAATTCAACCCCGCCTCCCGGACATTTTACCTGCGAAAAAGACTCAACATTGTACCCTGACTTTTACCACGAGACTCAGCCTCGGTGACAGCGAGCTTCTTTCATTCTGAAAAACACAAGCGCATGCGAGTCATATAGGACGGGATCGGCCGCGTATTGGTTTGCTGTCTAACCCTTAACTTTCCTAGATAGTTCTGCTGGTGGAAAGGCGCGAAAATTGAAGAAAAATTGAAATGCGAGCTTAATCCGCTGATTATAAATGACATATGCGTACACAAGATTGTTGACAATGATACGCTCAAGGTATAGTATGTGGCCTGTTCAAAGCTGACGTCTCCCGGCACTACCCGTTAGACGTTATAGGAGCGCTATCCATGAGTAAGATTATCGGTATTGACCTGGGCACGACCAATTCGGTCGTGGCCGTAATGCAGGGGGGCGAGCCGACGGTAATCCCGAATCAGGAAGGAGCCCGTACCACCCCTTCCGTAGTCGCGATTACTAAGGGCGGCGAGCGCCTGGTGGGCCAGGTGGCTAAGCGCCAGTCGATTACGAATCCCGAAAACACGGTGTATTCGATCAAGCGGTTTATGGGTCGCCGTTACGACGAAGTGCAGGAAGAAGCCAAGCGCGTCCCTTATAAGGTGGTCAAAGGACCGCACGACGACGCCCGCGTCGAAATCGCCGGCAAGAGCTACAGCCCGCCGGAAATCTCGGCCATGATTCTGCAAAAATTGAAGACTGCCGCCGAAGATTTCCTCGGCGAAAAAGTAACCAAAGCCGTCATCACCGTTCCGGCCTATTTCAACGACAGCCAGCGCCAGGCGACCAAACAGGCCGGCGAAATCGCGGGTCTCGAAGTTCTGCGCATCATTAACGAGCCCACCGCGGCCGCTCTGGCCTACGGACTGGACAAGAAGAAAGAAGAGACCATCGCCGTGTACGACTTGGGCGGCGGTACCTTCGATATTTCCATCCTCGAAGTTGGCGAAGGCGTGGTCGAAGTGAAGTCCACCAACGGCGACACGCACCTGGGCGGCGATGATATCGACCAGCGCGTGATGGAATGGATCGTTACGGAATTCAAGAAAGAGCAGGGCATCGATCTTAGCAAGGATCGCATGGCCATTCAGCGCCTGAAGGAGGCGGCGGAAAAAGCGAAAGTTGAGCTGTCTCAATTGATGGAGACGGAGATCAATCTTCCTTTCGTCACTGCCGATGCCTCCGGCCCGAAGCATTTGGCCCTGAAGCTGACCCGCGCCAAGCTCGAGCAATTGATGGAAGACTTGTTGCAGCGCACGGTTGGTCCGGTGAAGCAGGCCTTGAGCGACGCCGGAATCTCGGCGGACAAAATCGATGAAGTGGTGCTCGTTGGCGGCTCGACCCGCATTCCGCGCGTCGTGGAAATCGTCAAGGGCCTCTTCAACGGCAAAGAGCCACACAAGGGCGTAAACCCGGATGAAGTGGTTGCGGTCGGCGCGGCCATTCAGGGCGGCGTGCTGGGCGGCGAAGTAAAAGACATTTTGCTGCTCGATGTCACTCCGCTGTCGTTGGGCGTCGAAACCCAGGGTGGCGTAATGACTGTGCTGATTCAACGCAACACGACCATTCCGACCCGCAAATCGGAAACGTTCTCGACGGCTGCCGACAATCAGCCCTCGGTCGAAATCCACGTGCTGCAAGGCGAACGCCCGGTAGCCAGCGGAAATCGAACGCTGGGGAAATTCCAACTTGTTGGAATTCCTCCCGCTCCGCGCGGCGTGCCGCAAATCGAAGTGACGTTTGACATCGACGCTAACGGCATCTTGAATGTCGCGGCGAAGGACAACGCCACGCAAAAAGAACAGAAGATCACCATCACTGCCTCCAGCGGCTTGAGCAAGGAAGAAGCCGATCGCATGAAGAAGGAAGCTGATTCCCATGCGGCTGAAGACAAAGCCAAGCTGGCCGAAGTGGAAGCGCGCAACCGTCTCGACAATCTGGTCTACCAGACCGAGAAAGTCGTGAAGGATAACCGCGACAAACTCGCCGAATCGGACGTGAAATCCGCCGAAGACGCGATTGCCGAAGCGCGCACCGCGCTCAGCGGCAGCGATGTTGACAAAATGAACGCTGCCGTCGATAGCTTGACCAAAGCCTCGCACCACATCGCCGAGACGATGTACAAGGCCCAGCAAGCTTCCGGCGCGGCAGCAGGTGCCAGTGCGGACAGCGGCAGTCAAGCCGGCGGCGCAGGTGCCAACAACACTCCGCCACAAGGCGACGTAGTCGACGCCGAGTTCGTGGATGTGGATGACTCTAAAAAACCAAACTAAGACCGCGTAGCGGTTTCGAGCAGGGGCGGGTCTGGGATCCGCCCCTGTTGTTTTTCGCCGTCATTCGGAGGAGCGCAGCGACGAAGGATCTGATCCATGACGCGCTCTCTCAGGCGTTAATTCGAGGCAATAGTCGTTGCGGCTTCTGAACAATTTCTTAAAGTCGTAAATTTATCGGCACACTAACCAATGGCTACCACGACCAAACAAGATTATTACGATCTCCTCGGAGTCGCGCGCAAGGCGCTGGTGAAAGACATCCGGGCCGCCTATCGCAAACTCGCGCGCAAATACCACCCCGACCTGAATCCCGGCGACAAATCGGCCGAAGAAAAATTCAAACAGATTCAGGAAGCCTATGAAGTCCTTTCCGACACCAAAAAACGCCAGATGTACGACCAGTTCGGTTTCAACACGCCGGGTCAGGGCGGACCTCCGCCTCCGGGTTCGGGCGGTTACGGCGGCAACGCCCCCGATGACGTTCACTTTGATTTCGGCGGATTCGATTTTGGCGGCGGCGCGGGTTCCGGCGGAGGAACCAGTTTCCGCGATCTCTTCAGCCAGGTTTTCCGCGGCCAGGGCGGCGGCGCGCAACCTAGCCACGAGCGTGAAGAAGGCACCGACCTCGAATTTCAGATCGACATCACTTTTGCCGAAGCCATGAAAGGCGCCGTGAAAAAAATAAGTTTCACACGGTTGGACACCTGCACCGCCTGCCACGGATCGGGCGTGCAGCCGGGCGACGAAAAAAACTGTCCGGGTTGCGGCGGTTCCGGCCGGGTCACCCAGGTCAGTGGCAAAATGAAATTCCAGGTCGCCTGCCAGCGCTGCGGCGGCACCGGTAAGCTCCACACCGTTTGCAAGAATTGCAATGGCGATGGCCGCGTGCCGAAAGTTGAATCGATCGACGTCCGCATTCCTCCCGGTGCGCAAACCGGTTCACGCGTGCGCGTCGCGGGACGCGGCAACGCCGGCTTGCATAGCGGCCCTCCGGGCGATCTCTATATCGTCATGAAAGTCGAGCCGCACCCATTTTTCGACCGCCGCGGCGACGATTTGTATTCCGTCGTGCCCATCACCGTCACCGAAGCTTCGCTAGGCGCCAAAGTGGAAGTTCCCACCATCGACGGGCGCTCGCAGGTCCGCATTCCGCCCGGCACCAATAGCGGCAAGAAACTGCGGCTACGCGAAAAAGGCGCGCCTTCGGTTCGGCAAGCAGGGAAACGCGGCGATCAAATTATCGAAGTCCAAATTATTGTCCCGAAGCCTGAAGACGAACGCGTTCGCAATCTATTGAAGGAACTCAGCAAGCTCGATCCCGAAGATCCGCGTCGCGAAATCTTCGAAAAAGCGACGGTCTAAGCCGTCGCGTTGATTTCAGTTATGGCACCTGTAGCGGCCGGCTCCAGCCGGGCAGATTTTGACTTAAGGTTTCAAAGCAAAAGGAAATCGCAGCATGGTCGCCAAAACAAGAAAGAAAGCCAAAGCCGGTTACATGATCAGCGCGGTCGCGGAGATCTACAAACTGCACCCGCAAACGCTCCGCCTCTATGAGCGTGTCGGCCTGCTGAAGCCCTCGCGCTCCCAGGGCAACACGCGCCTCTACACCGACGAAGATCTCGAACGCCTCGAAGTCATCCTCAATCTCACCCGCGAACTCGGCGTCAATCTCGCCGGCATCGAAATTATTCTCAACATGCGCGACAAAATGTCCCAAATGCAATCGCAAATGGAAGCTTTCACCCACTTCGTTCGTAACGAAATGGCCCGCAACTTCAACACCACCGATCAGCTCAAATCGCGCAACGCCATCATCCGCACCGTGCCGCGCCAGGCCATTCGCGTCCAGAAATAAATAGTCGTCGCTTTCAATTTCCACACCGCGAAAAATTATGCACAAGCGCCCCCGCTTGCGCTCTCCTCCCACCGCGCTTATTCTTCCTTCATGGCGCAGCCAGATTGTCCTCACTGTCAGGGCAGCGGATGGAAAGTAGTCGAGCGCACCGAAAAAGGCGCGCAACCACTCGCCACTGACCGCCCGGGTGCTCCATCGCAAGGCGAACCCAAAATGGTCTGGGCCGTCCCGTGCGAGTGCACCACCGGCGATCGTACCGAACGCGCCCTGCAGCGCGCCCGCGTCCCCGAACGCTACCGCCATTGTGATTTTGAAAATTACGAGACCGACAATGAAATCGAAAATGTCACCCGCGAGCAATTAGCCGCCTACAATCGCAGCCTGAACCAGGCCAAAATGTTCGTGCAGCGTTTCGCCCAGGAATATTCTCCCGTCCCCGGCATGCAAAGCGAGCACGGCATCCTGCTGATGGGTCCCTGCGGTGTGGGCAAAACCCATCTCGCCGTATCGGCCCTGAAAACAATCGTCCTGCGCGGCCACACCGGCCTATTCTACGATTACCGCGAACTTCTGAAAGCTATCCAGGATAGCTACAACCCCGAAAATCAAGCCACCGAAATGAGCGTCCTCGAACCGGTGCTGAAAACCGAAATCCTAGTCCTCGATGACGTCGGATCCAGCAAGCCTTCTCCCTGGGCGCTCGAAACGGTCGGGCATGTCCTCAACACCCGCTACAACGAAAAACGCGTCACCCTGCTCACCACGAATTTTCTCGATACGGATGCGGTCAGCGCCAATCCGTCGCTGCAACCGCAGCGCGTCGCCGGCATGCGCAGCCCCACCGTCGAAGATTCCCTCACCGAACGCGTCGGCAAACGCATCCGCTCCCGCCTCTACGAAATGTGCCGCACTCTCGAGATCCACGCGCCCGACTACCGCAAGGAAATTCGCCATGCCGGCCGCGTCCGCTCCTGAAACTCCTAAATTTCTTCGTCGAACTTTTTCCACAAGGGCTGAAACACGCCGCCCGCTCCAAACCATGGTTTGGTTGACAACCCGCGAATCGGGCGGGTATCATCCTCCTGTTAGAAACGCTCGAGCGTGGGCGTTCTATCCCCTTCATTGCTCCAAACCCAGCGGGTGGAGTAACCGATAATCGAACTATCGGCAAACAGGGCACGAATCCGCACGGAGGCCGCTCCCCATGTCACCCGAACTCGACCCAAATCATTCAACCGCGTCTGCAGAAGCTATAGAGCACGACTCGTCCGCCGAAAATTCCTCAGCGAGCGCTGATTCCCGAATTGCCGCGTCGGCTGGATCGGCCACCGCTGGCGCCGCCACTGCCGTAGCGCGCGCGTCCGAAGCACGTACCGAAACTCCTGAAGTTTCCGCGAGTGTGGCAAGCGCAGATGGTTCTGCGCGCCAACATTCGGCAACTATCGAGGAAGCACCCGTGGTCGCAGCCGCTGCGCCGGTGGTATGCCCTGTTTCTCACGATGCGCCCACTCAGGCGCTCGCTCCCGTCACCGCCGACGAGACGCCCGTGGCCTCAACCGCTGAGGCCGCGCCCACCGAAACTGGCTCAATCGAGATTGCGACGGTAGACATTCCCGGTTCGGCAACGCCTGACGCGACCGCCGAAGCCGGCGAGAGCAACGAAACGATGGACCAGCTGATGAAGCAATTCGACGCTCCTGAGCCGGTCGTTCCCGAAGGCGAAATTTTCGACGGCCACGTGATCGCCGTCACCGACGCCGGTGTAATCGTCGACGTCGGCGGAAAATTCGAAGGCCTGGTCCCTGCGCAGGAATTTCTCGAATCCGGCAGCCCTATCGAATTTGGCAAAGGTCAAACCATCGAAGTCGAGCGTCTGCACGCGCAGAAAGATGGCTATGTCCTCTTGTCCCACACCCGCGCGCATCGCCGCCGCGTTTGGGAACGGATCGAAAAGGCCTACAAAGAGCACACCACCATAACCGGCAAAGTTACCGAACGCATCAAGGGCGGCCTCGTCGTCGAAATTGGCGTCCGCTCGTTCCTGCCGGCCTCGCAAATTGAATTGCGCCCGGTGCACGATCTCGACGCCTGGAAAGATAAAGAAATCAAAGTTCGCGTCCTGAAGTTGAATCGCAAACGCGGCAACGTCGTCGTCAGCCGCCGCGCCATTCTAGAAGAAGATCAGAAATCCAAGCGCGATACGCTGATGGGTTCGCTCGCCGAAGGCACCGTGGTTACCGGCAAGGTGAAAAACGTCACCGACTACGGCGTTTTCGTCGATCTCGGCGGCATGGACGGCCTGCTCCACGTTAGCGATCTCGTCTGGGGCCGCGTCCCGCATCCGTCGTCGATCGTCAAAGCCGGCGACGACCTCGAAGTCCAGATACTGAAATTCGATAAGGACAAGCAGCGCATTTCGCTCGGCCGCAAACAATTGTTGCCCGATCCATGGGCCACCGTGCCGGAGCGGTTCCCGGTCGGCACCCGCGTGCAAGGCAAAGTTGTCGGCGTCACCGATTACGGCGCGTTTGTGCAGATCGAGCCCGGCGTCGAAGGCCTGGTTCACGTCAGCGAAATGAGCTGGTCCAAGCGCACCAAGCATCCTTCGAAAGTCGTCAAAGCCGGCGACGAAGTCGACGTAGTCGTCCTCGAAGTCAAAACCGATCAGCGCCGCATTTCGCTTGGTTTGAAACAGACCCTCTCCGATCCCTGGGGCGCCGCCGCTGAAAAATATCCGGTCGGCACCATCGTCACCGGGCGCATCCGCAACCTCGCCGATTTCGGGGCGTTCGTCGAAATCGAAGAGGGCATGGAAGGCTTGATCCACATCAGCGACGTCAGCTGGACCGAACGCATCAAGCATCCCAGTGAAAAATTCAAGAAGGGCGACACGGTCGAAGCCAAAGTCCTGAAAGTCGATTCCGAAAATCGCCGCCTCTCGCTCGGCATCAAGCAATTGAAGGACATTTGGGCCAACTGGTTTGCCGAACACAAAATCGGCGAAATCATTAAAGGCAAAGTCGCCCGCACCACCGACTTCGGCGCCTTCGTCGAATTAGCTGAAGGCATCGAAGGTCTCTGCCACGTTTCCGAAATCGAAGAACGCCGCCCCAAAGGTGACCGTGACAAAGGCAGACGCGACGCGGCTCCGCAGCAAGCCAAAACCGCTCGCGGCGCGAGGGTTACCGCCGTCCTCGTCACCGGCAACGAATACGATTTCAAAGTTTTGCGGCTCGAACCCGAGCAGCACAAGATCAGCCTGAGCTATCGCGCGGCGCAAAAGCAGGTCGAACGGCAGGAAATTGAAACCTTTAAGTCCGCCGTCACCCGCTCGCCGAAATCTTCGCCCACCGCGACCATCGGTGACGCGATCAAAGCGAAATTGCAGTCTGCCTGATAGCGCGAACTGTCAGCTCAGTGTGAACGCCTATTCGATTCTCCGGCACGGGGCGTCCGGGGAAGTCGGATTTTCCTCACGAAAGTCATTTACCTTGCGCTAGATTGATGATATCCAAGGACATGCGTTGCCCCGCCCAGCGCGCTGCGGCACCCGTTTCATAGATTTTTCATAAATAGGAGACTCTCAACATGGCAGACCCTGCCGGAGAGCACGCCATCAAAGAACACACCATGACCAAGGCGGAACTCGTCGAAGAGGTCACCCGCGTCACCGAACTGCCGCGCAAGGAATCCGAAGCGGTGGTCGAGACCATCTTTGAAAGCATCATCGCGGCCTTGCAGTCCGACGATAAGATCGAGATTCGCGGCTTTGGTAGTTTCCGCACCCGCCAGCGCCGCGGCCGCACGGGACGTAACCCGAAAACCGGCGCCAAGGTCGAGGTCCCGCCGAAAAAAATTCCGTACTTCAAGCCGAGCAAGGAGCTGAAAGACTACGTCAACAATCCGCGTCCGGCTCACGCCCACGGCTCGCACGAACCCCACGGTCCCCAGAGCTAGCGCATGGATTATTTGTGGACGCCGTGGCGGTACCGCTACATCGCCGACGCCACCAAAGATGAAGGCTGCGTTTTTTGCGCCGCCGTCGCCATGAACAACGATCCCGAAGCGCTGATCGTTTTTCGCGGCGCCAAAAATTTCGTAATCCTCAACCGCTACCCCTATACCTCCGGCCACGTCATGATCGTCCCCTACCAGCATTCCGCGGACCTGCCTGCCGTCGAACCCGGCACGCTCGCCGAGATGATGGTGTTGGCCCAACGCGTCCAACTCGCCTTGGAAAAAACCTATCACCCCCAAGGCTACAATCTTGGCATGAACCTCGGCCGCGCCGCTGGCGCCGGCGTCACCGGCCACCTCCACCTCCATGTCCTCCCGCGCTGGTCCGGCGATTCCAACTTCATGACCGTAGTAGCCGAAACTCGCGTCGAACCCGAAGATCTGTCCACCACCTACCAAAAACTCCACGCCGCCCTCGCCTAGGCATCGAAATGCATTCGTGATCGAAACGTTCGCCTCGCTGGTCTTCTACCCTAAGACTGCTTACCGCCCACTCTAAAAACTTGTAATCCCGAAGCGCCGCGAGGGATCTGCGTCTTACGCGCTACGACCGACAACCGTGCTTCCTCTCGAATCGCCCGTCCTTCGCCTTCCGTCTCACTTTCCTCTCCACGTCCACCGGCGCTACAATAAACAGCCGCAATTATCCGGAGCTCCCTTGAACCTCGAACTAACCGAAGAACAAAAACTCCTCCAAAAAAGCGTCCGCGATTTCGCCGAAGCCGAAGTAAAACCCCTCGCGCGCGAGAACGACGAGAAAGGCAAGTTTCCCCGCGAGCTTTTCCAAAAAGCCGCCGAACTTGGCCTCACCGGCGTCGCCATCCCCGAAGCCCAAGGCGGCGCGGGCATGGACCACATCAGCTACGCCATTGTGATTGAAGAAATCTCCCGCGTCTGTGCCTCCACCGGCGTAATTCTCTCCGCCCAAAATTCTTTGTACGGTGCCCCAATCCATCACTTCGGCACCGAAGATCAGAAAAAGAAGTTCCTCGTCCCTTACGCCCGTGGCGAAAAAGTCGGCTGCTTCGCCCTCACCGAGCCGCAAGCTGGTTCCAATGCCGCCGCGCTCGCCACCAGAGCCGTCTTGAAAAACGGCAAGTACAACATTAACGGCACCAAAGCCTGGATCACCAACGGCGGCGCCGCCGACGCCGCCATCGTCTACGTCAACACCCAACCGGAAAAGGGCGAGAAAGGCATCACCGCGCTCGTCGTCGAGAAGGGCACTCCTGGTTTCTCGGTCGGCAAAGAAGAAAAAAAACTCGGCATCAACGCTACCGCCTGCACCGAACTTGCTTTCAGCGATTGCGAAGTTCCCGAATCGAATCGCATCGGCAAGGAAGGTGAAGGCTACAAAATTGCGCTCGCCACGCTCGATGGCGGCCGCATAGGCATCGCCGCCCAAGCCATCGGCATCGCCCAGGGCGCTTTCGAAGCCGCCCTCGCCTATGCCAAGCAGCGCCAGGCCTTCGGCCACCCCATCGCCGATTTTCAGGCCATCCAATTCATGCTTGCGGATATGTCCACCGAAATTGACGCCGCGCGCTTGCTCGCGCGACGCGCCGCCTGGAAGCAGGACGCCGGCCAGCGATTTTCCATGGAAGCCTCCATGGCCAAGCTATTTTCGAGCGAAATGTCCACGCGCCTAACCCACAAGGCGATTCAGATTCACGGCGGCAACGGTTACAGCCGCGAATATCCCGTCGAACGCAATTATCGCGACGCCCGCATCACCGAAATCTACGAGGGCACCAGCGAGATTCAGCGCCTGGTCATCGCCTCCTGGGTCCTGAAATCGTATTGACAAAGGAGTTACTAGTGTGATGCCGGGGCTGAAGTGTTGCGCGAATCCAAATTTCTGCCCTGCGGCTTCCGATGCTGGCGGGCAGCGCAGTAAGCACCAATTTCCGGTCCTCGGCATTCTCCCGGCGATTTTCTAACCGCAACAACTTTTTATTAGAAATCGCTGCAATCTATTCAAAACAAAACTGGTTCCAAATTCTAGCCGCAACAATTAACCCTTGTTGCGGTTACGTTGCGATTGGCCCAGGAATTTCTCCCGGCGCCGATCCTCGTTGTATTCTTGACCCCATGCTGGAGCTGGATTGCGGCTTACCTTTCTTCCCGGAGTTCGATGCCGACTTTTTCGCGGCGCTTCCGGCCCGGCCGGGCGTGATCCTGCTCGAAATGAAAGCCCCGAAAGCCGAGCCCTATCTGGCGCGAACCGCGGACATTCGTCGCGCCGCCGAACGACTGCTGGCCACCCCCGAAGCTCAATCGAAACGCCTCAACTTGCGCGAAGTCGTGGGAAATATTCGCTACAGCGTGACCGGCTCGAAATTCGAACAGTCTTTGCTTCATTACCAAATTGCGCGCTCGCTCTTTCCCCAACGCTATCGGACCCTTGCGCGTATTCGGCCTCCGGCCATGCTGAAAGTAAATCTCCGAAATTCCTACCCGCGCTGTTATGTCACGCGCCAGATTCGCGCCGACGAAGGTTTTTACTTTGGTCCGTTCCCGTCACGCCGTTTCGCTGAAGATTTCAGCGAAGGCTTCCTCGATCTCTTCAAAACCCGTCGCTGTCAGATCAAAATTCGCCGCGACCCCAATTTTCCTGGCTGCATTTATTCCGAAATGAAAATGTGCCTGGCGCCGTGTTTCGCGGGTTGCACCCAGGAGGAGTACGACCGCGAAGTCGGCTACTTGCTCGAAGGCCTCTCGGGGCAAGGCGCGGTCTTGGCCGCGCGTCTCGAACACGAGCGCGAAGCCGCCAGCGAAGCGCTCGATTTCGAGCGTGCCGCCGCGCTCCACAAGCGCCTCGAAAAAGTCGACCAAGCCTTGCGCGGTATTCCGGATATCGTTCGACGCGTCGAGGATCTCGACGCCGTGATTTTGCAGCGCGGCGCCGATCCCCAATCTATAGCCGTGTTCCCACTGCATCGCGGCACACTCGTCGATCCGTTTCACCTTCATTTCGGCGAAGTCAGCGAGCCGCGGTCCGTTGAAGCCACGCTGCGCGCCGCCTTCGAACCGCTCGATGCTGTCACCGCCGGGTCCACGCAGCTTCCCGTTGAGAAGACAGCGCAACCTACGCCACAGGAAATTGCCGAGCCGAACATTGACGCACAACGAGGCCTGTTCGACGGCCCGCAACCCGATTTAGCCCCGGCCGAAAGAAAAAGCACGTCCGACGCCTGGCGCGAGCAATACGGCCTGCGCCGTGCTCCCCCATTTCTTTCTGAACATCTCTCTTTGGTTTCTCGGTGGTTTTATTCCAAGCCGCGCGACGGCGAAATTCTGTTTCGCACCGGCGACTGGCCCTATCGGCGGATCTTGCGCGCCTGTGCGCGGCTTCTCAATCCACATGAGAAAAATTTAATTCCTCCGTCGCCATCGCAACCGCCGCAACCATGACTATCAATTCCAATCCGCATCGGCGCTCTTGCGTCGTACACTTCTAATCATGGCCGCACGCGCTCCCATCGCTGCCAATAGCCCGGATCCATCACCTCGCTCGCGTTTTCGCGACATGGTCCGCTCGCTGCGCCACCGCAATTTTCGGCTGTTCTTCAGCGGCCAACTGATCTCGCTGATCGGCACGTGGATGCAAACCATCGCCCAGGCTTGGCTGGTCTATCGCATCACCGGTTCCTCGCTGCTCCTAGGCGTCGTCGGATTCGCTGGACAGATTCCGATTTTTATTCTGTCTCCGCTGGGCGGCTTAGCTGCCGATCGCTGGAATCGCCAAAAAATCGTCATCGGCACCCAAGTGGCTTCCATGCTGCTCGCCTTCGTTCTCGCCGCGCTGACCTTATTGCACATCGTAAAAACCTGGGAAATCATCACGCTCGCCGCACTCCTCGGCGCCGTGAATGCCTTCGATATTCCCGGACGCCAATCCTTCCTCATCGAAATGGTTTCGCGCGACGATTTGATGAATGCGATCGCGTTGAATTCTTCCATGTTCAATGGCGCGCGCGTCATCGGCCCGGCCATCGCTGGAATTCTAGTCTCGCGCATCGGCGAAGGCTGGTGCTTCTTCGCCAACGGAGCCAGCTACATCGCGGTGATTGCGGGCCTGCTGATGATGAAGCTGCCGCCATACCGCCCAGTGCCCGCCGGCACCTCTCCCTTCGAGCACATCGCCGAAGGCTTTCGCTACATCCAACGTACCGCGCCGATTTTGGCCTTGATCACGCTGATCGGAATCGTCAGCCTTGTCGCCGTTCCGTATTCCGTGCTCATGCCGATTTTTGCCGATCAAATTCTGCATCGTGGCGCGCACGGTCTGGGAATCCTGATGGGCTCTGCGGGAGTTGGCGCATTGCTCGGCGCATTGACCCTCGCCAGCCGTCGCGGCGTTAAAGGCCTGGGCACCGTTGTCGGGTTCGCCGCCATGGCCTTCGGCGTTTCGTTGATTCTTTTTGCGTTCTCGAAAATCTTCTGGCTATCCGTAGTTTTGTTGGTCCCGGTCGGCTACGGCGTCATGCTGCAGATGTCCAGCTCCAACACTTTGATCCAGGCCATGGTTCCCGACGAATTGCGCGGCCGCGCCATGGCCATGTACACCATGATGTTCATGGGCATGGCCCCCATTGGCTCGCTGTTGTCGGGATTATTTGCCGATTGGATTGGAGCGCCGCTAACCGTCGCCATTGGCGGCGTCGGCGCCGTCGCTGGCGCAATATATTTTCTGCGGCGTTTACCGTCGCTGCGCTTCGAAGCCCATCAACTGCTCGACGCCCAGGGATTGGTCGCTGCCGAAGCTCCGGAAGAAGTCGCTGCGCGAGGTGTTTCGTGAACGTCTCGCCTCGCTTGGTGCGGCGTATCGTCTGGTATACTCCGCGTTTGTTCGTATTTCCGAATCGAAGAGGGAAGTGAATGTCGTCAACGGCACCAGGCGGTGAAGAGCGAAAAACAGGCTCCGCGACGGCGGATGGAAGCCTGCGGTACGCCGCGCGATTTCAAGGGCGTTCGGCCGCGGGCCATTTTCGCGAGATTCGCGGCGGCCTCGTTCTTTCTTCCATCGGAATCGGAACCTACCTCGGAGAGCCCGACGATTCAACTGATCGTGCCTACACCGACGCAGTGGTTACGGCGGTCGAGAGCGGCATCAACGTCGTCGATTCCGCGATCAATTACCGTTTTCAACGCAGTGAACGCGCCATCGGCGCGGCGTTAAAAGACCTTTTTGCCAAAGGTTACTCGCGCGACGAAATTGTGCTCTGCACCAAAGCTGGTTTCTTGACGCCCGACGGCGAAATGCCCGCCGATCCAAATTCCTATTTCTCGCGCGAATTTCTGGAACGCGGTATTTTTACCGCTGACGACATTGCCGCCGGCTGCCACTGCATGGCGCCCGGTTATCTCTCGGACCAATTAGAACGCAGCCGCCGGAACTTGGGCGTCGCGACCATCGATGTCTTCTACCTGCACAATCCCGAAACGCAGCTGAGCGAAGTTTCTCCTGAGGTTTTTCGTGCGCGGATTCGCGAAGCGTTCCTATTCCTCGAATCCTCGGTAGCTTCGAAAGCAATTCGCGCCTACGGGTTAGCCACCTGGAATTCGTTCCGCGACGCCCCCGAGGCCAACGGTTATCTTTCGTTGAAGGAGATGGCGGACATTGCTCGCGACGTTGCCGGCGATGACCACCATTTTCGGTTCGTGCAGCTGCCGTTCAATATCGCGATGCCGGAGGCCCTGACTCGCCCGAACCAGATGATCGACGGAAAATTAGTGCCGATGGTTCAAGCCGCGCGGGCCCTGAATATCGCGCTGATCACCAGCGCCGCCTTGTTACAAGGCCAACTCACCAAAAATTTGCCGCCGTTCATCCGCGCGGCGCTGGGTCTTCAGGACAATTCCTCACTCGCCTTGCAGTTCGCCAGGTCGGTGCCGGGATTGACGACCGCATTGGTAGGCATGAGCAACGTGCAGCACGTGAAGGCCAACACGCAACTCGTTTCTGTCGAGCCGGCATCGCGCGAACAATTTTTAAAGTTATTCGAGGCCAAGCACTAGCGCGGGGAGAAAGGCTCAGCCTAAATTGTCCGCCTCTTTCGGATGGCGCGCGTCCAGCCAATCGTTGATCGCACGGGCCACCTGGTCGAGCTGTCCGGTGAAGAAATGATCGGCGCCTTCCACGATCACCAGCCGCTTCGGCTCCGGCACGGTCGCGAACAACGCTTCGATATTTTCGCGCGAGCCGAATTCGTCGTTTCCGCCTTGCACGAAAAGTTTCGGTTTCTCGCACTCGGCCAAATATTTCATGCCCGAGCGATTCGCCGGGATCCCCAGTCCAATCAGATCGGTCACCCGCGCGTCGTTGCAACCCACTCGCAATCCGACCCACGATCCGAAGCTGAATCCCGCAAGGAGCAAATTGCTCTCGGCATACTGTCCCGCCAGGTAGTCCAACGCCGCCCGGACATCGTCGCGCTCGCCTTTGCCGTCGTCGTGCACCCCTTCACTCAAACCCGTCCCGCGAAAATTAAACCGCAGCACGGGAATCCCCCGGAGGTGCAGGGCCTTCGCGGTCTGATACACAACTTTGTTGTGCATGGTCCCGGAGAAAAGTGGATGGGGATGACAGACCACTGCCGCGAGCGTCGGATTCTCCGACGCGGAGGTCCACAGCAAAGATTCCAGACGGCCTGCGGGACCATCGATGAAAATACTACGATGAAATATCTCGGTCATGAATTCATGCTAGGCCAACGACAAAATCACCGTTGGGTATCAGATTTCCTGCGAATCTTGTGCGGAATCGTCAGACCTTCGGTTGGACATCCCAGCACACCGAGATAAAACTGAGCATTCCGCTTTGCCCGATTGCTGGGTCGGACTGCGGCGCGGGTCCCGGGTTAACCGGTGCGGCTTCCACTCTAACGACCCGCGCGCGCATTTCTCCGGCGCGTTCCCATTCGCCCCACGGGATCTTGGCCAGAATCGTGTCTCCCTTGTGGTACATGTGCGCCGATTCGAAGCGTGCTCCCGCACGCGAAATGTCGTGCGTCATCGATTCTTCAGGCCACGGCGAGCCCGCCACCCGCACGAACATGGGAATTGCGAAGGTAATGCGCGAACAGCTTCGTCGTTCCTGGCTTTTGGGGCGTTCCCCATTTCGTGGCGGCAATTCCAGTTGCAGCGAGACGTCATAACCCCGCTGTGAATTCTGCTCCACGCGCACCACCCGAGCCGGAGTCTCCGGCTGGGCTGCCGCAGAAGGACTGGAGTCGAACGGGAATGTCACCCAGACCCGAGAACCAATTTCGCAGGCTTCGCTGCGTGGGACCCGGACTCCGTCGCGTGACACGTCGATCGTGCGGGTGACTTCCATACGCATACCCAGCGGGCCGCGCCAGCGAATTCGAGCCCCCATACCCAATTGGGCGCGCGGATGCTTGCGCATTTCGACGAAGGGATTGGCGGCGACCTGACTCACTGCGGCCTATCGTAGCGGTACCAGCCGACGACGTCAAACCGGCGAAAGCTGTACTCGCGCTACGGCGTCCGGATTTTTAATCCCATTGCACGCAGGCCACAGCAGTGGTAGCGTGGCGCCAATGCAGATCCAGTCCAGGGCGGGAGGGTCGATGGACAACGCCGTTGAACGACGTGCCGCGCGGCGATTCTCGATGATGCTGCCGCTGAAGGTCCGCTTCTCGAAGGACGACAATCTTCTCGAAAAACAGGGCGAGACTCGCGACGTAAGTTTTCGCGGGCTGTACTTTACGACCGACGGCGGCCTCGAAGCAGGCGCCTCTATCGAATTTGTTCTTACGCTTCCGCAGCAAATCACGCTCGCCGGTGACGTCCACATCCGCTGTTACGCCCGCGTTCTGCGCGTCGAGCCCCAGGACAAAAATCGCGGAATCGCCGCGCGCATCGATCGCTACGAATTTTTACCCGCCACTACCTGACGGACTCGCCGAAACAGAGTAAAATTGAAACTCCGCCGCAAAGGGGGACGCATGTATCACTACGACCCGAATTTGGCGCTCGATGAATTGCGCGACGACGCGGTGCTTCCACATCCCGTTCATTTGCGCGATATGATCTTGCGGAACAAGCTCGATCCAATCACCGCACTCGAATTGAACCGAGAATTTCAGGATTACCTGAATACTTTTGGCGAAGTTCAGAAGACGGCTCGGGCGATTCTAGAGAAGCTGGCGACCGGTACGCGTAAGGCCGCTAACCCGTAAGCAACGGCAGAGCATAGCGATCCTAAAAGAGACGGAGTTCAGACCGAACGCATGGCACGTCAGACGCTGTTAATCGACGCAGACGATACACTCTGGGAAAATAATATTTTCTTTGAGAAGTCGATCGACCACTTTATTACCCAACTGGAACATCTAGGCTACACCCGCGAATACATCCGCCACATCCTGAATGAAACCGAGAAGCGAAATATTCGCCAGCACGGTTATGGAGTGCGGAGCTTCCGCCGTTCGCTAGAAGAGACCTACCTGAAGCTGGCCGGCAATGCGGCCCGCCGCGAGATCGTGCAGGAANNGGCGACGCCACCGCACATTATGGACGGTGTCCCCGAAACCCTCGCTTACCTGGCCAAGCATCATCGGTTGGTGCTGTTGACCAAAGGAGAAGCAGCGGAGCAAGCGGCGAAGGTGGAGCGTTCCGGCCTGCAGTCTTATTTCGACGCAATCGAAATCGTTATCGAAAAAGATGCCGCGGTATACGAACGCATGATCGAGCAATNNCCGCGCAGCGACATCAATCCGGCGCTGCAGATCGGACTCAACGCCGTATTCGTGCCGCACTCGAACACCTGGCACCTGGAACACGCCGAGCTCGAAAGCGGTACTGGCAAACTGCTCATCCTGACGAGCTTTCGGGAACTACGCTCGCACTTCTAGCATCGTCATTTCAAAGCTGCGCGTTTTATTGATCGGGGCGGCGGAAATGGAAAGGAATGTGGACCACCGCTTCGAGGTCCACAGGCTTGCCGTCCCTCGCGCCAGGCCGGAAGACCCATCGCGACAAAGCTTCCATCGAATTTTTATCCAACTGCGGATCGATGCCTCGCACAAGTTGAATGCTATCCACCGTTCCATCCTTGCGGATGATCGCGTAGAGAATTACTTCGCCGTCGACTTTTTCCTTGATCAGGGTCTGCGGATACTTCGGATCGACTTTGCGTTCGGGCTCGGGGCCGGACAAATTCCCCTTGGGCTTGTTGTACGGCTGATCGCCTTCGTCCATCTGCGCGAAATTCATGATCCAGCTTCCGCTGAAGCTGGTCAGGTTGGGCATGTTGATGTGCAGGGTGTAGACCTCTTTGCCGGAGAGAATTTTTTCCGGAGCGAGATTCGGATCGATCGGTCCGATCACCGAGGGGCCTTTGTGCGCGACCGGAGGCGCATTCGCCGAATCAAGCGGCTTGAGCACAAACTTATTATTTGAACGTCCTGCCGGAGCAATGCCTCCGGTTGAGTGCGAGCCACCGCTTATACTCACCGCGGCAGGCAACCCTGCGCCATTCGATGCGGAATTCTTTCCGCTGCCGCCGATGCTGGATTCTCCGCCTGCTGCTCCGCCATTTTCGTTCGATCCGTGTTCAACGCCGCCGGGACTACCCGGCTGCTTTCCGTCCGGCGAAATCGCGACGCGCGCGGACAAATTTCCCTGCGGAACGCTGACTTCGGGCGCCGGTGGTCCGGGATTCGCCGAAATTGCGATCAAGCGATGCAAACTTGCATCGCCGGAGGCGGCGCCAACTTCCGGGGCGGCGCCGTAATCGGTTTGTTTCGTTTGCCGTTCGGCCGCTTTGGACGTGGCGCTCATCGCCAGGCGTGGCTGCGGATTGACCACCGGAGCAGCGGCGATATTCAGTTCAGCGGGAGTTTTTTCCTGATTCGTGACGTCTGGCGCCGCCAAATCCTTGGTGACGCGGTTCTGCCGTTGCGGCGCCGCCGCGGAACCCATGCGCAGCATCGGTTTTGGTGGCGCCGGCGCGGCCGCCCATTCCGCGATGTTCGGCAACGGCGTCTCAATCTTGGGCGGGGTGGGCGGCGCATCCGGCTGAATCAACGTCTGCCGCGGATGGTTTACGCGCACGGGCTCCGAAAGAATGGTTTGCCGAGGATGAAAGGCATCAGCGCCTTTTTCCGGCAACGGTTTTGCCGGATCGCCTTTGGGACTCGGTTTCGGCGCGTTGCCTGGTAGCGAAATCGGCGGCAAATCCTGCGGGTTGGTCCAGGTCAGTTCAATTCGGGGCAGCTCGAGATCAGATGGTTTGCTTTCCAGAAAATGCCAAATGGGCAGGAAGAGCAAGCCGACCAGGGCGACGTGCCAGAGAACGGAGCCGCCAAAGGCTTTGCCCGGAACTTTGTTTTCGATCCATTCGACGCGCAAATCCGAATCGGCTGGCAAGTCCGCGGGGCTTGGCGCCTTCGAGCCATCAAAATAATTTCGCAGGCTCGAACGAAATTCGGTCCAGGGCGAGCCCCAGTCCACGCCGAGGTCCAGCCGAGGCAGCCGCGAGTGTGACGGCAGTTCGACGAATTGTTCGGCCACTGGCTCCGGTTCTCGCTCACGCTGCATTACAGGTTGCATAAAGGTCCGGACATTATACCCGACGGAGTAGGATGCGCTGAGGCTAGGCTGCGGCTGCCAGGCGAAAGAAACTCAAAGATGCGTCGCCCTGCTCCAGGACGCGGGCTCGTTCCAGCCGATCGAACCGCATCGGAAGGGTGGTCTTGAAATAGTGTTCCACGATGACCACGCCGCGCGGAGCGATGAGATCGGAGCCATCGAGGAAATCCAGAACGCGCGCGTATTCCTGGGTTTTTTCGTAGGGCGGGTCGACGAAGATAAAATCCGCGACCACGCGGCGGGTGGCGATTTTTTCCAGGCCGGCGATCACATCGGCATGAATCAACTCCGCATTTCGAATTTCGAGAGATTCGAGATTCCGTTGAATGAGCTGCACCGCTTTGCCATACGATTCCAAAAAAATTGCCTCGGAGGCGCCCCGGCTGAGGGCTTCGATGCCCATGGCGCCGGTGCCGGCGAATGCGTCGATGAAGAGCGAGCTTTCAATTGCCGGGCCGAGAACATTGAAGAACGTTTCGCGCAAGCGGTCGCTGGTCGGCCGAAGTTTCAGCACACCGGGCCCTTTTAACACGCGGCTGCGATATTTACCGGCAATCACACGCATGATTTATCCCACTGATGCCAGATGATAGCGTTTTCGCCAAGCCGGACTCAGCGCTTCGAGTTTCGCAATAACTTCCGCGGCGCGTTCTGGTTTTTCGGCCAAGGCAAATGCTTCGCGGCGCGCGAGCTCCAGAATCTCACGATCGCGCAGCGGCTGGGCTACCGAAAATGCCGCATCGCCGTGCTGGCGGGTGCCGAAAAATTCGCCGGGCCCGCGCTGCTTCAAATCCTGCTCGGCGATCTCAAATCCGTTGGACGTGGCTACCATAGTTTCGATTCGCGCGAGGGCCTCGCCGGTGATTTTTTTGCGCGCGACCAGGATGCAATAGGACTTGGCGGTGCCGCGGCCGATTCTGCCCCGGAGTTGATGCAGTTGCGCCAAACCAAAGCGATCGGCGTGCTCGACCACCATCACCGTGGCGTTGGGAACGTCGACGCCCACTTCGATCACCGTAGTGGCCACCAGAATTTGAATTTCGTTTTTGCGGAACTTCTCCATCACCGCTTCTTTTTCTTCATTTTTCAAGCGCCCGTGCAGCAAGCCCACGCGAAGCTGAGAGAACACTGTTTTCGCCAGACGCTCATACTCCGCGGTAGCCGCTTTTAGCTCTTGCTTCGATTCTTCAATCACCGGATAGACCACATACGCCTGCCGGCCAGCAGCGATTTCGCGGCCGACAAACTGCCATACGCCGGCGAGTTTGCTTTCGTCGGCCCAGCGAGTTTCGATCGGCGTGCGCCCCGGCGGCATTTCGTCGATCACCGAAATTTCGAGATCGCCGTACAGCGTCAGTGCCAAGGTGCGCGGAATCGGTGTGGCGGTCATGACCAGTACGTGGGGCGACGCGCCTTTATCCATCAATCTTTTTCGTTGCAGGACGCCGAAGCGGTGTTGCTCGTCGATGATGACCAGTCCCAGCTTCTTGAACGCCACCGGATTTTCGATCAGTGCGTGCGTACCCACCACGATTTGCGCTTCGCCGCTTTCCGCGCGCGCCAGTGCTTCGTTTTTCACCGACTGCTTGCGGCCGCTGACGATCAATTCGACGCCGTAGCCTACACCCTTGAAAATGCGGCTGGCGGAAAAATAATGCTGCGCCGCGAGGATTTCCGTGGGCGCCATCAGGGCCACCTGATAGCCATTTTCGATCGCGATGGTCGCAGCTTCCAGGGCGACGATGGTCTTGCCGCTGCCGACATCGCCTTCCAGCAAGCGGTGCATAGGGTACGATTTTTCCAAGTCGCTGGCGATTTCCACCAGGACGCGTTTCTGCGCACCCGTGGGTTTGAAGGGCAAGATCCGCTTCAAAGCCTCCCGCACTTTTTCTTCTCGAATGCGCATGGCGATTCCGCGCTGGTGGTGCGCACTGTTTCGCTGCAGCGCGAGCGCCAGCTGGTAGTAGAAAAAATCCTCAAAAATCAGGCGGATCTGCGCCGGGCTGCGGAATTGATTCAGGAGTTCGACATTTTCGTCTTTGGAAGGGAAATGGGCCTGAAGCACCGCGTCGCGGCGAGAGGGGAAGCGATAACGTTCCAGAATTTCCAGCGGCAGCGCATCGGGGATGTCGCCCTCAAAATTGAGGAGCACGCCATAGATGATGCGGCGCAACATGCGCGAGCTGATTCCGCCGAGCGCTTCGTAAATCGGCACGATGCGGCCGACTTCGGTGGAATCCGCGGCGGAGCCTTCGAGGTCGCCGACCAATTCCATCTGCGGGTTGACCATTTCCTTGCGGCCGAAACGATACAGATCCTGCTCCACTTTTCCGTGCAGCACGACTTTCTGGCCCTGCTTCAATTTTCCTTCGAGATATCCGCCGTGGAAGAACCGCGCATGAACCACTCCGGTGGTGTCGCGAACCGAAAGGTGAAAAATGGATCTGCGCGCTCGCGCGAACCGCACGGTGCTGCCGCCGTCCGCGACCTCGGCAAAAATGGTATGCACTTGACCGGGAATAAGCTGGTCGATGGGGGTAAAGCGGATGCGGTCTTCGTAGCGGA
>PMHK01000039.1:0-7609 GCA_003156635.1 Acidobacteriota bacterium | reverse complement strand
CCCCGCCGCGAACGTCCTAGAACTACTTTGGCGTGGCGAGTGCATTACTCTGGATTTGATTCCAAGCAGCATTTGGTGGCGTGCGGCTAACTCGAGCCGACACAACGCCTTAAAGCGATTCGGCATCACAGAATGCTGTGGAATCACAGGGCAAATGTCCGATACTGGGAAAACACCGTCTGACGATGCTCACCTTCGACCAACGGACCCGTCTATTCTCATGAACTCTGCAGATACATTTGGTACTGGGAACCGGGCAACTCAAGCTTCCGGCAATGGCGGAATAACTGGAAGCGGAACTCGGCCTGCGGTTGACACCATGGGGATGAGCGTCGCGCTGGATTCGGATGCGCGCCTTGCAGCGGCAGCCAAAGTTCAAGAAGAGCACGGGCTCGTGCGAACGGCGCAGGCGGGCGACCGTCTGGCGTTCGAGGAGCTCGTGCGGCGTTACGATCGCGAGGTGTTGCGCCTGGCGCTGAATCTGGTGCATCGCGCGGAAGACGCGCGCGACATTTACCAGGAAGCTTTTATGCGGGTCTACAAGAACCTGCATCGTTTTCGTTTTGAGTGCAGTTTTTATACGTGGCTGTATCGGATTGTCACCAACGTGGCGCTGGACCATTTGCGCCGCCGCACCAGCCGCAAGGAAGATCAGGCGCCGGTCCCGGAAGATTCGGAAAGCACGACGCGCGACTTTTTCGATCGTCAACCGGAAGCGCGCGCCGCGGCGAATCCCGAACGGAATCTACTGGGACAGGAATTGGGCGAGCACATCGCGACGGCGTTGAATCGGCTCTCGCCCCGTGAAAGAATGGTTTTTGAAATGAAGCACTATCAAGGATTAAAATTGCGTGCTATCGGCGACATGCTGGGTACGTCTGAAGAAACAGTAAAGAATTCGTTGTTCCGGGCGACGCGAAAATTACGCGCGAGCCTGGAATGCATGCGTTAATCGAGATCGAAGAGGCCACATCGAATGTATCAAGAGGAATCCGACGGGTTGAGCAGCACGGCATGCGGCGAGTTTGAAATTAAGCTTTCGCTGCTGGCCGCAGGCGAGCTGGAATCGCCCGAATCGGAAGAAATGCAAAAACACATCCAGTCGTGTGAAGGCTGCCGCACGGCTTTCCAGCAGGAAAGTGAAGTCCTAGCACTTCTCGCTTCCCATCGCTCCGAACCCGATGCCAATTTTCTGGCGAGCTGCCGCGCCGAGCTGTTTGATTCGCTCGACCAGCAGGAAGAGCGCAGCTGGTTGCGCCGCCTCACCGGATCTTTCCTGCCCGCGAGTTGGCTTGCTCCCCAGCCGGCTTGGAGTGCTGCATTCCTTTTGATTATCGGTTTCGCGGTTGGATTGTTCGGGCCGCGCCTGCTGCGTCATAACCCTTCGGCTGTTGCTTCGAATCAGAATTCGGGTGTAGTACTCTCTGCCGTGCAACCTGTCGATTCCACGTCTGACTCCGGTTTATCGAATTCGGCAATCAGTTCGCTCGATCTGCACCGCGCCGATGTGGCCGGCATCAACGTTCTTCCGGCGGGAGACAATCAGCCTCCCCAGGTTCAATTGCAATTGAACCTGCAGCAGCCGATGACCGTCTCCGGAACCGTGGATAACGATAACGTGAAGCACATGCTGATTCATGTGCTGCAGGACAGCCAGCGCAACGATCCCGACGTTCGCTTGGATGCCATCGATCTGTTGCGCATTCGCAATAACGATCCCGAAGTTCGCTCCGCGCTTTGCCGGGCAGTGCACACCGATCACAACGCGGCGGTACGGCTGAAAGCGGTGGAAGCGTTGGACGGGGCTGAGCCTCAGAATCAGGTCCGCCAAACGCTGCTGGATGCGCTGGTCGACGATCAAAATCCCGGTGTGCGGGTGGAAGCGATTAACGAATTGCGCGATATGGCGGCCAAAGGCGAAGTTGATTCGGATGACCATCTGCTGGCCGTGCTGCGCGAGTTGATCAAGAAAGATCCCAGCGTGTACATTCGGCTGCAAAGTGCGGCGGTGATTCGCGATCTGGGTCCACGGCAGAAATTCTAATCATGCCCGCTGAAAAGCCAGCTCACGGCTCCCTCCTCCGCGCAGGGCACACTACGAGTGCGCTCATTGTTCTGTTCCTCACTGGATTCATTCTTAGCTTGACCGCGATTTACTTGTCGTTGCCGTCACGGGTGGCGGCTGACGGAAAAGATAGTCAGGTACGCCAATCCGCCGACGGTTCCAGACTGATTTCCGAAAGCAATGGAATGGTCGCGACGCATGAGGGACAAAGGCTGAAAGTTGTTTTGGACCTCGGGAACGTGGTGCTAAGAACCACCGACTCCGGGAAGATCGATTACCGGGTCCGCCTCGAAGTAAGTTCCTCTGAAAAAGACGCGCAGCGGCTCCTCCGGGAATTTACCACCACCGCCCGGGAAACTCCGGAAGGGGTCTATTTCCGGGGGCAATCCTTTGGCCGCCAATCGAGTGGCCGACTGTGGGTCACGGTCGAGTTGAACATTCCCAAGAACTACAACGTAGATATAACTACCGGCGGCGGAAATATCCAGGCTGACGATATCAACGGGCGCGCCTCGCTGGTCACTTCCGGAGGAACGATCATTGCCGGGAATATCGGTGGTTCGGCGCATCTCGAAACGGCGGGCGGACACCTGACGTTGAAGAACGTGACCGGGGATCTGACCGCAATTTCGGGCGGCGGGCACATCACCGCCGGCGCCATTTCCGGCAGCGCTACTTTGCACACCAACGGCGGCCACATTCGAGCGGAGTCGATACACGGGCCGGCGCATCTTTCCACCGGCGGCGGCAACATATTTGTGGAGCACTCCGGCAGCGAACTATTTGCCGATACCGTTGGCGGGCAGATCGAAGTGGGCGAGACTTCTGGCCTGGTGAAGGCCAAAAACGGTGGCGGGGGAATTCGAGTGGTACGCGTCTCGGGGCCGACCAATCTGGAAACCGTGGGTGGCAGTATTTATCTGACCCAGGTGGATAGCGCGGTGGAAGCTTCGACCGGCAGCGGCGCGATTACCGCCTGGTTCGTGACGCCGGTCAAATCGCCAAGCCAGTGCGAATTTCATTCGGGAGCGGGAGACATCGTGGTCTACATTCCGCGGCAGCTTCCAGTCACCATTGACGCCCAGGTGCAGTCCGGCGACGAGCATCAGGTTTCTTTCGATCCCGCGTTCGCGACGACCTACCGGCGAGACAATTCCTCCGGTGGCGGACCGTTGCGAGCAGAAGGCTCGCTGAACGGCGGCGGGGAAGTGATCCGCCTGCAGACGGTGGGTGGGAATATTCGGGTCATCCTGAGCGACACGGCCAAGCAATTGGAGTTGTACAAGCAGCAAATGGAGCAGTTGCAGCAGAAGCTGGCGTTTCAATTGAAGCTGTTTCAGGACGCGCGGCAGTTACAAAACCTGCCGCAGCAACGTTAATACATCAGGCGCTCCCAATTTTCCGGTAGCGCTTGCCGATAGTAAACGGAACCCGGCCGACTAGAAGCGGCTGAAGGTCCAACGGGCGGGAGCGGCACTAGAAGGGGGCGTAACATGCGATCGCAATTTCAGGTGAAAACTTCAGTAAGCCGGAACCGACTAGATTCGGCTCTACCCATATTGCTTGCTGCGTTGCGTGGACTGCTGCTGTTGGCGGCATTGGCCAGCGTGTGCGGCAGCAGCTTTGCCTACGACGAAACCTTCCATCACGTCTACCCGTTGACCAAGGGCGGCAGTTTCGTGCTCGAAAACGTGAATGGCTCGGTGCACGTTGACGGCTGGGACCGCGACGAGGTGGAAGTCAGCGCGGTGAAGACCGGCACGAGTGAAGCGCGTGACGTCCAGCAGGTGAAAATTGAAGTGGACAACAGCACTCCCGGACAGATTGCAGTGCATACCCGTTATCCCAAAGGTGAAGGCGCGGAAGTTGCGGTCGAATATCACGTTCACGTTCCGTATCGCGTCCTGCTCGGCAGCGTCGGAACGGTGAACGGCAGCGTGATCGTTCGCGGCGTGGAAGGCGGTGGGGAGCTGCGCTCGGTGAATGGCGACGTCGAAGTGTCGAATAGTTCCGGGCGCTTCAGTGAGAAGACGACCAACGGAGACATCCGCCTCGAATTGCGGGAACTGATGGCGGGCGGACCGATGAATCTGGAGACCGTGAATGGGTCGGTGCTGCTGGGCCTTCCGGCTGGAGCTAGGGCCGATTTGAAAGTCCTCAGCATGAATGGCGACGTCTACTCCGAACTGGCCCGTCCGCGCGGCGCGGGAACCGTGGCACCGCACTCATTCAAGACGAAATTGGGAACGGGCGGCGGGGAAATTTCGGTGCGCACGGTCAACGGCGGGATTCGGTTGCTGCAATCGCCCGGCGTTTAGTTCATTCCGGATCAAACTCACAAGTGAAAGGCAGAAAGGCCCGGTGTTCCGGGCCTTTTTTGTTTTTCGAGGCTACTTTTCGTCGCGGACAATCTCGGCGTTGGCCGCAGGTGCGACCAGCCGCATCAATTTTTGTCCGTCCAGGTACAAATCAATTTCATTGTCTTCGGTGCGCACCCGCAATTCTTCGAGCTGCTTTCCTCCGGCGTCCTGTTTGCCTAACGAGTCCACGGTTACGCTTCCCGGCGTCATTTCCTGCGGCACCAGCACGGAAAATGTCTGCGAACCCTTGGCCTCGCGGTCGTACAGGCGCGCCAGCAGTTCATATTGGTGGTAGAGGTTGTTGTCCAGCACGCTGACCAACGGGGTATTGAACGTAAAATCCTGGGCGAAGGGCCGCGCGCCTTCGATATGCAATTCAACGCTCGCGCCGGTTCCGCTGAAAGCGATGGTCGACGAAGCTTTTTTTAAGCCCTGGGTGGACCAGTCGTAGTGCACCGGCGTTCCATCCGGATGAACGGTCAGGGTACCGTTCACCTTGGTGACTCCCTGCGGGGTTTGAAGCTCGGAAATGGCGTGCGCGGTCCAATCTGCGCCGGCGGGGGCGATTTCGAATTCCTCTTTTCCCACGGCTTGCCCGTTGACCATAATTTTGAACTTCCCTTTGTCGGCAACCAGGGGCGGGAGCTTGTTGGCGGCTGCGGCAACGCTGAAGGGAGCTCGGAGTGGGCTGCCGAGGACCAAAATGCCGGCCAGTACCGAGGCTAACGCGGCGCCCAAGCCAAATAAATGAAACGACTCTGGCATTTTCCGCTCCGTGAAAATCAAACTCATGCAACCACCTTTGGAAAAATTCCCAGCGCTAGGATTTGTTCAACCACCCGCAAGGGCTCGACGTTCGACTCCACGCGATACTCCGCGAGCTCGTAGAACGGCAACCTTTCCTCGTAAAGTTTACGGAAACTAGCTGCATCGCGGAATAGCGGACGATCCGGGATGTGCGCAATGCGTTTCAGTAGATCGTCGACCGGACAGTGCAACCAGATCAAAACCGCGCCGGCCTGCCGCAGCAAAGCCAGAGTTTGGGGCTGCGCGGTGGTGCCGCCGCCCAGCGAAACCAGGCGCGACTTCTGCTGCTCGGTCGCTTCTCCCAGAATGCGAGCCAGTTGCTCGCGCTCGATTTGGCGGAACTCGGCCTCGCCACGCTTGGAGAAAATTTCAGGGATGGTTTGATTCGCGAATTCGACGATGCGTTTGTCGAGGTCCACGTGCTGCCAACCAATCTGGCGGGCCAGCAGCCGAGCGACGGTGGATTTCCCGGTGCCCATAAAGCCGGTCAGGCAAACGATCGCGCGAGACCGTGGTTCAGTTGCCATTGGTTCTGCAATGCGATGCGAGGTGGAGTGAAAAATCAGTCACGCTTGAGGATGTTGATTGTTCCATCAAAAGAAGTCAATTCGACTTTTGCGCGGCCCTGGTTGAACGTGCCGAATAGCGCGTTGCCCCAGCGCGGCATGAAATGATGCTCGTGAGTGGAAGGCGTTAGCTTGGCCTCGTTGTTCACTTTGCCCTTGAGCGAAGTGGCGCTCATGTCGAAGGAATCCGCCGGCGAGAAGCGAACTTCGATGATGCCGCTGTAGTTTTTCAGTGAATATGTTCCGTTGGGTAGAAATTGACCGTTGAAGAGAATATTCCCGGTCGAGGTTTGGGCCCACACATGCGTACTCTTCAAATCGATTAGCTTAAAACTGCCGCTGATCGAGGAAACCTCGATTCGCCCCGCACAACGCAGGCACTGGAATCCGCCGCCAACAGTTTTCACGGTCAAGTATCCGGATGTATCTTCCAAGTCCACACCGGCCGCAACGGTTTCGACATTCATATCACCGGTCACGTTGGAGACATTCACCGAGCCGGCGTCGTTATGAATCTGCAGTTCCGCATCTTCCGGAACATTGATCTGGAAATCAGCCTTCATGTCGGCGGGCGCCACCGAATCGGAAAGTGCGCGAGTGGTAACGTCCACGCGATTGCCCATTTGCTCGGCGTCCACTTCCACGGCGGTGCTGGCGGGCATGGAGATGACCATGACCTCCGCTTTGGTCCAGGCTTTCACGGTGATTAAGCCTTCGGGATTATGGATGGTAATGATCGGGTGGGCGGCGACTTTAAAATGCTGTTCGTGGCGAATGGGTCCGGCGGAAACGGCGCTGCACAATAAAAGTCCGGGCACGGCCAGCACGCCTGCGGTTTTAAAGCGTTTTTTGAACTGCGTCTTGAGTTTGCGATGTGTGGGAACCAGATAACCCGTGCTCATTGGACGTTTTCTCCGCGTTCGCCGATCTGCGCCAGCAGGTCTGCCTTCTGCTTATACGCCGAATATAGATAGTCCCGCGCTACTTCATTCTCTGGTTCCTCTTGCACACTTTTTTCACACAACGAAATGTAGTTGTCAACGATGGCCAAATTTTGATGGAGCGAAGCCGTTATAGCAGGATTGAGATCGCGATTCGCGAGGCTGCTCTGCTCGAAGCTGTCGAGCTGGGCGCTGATCGGGGAGGAGACTACCCGCGTACCTTCCAGCCATTTCGCTTCATTGGAGGGTTGGTTTACCGGGCCGCTGAGCGCAAAACCGAGTGCTATCAGAATCGCAAGATAGGCGCCAGCCAGCACGGGCCGGGGAATTCGAGCAAAGAAGGCGCCGAACCAATCGGCGGGGGAAGTCGCCACGGGCNNTTCCATGAGCGCGCTTCAATTTGAATGGCGCTGAGGTCTTCGATGACTGTCTGGCAGGACGCGCAGTCTCGAAGATGGGCCTTGGCTTCGGCCGGACGTTCGCCTTCGATCCACGAATCTAGTCGGCCCAAAAAGTTCTTACAGCCATTGGTAGCCATTGCTTAGTCCTCGCCGCCGGAACCNNCTGCGATTTCGAGTTGCCGATGGAACATTCCATAATCTTCGCGATCTCGTTGTGCTCATAACCCTGCACGTCGTGAAGCACGAAGACCGACTTGTAACCCGGAGGCAATTGCTCGACGGCCCGCTGCAAATTCACCCGGTCGATGGAACCGCTGAGCCGCAAATCCGGGCCGCCGAAATCCCGTCGCGGTCCGCCCGATTCGTCGTCCGGTTCGGTCATCTCGTCCAGAGACGCTTCGGTACCGGACTTCTTCCGTAAGCGCATCAGGACGACATTGACTGCCAGCCGGTGCAGCCAGGTGGAAAA
>PMHK01000099.1 GCA_003156635.1 Acidobacteriota bacterium | reverse complement strand
GCGCTCCTGAATGGCGCGCAGGAGTTTTGCCTGCAGCCGAACATCCATTTCGCTTATTTCGTCGAGCAGGAGAGTGCCGCCGTCGGCTTCCTCGAATTTGCCCACGCGTCGGGCAATGGCGCCGGTGAACGCACCTTTCTGAAATCCGAAAAGTTCACTTTCGATCAAAGTTCCGGGAATCGCGGGACAATTCACTTTGACGAACGGGCCACGCCGCCACGGTGAGCGTTCGTGGATAAAACGCGCCAGAATTTCCTTTCCGGTGCCGCTCTCACCAAGAATCAGGACCGGTACGTTCAGTCCCGCGGAACGTTCCATGCGTTGCCGAACCACTTGCATGGCCGGCGACGGACCAAAATAAACGTGGTCCGGAGGAAGTTCTAGTGGGTTTGGTACCGGCGCCAGTCGCGCTTCAGCTGCAGATGCCATGAATGTCCGTCGGAATAGAGTGAGGCGGTTCCCCGTGCCCCCACGCTAAACTTTGCACCTGGGCCGCCAAACGACGTTAAAGAACGGAGACAGTTGAAGGAATTCCAGATTGGCTGGGAAAACTCTATGTCCATTACTTTAAGTCTAGTACGTGGCTAGTACGGTCGCTGGTGCTTGTGGATTGGCCCTGGTCAAAGGCCGAACTCACATGCGTCCACCAGCAAATCCTAGGCACTTTCGGGAATCGCGGTTCCGTGTTCCGGTCGGAGGGCGAGAGGGGCTGACAACCGCTGGAGGCCACCGGATCGGGCCGGCGATTGGAACAAAAAACGAGGCGCGATGGAGGCTAAAAAGAGCTGTCTGTCGGACTTAAATTGGAGTCCCTTCACCGCGAATAATGTCGTAGCGCTCGATCACTGCCGCAACGCCAATCGATTCATGCTGATCGTCCTGTTGCTTATCGACGCGCACCACGCGCCCGTGAGCACGCACGAATACTTCCGCGCCACGCGTAATTTCCGCCGGCAGGGTCAGCGTAAAATCAACTTCCGTTCCGGGGGCAAGATCCTTTTGCATCATGAAATAAACGCCGCGGGTGGAAATGTCGCGGGTCTGGCCGTTGTGAGCCGCGGTCTCGCGATTGATCGGTAAACGGACATTGACTGGCAGTGACAAATCGTACCGGCGTGCCGTGCGACGCTCCGTCATCCCCACCGCTCCTCCCCCAACAGATTGGATTGCGACACATCCCCAAGGTTTCGGAAGTGCAATCCCTCTTCCAAAGGATTGAAACCCTCCACCGCGGCGGCGCCGTCTACTTAGTACTAGTGACCAGAGTCAACCCGTATGCAAAGCGACGCAAAAGAGGCTTCCAACCCCTTTGAACACAGCACCGAGCATCTCTGAAAAAATTCTTCTGGAAAGTGTACAGCTCAAACTGTCTGCGCCCGCCGACTGCCTGCGCAGTTTCGAGTCGCATACTAGTCTAACCCCCGGCAGAAACGGAAGAGCTATTTCGACTAATGTGCTCTAGTTATGCAACTCTTTGCCCTAGTAATGGAACTGTGCCGATCTGCGCCGCACCGATTCTCAAAATGAGTCAGCGCTAGGATCCGCGAATGGCCGGTGCGGCTTCCTTCGCGGCGCCCTCTTTCGCCGCCGCTTCTTTCGCTGCCAATTCCCTCGCCGCCCTGGCCGCCGCCGAGCGCGCGCCACGGCCTGAATCCAAATTGAATTGCCTCATTTTGTACAGCAATGCTTTGTAACTAATGCCCAGCATTTTCGCCGCATCTTTGCGGCACCAGTTTGTTTTTTCCAACGCATCGGCGATCGCTTCCATTTCCGCTTCGTCTTTCAATCCGCGGACCAGCGCCTTCAACCCTTGCTCTTTCGGCGGAGCTGCATCTTCGCGCGGAGCAGTGCGCTGCTGCTGCCCGGTCATTTCCAACAATTCACGGAAGCTGCCTTCGTCGTCTTCCAGAATCACATAACGCTTGACGAAGTTTTCCAGCTCGCGCAAATTTCCGGGCCACGGGTAGCGCAATGCCGCTTCGAGCAAATGCTTCGAAGGATCGGGCGCTGGCTTGGCATACTTCTCGCTGTACTTCGCCAGAAAATGCCGGAACAACAACGGAATCTCGGTGGTGCGTTCGCGCAGCGGGGGAACGTGAATGGAAAGCACGTTTAGCCGGTAGTAAAGATCTTCGCGGAAGCGTCCGGACCGCATAGCGTCTTTTACGTCCATGTTCGTAGCGGCCAGCACGCGAACGTCGACATTAACCGTAGCGCGGGCGCCTAGCCGCGAGAACTGTCCGTCTTGCAGCACGTGCAGCAGCTTGGCCTGCAAGTGGGTGCTCATCTCCGCGATTTCATCCAGGAAAATCGTGCCGCGGTTGGCCAGTTCGAATTTGCCGGGCTTGGCGCGTACCGCGCCGGTGAAAGCTCCCTGCTCGTACCCGAACAATTCCGATTCCAGCAGCTCGCCCGGCAACGCCGCGCAATTCACCTTTACAAAGGGTTGCGCGCGCCGGTTCGAACGAAGATGAATCATCCGCGAAATCACTTCTTTGCCCACTCCACTCTCGCCGCTGATGAACACCGGAACGTCGACCGGAGCGATTTGCAGTACCTGCTGCCGAATTTTCAGCATTTGCGGACTGGCCGCCAGGAACGACAAATCTTCGGTGATCGCTTCGCAATACTCGCGAAGCGCCTTATTTTCGGAGCGCAGTTCCTGCTTCTGACGGCACTTCAGAAAAGCCGCATCCAGCTCCGGTTTCTCGAACGGTTTGGTCAGGTAATCGAGCGCGCCGATGCGGATCGCTTCGACCACAGTCGTGACTTCGTTGGAGCACGACAGCATGATGACGTTCAGGCTGCGGTCAATCTGCATCAACTGGCGCAGCGTTTCCAGCCCATCCATCTCCGGCATCAGCACGTCGAGAATGATGAAGTCGGGGCGTTGCTCTCCCGAACCGATCCGCTCCAGCGCTTCCTTGCCGCTGGTGACGGTTTCCACTCCAAATCCATCCACTTCCAGCAGCGTCTGCAGATACTTGCGAATACTCGGTTCGTCGTCTACGACCAGAATGTGTTCTTTGGCGGCCATTTTTTTCCCTAGCGGACGCGATTGCGCGTCCAGTACTCGGCTTCTATTCTACGTTTATCGGCAAAAGAAACGAAAAGGTACTCCCGCTTCCCATCACGCTGTCGACCCACACTTTTCCGCGGTGTGCTTGGATCAGGCGCTTGGTGATCGCCAAGCCCAGTCCCATTCCTGAAGATGAAGGATCGACGCGAACGAACTCCTCGAAAATTTCCTGGTGGAACTCCGCCGCGATGCCGCTCCCGGTGTCTGAAACCGAAACCAATATGCTGTTGTTGCGGCCGCCGCGTCCGCGGCGACGATCATTTGCTGGCGCGGCTTCCGAAGTCCGCCGCTCCCAAAAATGCGGCTGAGCTAGGAGCGTCACGCAACCTTCAGGGGGAGTGTGCTTCAGTGCGTTATCCAGAAAATTCGCCACGCATTGCTGAACTTTTTGGTAATCGAACTTGAACACCGGAAGCTCGGGATGCACCTTCAACTCCAAGCGCACTTTTGCGCGGCTGAACGCGTCGCTCCATCGACCGGTAATATCCTGGATGCAGTCGCGCAAATCGTTCTCGCGCAGTTGCAAAATGAGTTTGCCGCTTTCGAGCG